>NZ_JAKWJK010000010.1:0-203678 GCF_031570575.1 Pseudomonas sp. JL3
GTCCCGGGCTGCATTCCCACGCAGAGCGTGGGAACGATCAGCTCTCCTGCGCCCGATAGGCCCCCGGCGTCAACCCCGTCCACTTCTTGAACGCCCGGTGAAACGCCGACGGCTCGGAAAACCCCAGTTGCTCGGCAATCTGTTGCAACGACAGATCCGCCCGTCCCAAATGATAAATCGCAATGTCCCGACGCAACTGGTCCTTCAATTCCTGAAAACTGGTGCCTTCTTCGCGCAAATGCCGACGCAAGGTTTGCGGGCTGACGTGCAGGTGCGCGGCCACGGCTTCCAGGTCCGGCCAGCGCGCACTGTCGCGGCTGAGCAAGCGCCGCAATTGGCTGCTCAGGCTGTCGCCTTCATCGGGGCGCGATAGCAGGTCGGCGGGGGAGCGCTCGAGAAAGTGCTTGAGGGTTCGTTCGTCCTGCAACAGCGGCATATTCAGGTAGCGACTGTGAAATAGCAGACTGCTTTGCGCCGTTGTGCTCTTTACGGTGGAAAAGCTCAGCGGGCAGGAAAACAGCAAGTCGTATTCGGCCCCGTGTTCGGGCCTCGGGTAGCTGAACGTGGCCTGCTCCAGACGAATGCGCTGGCCAATCAGCCAGCTGCCGAACCGATGCCAGATCACCAACAGGCTTTCGCTAAGGAAATGGTCCGGGTCCCACAGCGGCGAATCGTCCAGGCTCAGGCGAACCATGTCGCCTTCGCGGCTCAGCGTCAGACGCGGCGCGCCGGGGAACAGGCTGTAAAACAATAAACCGCGATTGAGCGCTTTCTCCAGCGTGCGGCAATGGATCACCGCGTGGCACATCATCGCGAAGCTGCCGGGTTTGCTCGGTGCCTGCCCAAAGCCCAAGTATTCGTCGTCCAGAGCCAGCCACAGCCCCTGGATCAATCGGGCGAACTGCTCGGGCGCGATTCGGGCGCGCGGCTCCTCAAGCAACTCGGGGCTGATCCCCAGTTGCTGCAACAGACTCGAATAGTCGTAGCCACGCCGGCGCGCGCCACCGAGGGCGGCACGGGCGAAATGGCTGGCGATGGTGCGTTCGCGCATAGGGAGCAGGTCCGTCCACTGAGCAATGGATGGTAGCGGTGCCCGTCGAGGATGGACAAGGCGGATATCCGCCAAATTGCAGGACGAGGTTTGGCTGGTGGGCGGAAATCCGCCACATCGTTGTGACTGGTTAGCGACCCAAAAAAACCTGTAACCCTTGATGTCACAAGGCTGGCAGGTTTTTTTCCGAAGGTGGCACGAGGCTTGCGATACAAGCCGCAGAGGTCTGCCGTAGCGCAGCTCGACAAAACAAATCCCTCCAGTGCAGGAGGGTTCGCAATTGAGGTGTCAGGGACAACAGATGGATGTTGTTCTGAGGCACTCTTGAGGAACTTTGCAATGACGACTCGTCAGCCACTGTATAAATCCCTGTACTTCCAGGTGATCGTTGCCATCGCTATCGGCATCCTGCTCGGTCACTTCTACCCGCAGACCGGTGTAGCCCTCAAGCCGCTGGGTGACGGGTTCATCAAACTGATCAAAATGGTCATCGCACCGATCATCTTCTGTACCGTCGTCAGTGGTATCGCCGGCATGCAGAACATGAAATCGGTCGGCAAGACAGGCGGCTATGCGCTGCTGTACTTCGAAATCGTCTCCACCATTGCCTTGCTGATAGGTCTGGTCGTGGTCAACGTCGTGCAACCGGGCGCCGGCATGCACATCGACGTGACGACCCTGGACACCAGCAAAATCGCTGGCTACATCTCGGCCGGTAAAGACCAGAGCATCATTGCTTTTGTCCTCAACGTGATCCCTAACACCATCGTCGGCGCCTTCGCCAACGGCGACATCCTGCAAGTGCTGATGTTCTCGGTGATCTTCGGTTTCGCCCTGCATCGCCTGGGTGCCTACGGCAAACCGGTGCTGGACTTCATCGATCGCTTTGCTCACGTGATGTTCAACATCATCAACATGATCATGAAGCTCGCTCCAGTCGGCGCGTTCGGTGCGATGGCTTTCACCATCGGTGCCTACGGTGTCGGTTCGCTGGTGCAACTGGGTCAGTTGATGATCTGCTTCTACATCACCTGCATCGTGTTTGTGCTCGTTGTACTGGGCGCCATCTGCCGCGCGCACGGTTTCAGCGTCGTCAAACTGATTCGCTACATCCGTGAAGAACTGCTGATCGTGCTGGGCACTTCCTCTTCGGAATCCGCGTTGCCACGCATGCTGATCAAGATGGAACGCCTGGGTGCGCAGAAATCGGTTGTGGGTCTGGTGATCCCGACTGGCTACTCGTTCAACCTCGACGGTACGTCGATCTACCTGACCATGGCGGCTGTGTTCATCGCTCAGGCGACTGATACGCCGATGGACCTGACTCACCAGATCACCTTGCTGCTGGTGCTGCTGTTGTCCTCCAAAGGTGCGGCGGGTGTGACTGGTAGTGGCTTCATCGTGCTGGCAGCCACCCTGTCGGCCGTGGGTACTCTGCCGGTGGCCGGCCTGGCGCTGATCCTCGGTATCGACCGCTTCATGTCCGAAGCCCGTGCGCTGACCAACCTTGTTGGTAACGCCGTGGCCACCCTCGTGGTTGCCAAGTGGGTGAAAGAGCTGGACGAAGACAAACTGCAAGTCGAGCTGGCTTCTGGCGGTCGCGGTATCTCCGATACTCGCGAAGAAGATGACCTGGGCGTGGCTGAAGGCCCAACCCCGGCTGGCGTCAAGTAAGTACTCTGGCTGCATGAAAAACCCGCTTCGGCGGGTTTTTTCATGCCTGCGATTTGAGCGCAACGGTCACCGCCACTGACACATAAGGTGATTGCTGCAATGTCCTCGGCTGCCTAGGCTTGGGGGATCGCACGGGAGAACACTTATGCTCGGTCCACTGGCATCACTCAAGATTCTGGATTTCTCGACACTGCTGCCGGGGCCGTTCGCCTCGTTGCTGCTGGCAGACATGGGCGCCGAGGTGCTGCGCATCGAATCGCCGACCCGCATGGACCTGCTGCGAGTATTGCCGCCGCATGATCAAGGCGTGTCGGCCAGCCACGCGTACCTCAATCGCAACAAGCGCAGCCTGGCCCTGGACCTCAAGCAGCCCGAGGCGCTGGAGGTGATCAAGCAATTGCTGCAGGACCACGACATCGTGCTGGAGCAGTTTCGTCCCGGCGTGATGGACCGGCTCGGTTTGGGGTATGAAGCCTTGAAGGCGATCAACCCGAAGCTGATTTATGTGTCGATCACCGGTTATGGCCAGACCGGCCCCTACAAGGATCGCGCCGGCCACGACATCAACTACCTGGCGTTGGCGGGGCTTTCGAGCTACACCGGTCGTGCCGACAGCGGGCCGGTGCCGTTGGGCATGCAGGTGGCGGATGTCGCCGGTGGCTCGCTACACGGGGTGATCGGCCTGCTGGCGGCGGTGATCGCGCGACAGCAGACCGGGCAGGGGCAGCATCTGGATGTGAGCATGACCGACTGCGCCTTCAGCCTGAATGCCATGGCCGGTGCCGGGTACCTGGCCTGTGGCATGGAGCCGGGCAGGGAAAATCAGATGCTCAATGGTGGCAGCTTCTACGACTACTACCGCTCGCGCGATGGACGCTGGTTGTCGGTGGGCAGTCTGGAGCCGGCGTTCATGCAACAACTCTGCACGGCGCTGGGCCGGCCGGAACTGGCGGCCCAAGGGTTGGCGCCCGAACCGGCCCGGCAACAGGCGCTCAAGGAGGCTTTGAAAGTTGAATTCGAGAAATACGACTTTGCCGAGTTGTGTGAGCTGTTTGCCGGGGTCGATGCGTGCGTCGAACCGGTGTTGAGCCTGGGCGAAGCGGTGCGACATCCGCAATTGAAGGCGCGGGAATTGGTCACTCAGGTGCCGAGGGGCGATGGTTCGACTCAGGCACAGATGGCTTGCCCGTTGAAGTTTTCGGATGGGTTGCCAGAGCCGCGGCATATCGGGGCGGGGCTGGGTGAGCATACGGATCACGTGTTGGGGGAGTTGGGGTTTAGTGTTGAGCGCATCGAAGAGTTGCGTATGGCGAAAGTAGTGAGTTGATTGATCGTTCCCATGCTCCGCGTGGGAATGCCGCCATGGACGCTCCGCGTCCACTGTGACGCGGAGCGTGGGAACGATCATGGGTTATTCGACCCGCATCTCCCCACTAAACACTAATGTGCTTCTGCACCGCCGACACAAATACCGCCGCCCCTGCCGCACCAAACCATGACGCTGGGCCGAAAACGGGAAATCGCTGTCGGCGCACGGGCATTTGTAGATGTAGCGCGTCACGCTGCGGCGTTTGACGTCGTAGGTATGGCAGCGATTGGGCGGCAGTTCGTAAACACCGCGCATGATCAGTTGCCACTCTTCGCCGTGAGGCTGGATGCGGTCGCCGAACAGTTGATGGGCGATCAGGTGCGCGACTTCATGCGCCACGGTCTGCTTGAGAAAGTCTTCGGTGTTTTCCCGGTACAGCTGCGGATTGAAGCGCAGCAGGTTCTCGTGCAAATGCGCGACACCGGCTTTTTGCCCGCGCAGCTTGAGGCTCACCACGGGGCGTTTGAAAGGTCGTTTGAAAAAGGATTCAGCTAGTTGGTAACAGTCTTCGACGCGGGTATTGAGTTGCTCGGGCATGCTTGATGGATCTCCAGAGACGTCGAGTATGCCGCAACCCTCGGGAGTTGCGAATCGCCGAGGCGCCGAATGGTCGTCACCGTTTTCTATCCTTGAGCATTAGAAGGCCGCCTTGCGGCGGCCTGTGTTGGCAGATCTTGTTTTTGGTGGGTGTGTTGCTAATTGGTATAGACCGGCCCCACGCCAAGTCCCCAGACAATCACTGTGAATGCCATGATCGCCACCAGCACCACCAGTCCTACGGCGAGCACCGAGCTTGAAAACAGGAATCCCTCATCCGATGGAATGTTCATGAACGTCGGCAAACCCACATACAGCAGGTACACCGTGTAGCAGATGGCCGCGGTGCCGACGATCATGCCCAGCCACATGTGCGGATACAACGCCGCCAGACCACCGATGAACAGCGGAGTTGCCGTGTAGGTGGCGAAGGCGACACAGCGCGCCAGGCTTGGGTTGGCGTCATAGGTGCGGGCCATCCAGTGGATGAACGCGCCCATCACCGCGACACCGCCGAGCATCGCCAGGTACGACATGATGGTCATCCATAGCGCACTTTCCATGGTCAGCATGACCGGCGCTCGATTACCAATGACCCAGCCGACCTGCGTGGTGCCGATAAACGCCGATACGGCAGGGATCGCCGCCAGAATCAGGGTGTGCGTGAGGTACATGTGGCTGATGCTTTCCTCCTGGTCGCCACGGATTTCTTTCCATTCCTGGTCAGGGTGGGTGAAGAGCCCCACTACGTGATGGATCATGCCAGTCACTCCTCTTGTTGTTGCCATCGCCCCCCAGCGGAGCGCTTACGGGCCAAAGTGGCCAGGTAAGTACAGGTCTGAATATGTGTGCGACCTTATGCCGCAGTATAGAAAGGAGTTACCGGTAATAGTGCGAGGGGCTTAGAGCAAATCGCGCTGTAAACAAACCTGTTAATCGCCGTCGGGTCTGTTCTGTAGCAGCTGGCGAAGCCTGCGTTCGGCGGCGAAGCCGTCGTAAACCATCCACCTCCGTGTGTCAGGCAAACCGCATAGACTTGATTGACGACGGCTTCGCCGCCGAACGCAGGCTTCGCCAGCTGCTACAGAGGGTGCGATGGCGCATAATTTCTTTGAAAAATTCGGGCTCTTCGCCCCGAAAGGGTTTTTGCGTAAAATGCCGACCTTTCGTCACACCTCACGGATTTCGCGTCATGGGCACTCTTACGGTCAACCAGAACAAACTGCAAAAGCGCCTGCGCCGCCAGGCCGGTGAGGCTGTCGCCGATTTCAACATGATTGAAGACGGTGACAAGGTCATGGTCTGCCTGTCCGGTGGCAAGGACAGCTACACCATGCTCGACGTGCTGATGCATTTGCAGAAGGTCGCCCCGATCAAGTTCGAGATCGTGGCCGTGAACATGGACCAGAAGCAGCCAGGTTTTCCCGAGCACGTGCTGCCGGCTTACCTCAAAGAACTGGGCATCGAGTACCACATCGTCGAGAAAGACACCTATTCGGTGGTCAAGGAGCTGATCCCGGAAGGCAAAACCACCTGCTCACTGTGCTCGCGCCTGCGTCGCGGCACGCTGTACACCTTTGCCGATGAAATCGGCGCGACCAAAATGGCCCTCGGTCACCATCGCGACGATATCGTCGAGACGTTCTTCCTGAACATGTTCTTCAACGGCTCGCTCAAGGCCATGCCGCCGAAGCTGCGTGCCGACGACGGTCGCAACGTGGTGATCCGCCCGCTGGCCTACTGCAACGAAAAAGACATTCAGGCCTATTCGGATTTCAAGCAATTCCCGATCATCCCGTGCAATCTCTGCGGCTCCCAGGAAAACCTGCAACGCCAAGTGGTTAAAGAGATGTTGCAGGACTGGGAACGCAAGACCCCGGGCCGTACCGAAAGCATTTTCCGCAGCTTGCAGAACGTGATCCCGTCGCAACTGGCAGACCGCAACCTGTTTGACTTCACCAACCTCAAGATCGATGAAACCGCGGCTTCGCGCTTCGTCAACGTGGTCAATCTCTGACACAAATTGTGTGGGAGCGAGCCTGCTCGCGATAGCGTTCTGTCAGACACATCAGTGTTGACTGATACGGCGCCATCGCGAGCAGGCTCGCTCCCGCAGTTGGTTTTTCGCTTCAATCCTCAGGAGAGGGCATGCGCGACTATAAGTGGCTGAACGAATACTGCTTGAACCGCTTCGGTTCGGCGGCTGAACTGGAAGCCCATCTGCCCGTTCCCAAGACCCCGGCGCAATTGCGCAAGATCAGTGACGACCGCTACCTCTCGACCATGGCGTTGCGGGTATTCCGCGCCGGGCTCAAGCACAGCCTGGTGGACGCCAAATGGCCGGCGTTCGAAGAAGTATTCTTCAAGTTCGACCCGGAAAAAGTCGTGCTGATGAGCGCCGAGCATCTGGAGCGCTTGATGCAGGACGCGCGCATCATTCGCCACTTGGGCAAGCTCAAGAGCGTGCCGCGCAACGCGCAGTTCATTCTGGACGTGGCCCATGAGAAGGGCAGCTTTGGCGCCCTGATCGCCGAATGGCCGGTGACCGATATTGTCGGTTTGTGGACCTACCTGAAAAAACACGGGCATCAGTTGGGCGGGTTATCGGCACCGCGATTCTTGCGAATGGTGGGCAAGGACACGTTTGTGCCGAGCTACGACGTGGTCGCGGCGCTGAGTGCGCAGAAGATCGTCGACAAGGTGCCGAGCAGTTTGCGGGACCTGGCCTCGGTACAAAATGCGTTCAACCAGTGGCACGAAGAGAGCGGTGGGCGGCCGATGAGCCAGATTTCGATGATGCTGGCCTACACCGTCAATCATTGAGACCGAGTCGACCCCTTCGCGGGCAAGCCCGCTCCCACAGGTAATGGTTTTGAGCACAATATTTGTGAACGACTCCGGTCACTGTGGGAGCGGGCTTGCCCGCGATAGTGGTGTATCAGGCGACAGAAATCTCGCCTTCACCCGCCAACTTGCGGTTCAACTGAAACCGCCACCGCACATACAACATGGCCGAGCAGAATACCGCCAGGCTCGCGCCCATCTCCAGTAAACCGAACAGTTGCCGGTTCGGGTCATACGCGGCCAATGCGCCCTTCATGAAATACAGGTTCACCACAAAACACATCCACGAATGCCCGCGGGCGCTGCCGACAATCATCCCCGGCGCCATCAACAATAGCGGCACCAGTTCGATCAGCAGAATCACCCACGGCCGCGCGCCATGCAGATCGGCGAACACCAGATAGTAGACGCAGAGCAGTCCCACCAGGCCGAAAAAGCACAGCAGGCTGATGACGCGCATCGCCCGTACTCGCGGTTCGAGCCATTCGATGGAAGGCAGAATCTTCGGCTTTTTGGCCATATCAGCTCACCAACTTTTGCGCAGTCTTCGCCAACCGCAGGCCCAAGGCTCGGCACAGCGCAACTTCGTGTTCATTCAAGCCACTTTTGCCATCGGCACCGGCGTGATGGCTGGCGCCATAAGGCGTGCCACCACCGCGGGTTTCCAGCAGCGCCGACTCGCTGTAAGGCAGGCCGGTGATCAGCATGCCGTGGTGCAGCAACGGCAACATCATCGACAGCAGCGTGGTTTCCTGGCCGCCGTGCAGGCTCGCGGTGGAGGTGAAGACCCCGGCCGGTTTGCCCACCAGGGCGCCGGTCAGCCACAGGTTGCTGGTGCCATCGAGAAAGTACTTCAACGGTGCGGCCATGTTGCCGAACCGGGTAGGGCTGCCGAGGGCCAGGCCGGCGCAGTTCTTCAAGTCGTCGAGGCTGGCGTACAGCGCGCCTTCATCGGGAATGTCCGGCGACACGGCTTCGCATTCACTGGAAATCGCCGGCACTGTACGCAATCGGGCTTCAAGGCCGGCTTGCTCGACACCACGGGCAATCTGCCGGGCCATTTCATTGGTCGAGCCGCTGCGGCTGTAATACAGCACCAGAATGTACGGCGCGCTCACGGCAGCAACTCCAGCACATTCTCCGGCGGGCGGCCGATGATGGCTTTGTCGCCGACTTCGAGAATCGGGCGCTCCATGAGTTTCGGGTGTGCGGCGATGGCGGCGATCAATTGTGCCTCGCTCAAATTGCTATCGGCCAGGTTGAGCGTTTTGTACTCGTCCTCGCCGGTGCGCAGCAATTGCCGGGCGCTGATGCCGAGTTTGCTCAGCAGGCTCTGGATTTGCGCGGCGTCCAGCGGGGTTTCCAGGTAGCGGACTACCGTTGGCGTCAGGCCACGGGCTTCGAGCAATTCGAGCGCACCGCGGGATTTCGAGCAGCGCGGGTTGTGATAAAGCGTCAGATCGGTCATGGGCGGGTCGCTTCTTGCGTAAAGTGGCGGCTATTCTAACTGTGCGGCGCGTAATCCAGAACCTTGGGAGGCGATGGGTCGCAGGTGCATTCCATTTTTGACAAGGATTGAGACATGACAAGGCGACTGGCAGCGGCATTGGCGATCTTGGGAGCGTTATTGCTGGGGGGCTGCGGCAACGACTATGGCGTCGACCAGAACGGTCACAAAGTCGCCGCCGAGCGTCTGGACAAACAATGGCTGGTGCTCAATTACTGGGCCGAATGGTGCGGCCCGTGCCGTACCGAGATTCCCGAGTTGAACGTGCTGGCCGAGCAGCTCAAGGGCAAGAAGATCGGGGTGTTCGGGGTCAACTTCGACAATGTGCAGGGCGAAGAGCTGAAAAGCGCCAGCGAGAAACTGGGGATCGCCTTCACCGTGCTGGCCCAGGACCCGGCCGACCTTTTCGAATTGCCCCGCAGTGAAGCGTTGCCGGTGACTTACATCATTGATGACAAGGGCAAGGTACGGGAACAGTTGATGGGGGAGCAGACGGCGGCGGGGGTGATGGCGAAGCTTGAGGCGTTGCAGGCTAAAAATTGAGTTGTTTGATCGTTCCCACGCTCTGCGTGGGAATGCCGCCCGGGACGCTCCGCGTCCCTGTGACGCAGAGCGTCACTAGATGCATTCCCATGTGGAGCGTGGGAACGATCAGTCGATCGGTGCGAGAGCATCAACCCTCTTCAAGCCACCAACGCAACGGTTTGCCTTGCGCCGGCCAGAAGCGCATCTGGTCGATCGGTGATACATCCCAACGCTGCACGTTTTCCAGCGCCTGCAGGAAGCGTTTTTCCTGCTCCATCAACGCCGGCGTACACATTTTGCGGGTGCTGCCGATCTTGCCGAAGCTCAGCTTGTCGCCTTCCAGGGTATACGGCGCGAACCAGTGGTTGCAGCCGCCATTGCCATAGGCCCGACCGTCTTCATCGAGGGTGATGGTCAGATGGCTGTAGTCCATCAGCGGACGCTCGCCGATCCATTCCAGAATGTAGCTGCGATTTTGTTGCAATTGCACCGGTTCGGCGGCACAGCCCAACAGGCTGGCGCCGGCCATGGCGGTCAGAGCAAGGCGTTTCATCACGCAGGCTCCTGGCACTTCTTGCACAGGTGCTTGTCACCGACTGTGGTCCAGCCCAGTTCGGCAATGCGCGCAGTGGCCGCCGGTTTTTCCGCCTTGTTGCCCAACTTGGCGTCGACCGCGAATTCAAAGCTCAGCTCTTTGGCGCAGCTGTCGCAGTTGACTTTCCAGGTGTGGATCGCCAGTTCGCCGAACACCGGACCACTGGCCACCGCGACCCATTGGCCCGGCGGATTGATCAGGTGGCGAACCGTTTCGACGGTCAGGCGCATGGACAAGTCCTTGCTGCCTTTAAGGGTCACGACCAGCACGTCGTTATTACGAATCGAGCCGCCGTTGCCGGTGACTTGATAACGCCCCGGCACAAGGGCGCGGCATTCGGTGAGGGTGTGTTGCGGGTTCATCAGGCTGTAGCGGAAATCGTGTTCGACCATGGGTCCTCCAAATATGCGCGATATGCTAGCACGGGCATGCACGCAGCATGGCGCGGGCATGTAACCTTCGATCTGGTTCAAATGACCTGCCGAGTCATGGCACACTGCCGCTTTTGCATCTCTAAGGAACAGAAATGGCGTTGATCGAATGTTTTGAGTGCAAGCAACGCATCAGCTCCAAGGCGCCTGCTTGCATTCATTGCGGTGCACCTGCGGTGGCAGTGCAAGCGGCTACGTCGACGGCAACGCCTACGCAGGCGCCTCTTTCTTTCGGGCGTTTACCGACCAATGAGAGCGTGCCCAGGGTGACCCCGGCCGCTTTCGGGCGCAAACGTAAAGTCGAAGTCGAGGCACAGATCCCGGCACCGGCGCCCGGCGGGCCGCGTCCGGTGGAACTCTGGCTGAAACTGATGATTTTCTTGCTGCCGCCGTTTTTTGTCTGGTTCCTGCTGCGTCGCGGGCATTCGCTGGGGCAACGCTTGCTGGGCTTCGGCTGGCTGGCCCTGATGATTCTTTTGTCCAAGGCCTGAGCCGGTCAGCCCTCGACTTGATTCTGTGGCGAACCGGCCGCCCAGGCCGCGATGTTCTGCAGGGTGGTCGCGGCAATCGCGCCCAGGGCTTCGCGGGTGAGGAAGGCCTGGTGCGCGGTGATGATCACATTCGGAAAGGTCAGCAGGCGCGCCAGCACATCGTCCTGTAGCGGCAGGTCGGACCGATCCTCGAAGAACAGCTGCGCCTCCTCTTCATACACGTCCAGCCCCAGATAGCCCAATTGGCCGTCCTTCAACGCATCGATCAGCGCCGGCGTGTCCACCAGACCGCCGCGCCCGGTGTTGATCAACATCGCGCCAGGCTGCATGTGCGCCAGTGAATCGCTGTTGATCAAGTGTTTGCTCTGTTCGTTGAGCGGGCAATGCAGGCTGATGATCTGCGACTCGGCCAGCAGTTGCGGCAAGCTGAGGTAGCGCGCCCCAAGCGCTTCGACTTGCGGGTTCGGGTAAGGATCACAGGCCAGCAACCGACAGCCGAAGCCGTTCATGATTTTCGCGAAGGTCGCGCCGATTTGCCCGGTGCCGACTACGCCGACGGTCTTGCCCACGAGGTCGAAACCGGTCAACCCGTGCAGGCTGAAATCCCCCTCGCGAGTACGGTTGTAGGCACGGTGCAGGCGGCGGTTAAGCGCCAGGATCAGCGCCACCGCATGTTCGGCCACCGCGTGAGGCGAGTAAGCCGGAACCCGTACAATCGAAAGTCCCAGGCGTTTGGCCACCGCCAGGTCGACATGGTTGTAACCGGCCGAGCGCAGAGCGATCAGGCGTGTGCCGCCCGCGGCCAGACGTTCGAGTACCGGAGCACTGAGGTCATCATTAATGAAGGCACAGACCACTTCGTGATGCTCCGCCAGCGCCACCGTATCGAGGCTCAGTCGCGCCGGCTGAAAATGCAGCTCGATGCCGGCGGGCAGGTCTGCGCTCAAAAAACTGTCGCGGTCGTAGGTCTGGCTGCTGAAAAGAATCGTGCGCATGCTGTCCTCCCGGAAGTTACCTGTAGCAGCTGGCGAAGCCTGCGTTCGGCAGCTGCTACAAGGTCTTGAGCTTAGCCTTCAAGGTGCCCAGCGTTATTGCGCTGCATCAGGCATTGATGCGCGCCTGGGCCGCCAGTCGATTGATGGCTCGTTCGAGTTCTTCCAGCGCGCCGGGGGCTTTTGCGTCCTGTTGCTTGAGCAGGGTTTCACTGCGCTGGCAGGCGGCGCGCAGTTGCGGGACGCCGCAATAACGGGTCGCCCCATGCAGGCGATGGACTCGCTCGATCAGGGCATTCTGGTCATTGGCTTCACGGGCCACGCGGATGGCCTCGCGGTCAGCCTCCAGGGAGGCCAGCAGCATTGCCAGCATGTCCGCCGCCAGATCAGCCTTGCCGGCCGCCAGGCGCAGGCCCTCGTCGTGGTCGAGCACCTGCAACTCATTACCGTTATTGCTTTCGCTGGAGCGCTCCGGTCCCAGATTACGCAACGCCAGACCGGTCCATTTCAACACCACCTGCGCCAGTTGCCGTTCGCTGATGGGTTTGGTCAGGTAGTCATCCATGCCGCTTTGCAGCAACGCGCGTTTTTCGTTGGCCATCGCGTGGGCGGTGAGGGCGACGATCGGCAGTGGCGTGCAATGCCGCTCGCTTTCCCACTGACGAATGGCTTCGGTGCTTTGGCGGCCATCCATGCCGGGCATCTGCACGTCCATCAGCACCAGGTCGAAGGTCTCGTTCTGCACGGCCTTGACTGCGGCGTAACCGCTTTCCACCGCGAGCACCTTGGCGCCCATGTCTTCGAGCAGGGTTTGCACCAGCAGCAGATTGGCCGGGTTGTCATCGACGCAAAGGACCTTCGGCGCGCGGCTGGAAAGCGGCTCGCCGGGGTCGCTGCGCTGCTGGCGCGGGTTGACCATATCGGACAGGGCCCGACGCAGTTTGCGCGTGCAGGCCGGTTTGGACTGCAGCTGGCTATGGGGGTTGGGCACCGAGAGGTGGAACAGCGTCAGTTCGGTGGTCGGGCACAGCACCAACACTCTGCAGCCCAGGTGTTCGAGGTCCCAGACATGCTGGTTGAGGCGCTCCGGCGGCATGTCGTTGCTGGTAATACCGAGCACTGCCAGGCCGATAGCCTGATCGGTCTGATGAGCGCCGGTCACGCCGTTGGCCAGGCTTTCCAGAGTGTTGAACGGCGTGACTACCAGACCGCAGTCTTCCAGTTGATGCTGCAAGGCTTGACGGGCCAGCTCATGGTTTTCCAGGACCGCCACCCGATGTCCGAGCAAGGGTGGGCCGGGCAGGTCTTCGGCGTCGTCGCGGGCTTTGGGCAGGCTCAGGCTGATCCAGAATTCCGAACCTTCACCCGGTGTGCTGTCGACGCCGATCTCGCCGCCCATCTGCTCGATCAGGCGTTTGGAAATTACCAGCCCCAGACCGGTGCCGCCAGGTTGCCGGGAGAGCGAGTTATCGGCCTGGCTGAAGGCCTGGAACAAGGCGCGCACGTCCTGATTCGACAGGCCGATGCCGGTGTCCTGAATGCTGATGCGCAGTTGCACGCTGTCTTCATGCTCTTCTTCGAGCATGGCCCGGGCGACGATGGTGCCTTCGCGGGTGAACTTGATCGCGTTGCTCACAAGGTTGGTGAGGATCTGCTTGAGTCGCAGCGGATCGCCCACCAGCGACAATGGCGTATCGCGATAAACCAGGCTCACCAGCTCAAGTTCTTTGGCGTGGGCGGCCGGGGCGAGGATGTTCAAGGTGTCTTGCAGCAGGTCGCGCAGGTTGAACGGAATATGGTCGAGCACCAGTTTGCCGGCCTCGATTTTCGAGAAGTCGAGAATCTCGTTGATGATCCCCAGCAAGCTGTCGGCGGATTTTTCGATGGTGCCCAGGTAATCGAGTTGGCGTGGGGTCAATTCGCTTTTTTGCAGCAAGTGCGTGAAGCCGAGAATGCCGTTGAGCGGTGTGCGGATTTCATGGCTCATGTTGGCCAGAAACTCGGATTTGATCCGGCTCGCCTCCAGGGCTTCCTTGCGGGCCAGGTCCAGCTCGATGTTCTGGATTTCGATGGTTTCCAGGTTCTGACGCACGTCTTCGGTGGCCTGGTCGACGCTGTTTTGCAATTCTTCCTGAGCGTTCTGCAGCGTACCGGCCATGCGGTTGATGCCGGACGCCAGTTCATCCAGCTCCTGGCTGCCGAGGGGTGGCAGGCGGGTTTCCAGATGACCGTCTTTGAGCTGTGCCACGGCTTGTTTGATCTGGCTCAATGGCCGGTTGATGGTCCGGCCCATGCGCAAGGCTAACAGCGCCGCACCGACCAGGCCTGCGCCGATCAGCAGCAGGCTGGCGAACAGACTGCGGTAACCGCGCAGCAACATACCACTGTGTGACAGTTCGAGTTCGACCCAGCCCAGCAGGCGGTCGGCTTCATCGGGGATCAGGTCGCCGGCCAGGTTGCGGTGCTTGCCGAACACCGGCAGCAGATAGCGCGTGGCGTCATTGCCACTGCGGCGCAGCAGCTGTGAACCGCTGCCCAAAGGGGCCTGATTGAGCATGGTCGGGCCGGCGTGAGCCAGCGGTGTGCGGTCGGGGGCGAGGAAAGTCACCGCGCGCACGTCGGTTTGTTCCAGGAACTGGGTGGCGATGCGTTCCAGCAGGTCGTTGTCTTTGCGACCCATCGCCGGGGCCACCAGCGGTGCCAGCTGTTCGGCAATCATTTCGCCGCGCTGCATGAGTTGGGATTGCAGGTCCGATTGCTGCATCCAGGTGAAATAGCCGCCCAGAACCAGCGCCATCAGGGTGGTCGGCAACAGGGTCAGCAATAGCACGCGGCCTTTAATTCCCAGTTTCTTGAGCACGCATCTCTCCCGCATCCAGCTGTTTATTGACCTGCACATACGTCCGGCACGTGCCACCTGCGCAGTGTAGCGATTTGCATGCGGGCAATCTTCGTAAAATTGATGTCGTCATTCATCGGCCAGTTCAACGCTTTGGTCTCGGGGGGGCAAACCTTGGGTTGCCCCTGGCGAAGCAATCTTGAATAATCGGCGACTGAGAATTATTTGCAGATACTCATGACTCCCATCTCTGTTGGTCATCCCCGCATCCTCTCCATCGAAGACGATCTGGTGCTTGGTGCTTATGTCCATGAGCATCTGGGGCGCTGCGGTTTTCAGGTGACCTGGTGCCAGAACGGCCAGGAAGGGTTGGCCATTGCGCGCCAGCAAGCCTTCGATGTGGTGTTGATGGATATTCTGTTGCCGGGGCTGGATGGCCTGGCGGTGCTGACCCAATTGCGCCAGAGCCATTCCACGCCGGTGGTGCTGATGTCGGCGCTGGGCGCAGAGGCGGATCGCATCAGTGGCTTTCGCCTCGGCGCCGACGATTACCTGCCCAAACCTTTCAGCATGGCCGAGCTGCGGGTGCGCATCGAGGCGATCCTGCGGCGGGTGGCGCTCGATCGGCGGCCAGCGCCGGCAACGACTGCCCCTGCGATGGACAACCTGCGTTTCGACGATGAACTGTGCGACAGCTTTATGGGCGAGCATGCCGCCGGCCTGACTCGCAGCGAATATCGGTTGCTGGATACATTGAATCGCAACGGTGGTGAAGTCCTGAGCAAGGCGTTCCTTTATCAGCAGGTATTGCAGCGCGGTTATGCGCCCCATGACCGCAGCCTTGACATGCACATCAGCCAGATTCGCCGCAAGCTCAAGGCTATCGGCTATACCGAGCGTGAAGTGCGTACGGTCTGGGGCAAGGGGTATGTATTGAGTGCGGCCGATGAAATGGTCTGACGTGCCGGGTCGGCATTCACTGTTCTGGAAACTGGCTTGCTTGTTGGTGGCGTTCTGTCTGCTGATGATCTGGTTGAGCTGGTCCTGGGGCCGCTACATGGAAAAGAAAAACCTGTTCCTGTCCGACGAGGCCAGGGGCACCCTGACGCGCTACGCCGCCGAGGCGGAGCGGGCGTGGAATGAACAGCAGAGCGCAGGCATTGATGCCTGGTTGCAGCGTGTTGGCCAGCGCGAGTCGACCTGGGTCGGTGTCATCGGCGCCGACTTGCAATCCCTGAGTAACTACCCGCTGGCCAATCAGGAAATCCAGCGCCTGACTTTTTTGCGTGGTCTGGATTGGCCGGTGAGTCGGCGTCACCAGGGCTTGCCGTGGCTGAAAATTCCATTTCCCAACGACCCGTCCGCCGGCAGCCTGGTGATGGAGCTGCCTCAGCGTTTCATGCCCGGCCGCTACCGGGTGTTTTGGCGGGTGATCACCAATGGGGTGATTCCCGGGCTGTTCACCCTGCTGCTGTGCGTGGGGCTCTATCGATTGCTGGTCGTCCCGTTGAACAGCCTGCGCGAACAGGCCAACGCGTGGCGCGCCGACCAACTGACTGTGCGTTTATCGAGTCGCACTACCAACCGCGCGGATGAACTGGGTGAACTGGGCCGGGCCTTCGATCACATGGCCGAGCGCCTGCAAAGCACGGTGGCCCTGCAACAGCAACTGCTGCGCGACCTGTCCCATGAATTGTGCACGCCGCTGAGCCGGCTACGGGTGGCCAGCGAAAGCGAGCAGGACCTGGGGCAACTGCGTGAGCGCATTGGCCGGGAAGTCGACGGCATGCAGCGTCTGGTCGAGGACGCCCTGCAACTCGCCTGGCTCGACACCGAGCGCGCGCCGTTGCCCGATGAAGCGATCCAGGTTCAGGCCTTGTGGGAAATGCTCACGGAAAACGCCTGTTATGAAAGTGGCTGGCCGGCGGGTCAGTTGCACTGTGCGGTGGAGGCATCCTGCTGGGTGCGCGGCAATCTCAATACCCTGGCCCAGGCGCTGGAAAATATTCTGCGCAATGCCATTCGTCATTCCCCCAAGGGCGGTGTTGTGACGCTCGGTGGTCGGCGCGATGGCGATTTCTGGCACTTGTGGCTGGAGGACGAGGGCGGTGGGGTGGCTGACGAGGAGCTTGAACGGATTTTTTCGCCGTTCATCCGGCTCGATGGGTCACGGCCGGGGGATGGTGGATTTGGATTGGGTTTGAGCATTGCCAGAAATGCGGTGCAGCGCCAGGGTGGGCGTTTGTGGGCCGAGAATGTCGGGGCAGGGTTGCGGCTGAATATGTGGTTGCTGGCGGATGATGACGGTGTCAGTGATGACGCCATTGCAGGCAAGCCCGCTCCCACAGTGGATGTGTGTTTGTCACAAATCGTGTAATCAACTCCGACCCCTGTGGGAGCGGGCTTGCCTGCGATGAGGCCTAACATTCACGACAAAACCCACCCTTATTCCCTTAAGCCATAAGCCCCTTACTTTGCGTGATATGGCCTGCGCACGTTTGCCGGTATGATAGGCGCCCCCGCAGTCTGGATTGCGAATACGCCATGACCTTGCAGTACCCAACCATCGCCGATTGCGTCGGCAACACTCCGCTGGTCCGTTTGCAGCGCCTGCCTGGCGCCACCAGCAACACCCTTTTGCTCAAGCTCGAAGGGAATAACCCGGCGGGTTCGGTCAAGGACCGTCCGGCGCTGTCGATGATCACCCGCGCCGAATTGCGCGGGCAGATCCATGCCGGCGATACGCTGATCGAAGCGACCTCGGGCAACACCGGGATCGCCTTGGCCATGGCCGCCGCGATCAAGGGTTACAAGATGATCCTGATCATGCCGGACAACTCCAGTGCCGAGCGCAAGGCCGCCATGACGGCCTATGGCGCCGAGCTGATTCTGGTCAGCCAGGAAGAAGGCATGGAAGGTGCCCGCGACCTCGCCCAGCGAATGGAAGCGGAAGGCCGGGGCAAGGTATTGGACCAGTTTGCCAACCTTGACAACCCTGAGGCGCACTACACCACCACTGGTCCGGAAATCTGGCGTCAGACCCAGGGCACCATCACTCACTTTGTCAGCTCGATGGGCACCACCGGCACCATCATGGGCGTTTCGCGCTACTTGAAAGAGCAGAACGACAACGTGCAGATCATCGGCCTGCAACCGATGGAAGGCTCGGCAATTCCGGGCATCCGTCGCTGGCCCCAGGAATACCTGCCGAAGATCTACCAGGTCGATCGCGTGGACCGGATCGTCGACATGGCACAAAGCGAAGCCGAAGACGTGACCCGTCGTCTGGCGCGCGAAGAAGGCATCTTCTGCGGCGTGTCTTCGGGCGGTGCCGTGGCGGCGATGCTGCGTCTGTCCAAAGAAGTTGAAAACGCGGTGATCGTCGCGATCATTTGCGACCGTGGCGACCGTTACTTGTCGACCGGCATTTTCGACGCGCCCAACTGATGGCCAAGCACGAGAGAAGCCTGCGCTTCCAGCCCACGGGCGGCAGCAAGGCCCCGCAAGTCCCGACCGGCAAAAAGCAGCGCTTGACTATCGAGCGCCTGGCCAATGACGGTCGCGGTATCGCGTTTTTCGAAGGTCGCACCTGGTTCGTCATCGGCGCATTGGCCGGTGAAGAAGTCGAGGCGCGGGTTTTGGGTGCCCACGGCAAAGTGGTCGAGGCGCGCACCGAACGCGTGTTCCAGGCCAGTGAATTGCGCCGCCCGGCACCGTGCGCTCATGCCGCTCGCTGCGGCGGTTGCAGCGTGCAGCATCTGCCCCACAACGAACAGCTCGCCCTGAAACAGCGCATGCTCGCCGAGCAATTGTCGCGGGTTGCCGGTGTCGAACCTGATGAGTGGGCAGCGCCGTTGAGCGGTCCGGAATTCGGCTACCGCCGTCGCGCCCGAGTGGCGGTGCGTTGGGACATGAAAGCGAAAAAACTCGAAGTCGGTTTCCGCGCTGCCGGCAGTCAGGACATCGTCGCCATCAACGAATGCCTGGTGCTGGTACAGCCCTTGCAACCGGTCATGACCCGCTTGCCGGAGATGCTGCGGCGCTTGAGCAAACCTCAGGCGCTGGGGCATGTGGAGTTGTTCAGTGGTTCGTCATTGGCGGTATTGCTGCGGCACATGGCGCCGTTGTCCGAAGCCGACATGACCATCCTCAAGGAATTCTGCGCGTTCCATGAAGCCCAGTTGTGGCTGCATGGCGATGGTGAGCCGCAACCGGTCGAGACCGATCAGTCGCTGGGCTATCGCCTTGAACAGTGGGACTTGAACCTGGCGTATCGGCCGGGAGATTTCATTCAGGTCAACGCCGGGGTCAACGAAGCGATGGTCGCTCAGGCGTTGGCGTGGTTGGCGCCGAAATCTGATGAGCGGGTTCTGGATCTGTTTTGTGGGTTGGGCAACTTTGCCTTGCCGCTGGCCAAAGCGGTTCGTGAAGTGGTGGCGGTGGAGGGCGTGCAGGCGATGGTCGAGCGTGCCGCCGCGAATGCTGTCAGCAATAATCTGCATAACGCGAAGTTTTTTCAGGCCGATTTATCCCAGCCTTTGGCCGATGCCGAATGGGCCGATGAAGGCTTTTGTGCGGTACTCTTGGACCCACCTCGCGACGGTGCTTTTGAGGTGGTGCGCAAGCTGGCGTCCCTGGGCGCCAAACGATTGGTGTATGTGTCGTGCAACCCTGCAACGCTGGCGCGCGACACGGTCGAATTGATCAAGCAGGGCTACCGGTTAAAACGTGCCGGGATTCTCGATATGTTTCCTCAGACGGCACATGTCGAGGCCATGGCGTTATTTGAAGCGAGCTAGGACGGCTCGTCTGGTCCGACTGACCCGCTCGTGCAAAGCGCATTCGTCTTAGCCCCGCGAGTGCACACGGGCAGCAAAGGTCAGCGATTTGACGCATTGAATCTGCGTCGTAGGGAAGGTAAAGCAAGATGGTACAGGTGAGAGCACACCAGCCGATCAACACCGACGGCAGTATCAATCTCGAGGCTTGGCTCGATCATGCGGTCAGTGTCGATGCGGCACTGGATCGCGAAGCCTTGAAGGAAGCCTGCGAGTTCGCTCGCGAGGCCGAACAGCAAGCCAATGCGGCGAAGAATCTGTGGTCCGAAGGGACCTCGAGTTTCCGCACGGGCCTTGAGATCGCCGAGATTCTCGCCGACCTCAAACTCGACCAGGATTCGTTGGTCGCGGCGGTGCTGTACCGCGGCGTGCGCGAAGGCCAGATCCAGTTGCCGGCAGTCAGCCAGCGTTTCGGTCCGGTAGTCGCCAAACTCATCGACGGCGTGTTGCGCATGGCCGCGATCAGCGCCAGCCTGAGCCCTCGTCAATCCCTGGTGCTGGGCACTCAGGGCCAGGTCGAAAACCTGCGCAAAATGCTGGTGGCCATGGTCGATGACGTGCGCGTCGCGCTGATCAAACTGGCTGAGCGCACCTGTGCGATCCGCGCGGTGAAAACCGCCGACGACGAGAAGCGCAACCGCGTCGCCCGTGAAGTCTTCGACATTTACGCGCCGCTGGCCCACCGCCTCGGTATCGGTCATATCAAGTGGGAGCTGGAGGACTTGTCCTTCCGCTATCTTGAGCCCGACCAGTACAAGCAGATCGCCAAGTTGCTCCACGAGCGACGGCTGGATCGCGAGCGCTTTATCGCCGACGTGATGACCCAACTCAAAGACGAGTTGCAGGCCACCGGCGTCGATGCCGACATCAGCGGCCGTGCCAAACACATCTATTCGATCTGGCGCAAAATGCAGCGCAAGGGTCTGGAGTTCAGCCAGATCTACGACGTGCGTGCGGTTCGCGTGCTGGTGCCGGAAATGCGCGACTGCTACACCGCGCTCGGCATCGTCCACACCCTGTGGCGGCACATCCCGAAAGAGTTCGACGACTACATCGCCAACCCGAAAGAGAACGGCTACCGCTCGCTGCACACCGCGGTAATCGGTCCCGAGGGCAAGGTGCTGGAGGTGCAGATCCGCACCCACGCCATGCACGAGGAAGCCGAGCTGGGGGTCTGCGCCCACTGGAAATACAAGGGCACCGACGTCAAGTCCGGCTCGAACCACTACGAAGAGAAAATTTCCTGGCTGCGTCAGGTTCTCGAGTGGCACGAAGAGCTGGGCGATATTGGTGGCCTTGCCGAACAATTGCGGGTCGATATCGAGCCGGACCGGGTCTACATCTTTACCCCGGACGGTCACGCCATCGACTTGCCGAAGGGCGCGACTCCGCTGGACTTCGCCTACCGCGTGCACACCGAAATCGGTCACAACTGCCGCGGCGCCAAGATCAACGGGCGGATCGTGCCGCTCAACTACAGCCTGCAAACCGGTGAACAAGTCGAGATCATCACCAGCAAGCACGGCACTCCGAGCCGCGACTGGCTGAACCCGAACCTGGGTTACATCACCACCTCGCGGGCGCGGGCGAAGATCGTTCACTGGTTCAAATTGCAGGCCCGCGATCAGAATGTCGCGGCCGGTAAAACCTTGCTCGAGCGCGAACTCAATCGTCTCGGCCTGCCGCAGGTGGATTTCGACAAGCTGGCCGAGAAGGCCAACATGAAGACCGCCGAGGACATGTTCGCCGCATTGGGCGCAGGCGATTTGCGCCTGGCGCAACTGGTGAACCTGGCGCAGCAACTGGTCGAGCCGGAACGCGGCAACGAACAGCTGGAACTGATCCCGCGCAAAGCGACTGGCTACAAACCCGGCAAGCGTGGCGACATCCAGATCCAGGGCGTCGGCAACCTGATGACCCAGATGGCCGGCTGCTGCCAGCCGCTGCCGGGGGATGCGATCGTCGGTTACATCACACAGGGTCGTGGCGTGAGCATCCACCGTCAGGACTGCGCCTCGGTGCTGCAACTGGCCGGGCGCGAGCCGGAGCGGATCATCCAGGTCAGCTGGGGCCCGGTGCCGGTGCTCACTTATCCGGTGGACATCATCATTCGCGCCTACGACCGTTCCGGTCTGTTGCGTGACGTGTCGCAGGTGCTGCTCAACGAGCGGATCAACGTGCTGGCGGTCAACACCCGTTCGAACAAAGAGGACAACACGGCGTTGATGTCCCTGACCATCGAGATTCCGGGCCTGGATGCACTGGGGCGGTTGCTGGGGCGGATTTCCCAGTTGCCGAACATCATCGAAACCCGGCGTAACCGCACACCGTGAGAAACCTGCACGGAAATTGATGGTGACACCTGTAGGAGCGAGCGGTGCGGCGATCCGACTTACCCGCACCGCTTGCTCCTACAAGTGTGTAGAGATTAATGAAAGATGTATTCACTAGAAGATCTGTTGCACCTGATGAACCGTCTGCGCGACCCGCAGTACGGCTGCCCGTGGGACATCAAGCAAACCTACGCGACCATCGTCCCGCACACCCTGGAAGAAGCCTACGAAGTCGCCGATGCCATCGAACGTGGAGACTTCGATCATTTGCAGGGTGAGTTGGGCGACTTGCTGTTCCAGGTGGTTTATTACAGCCAACTGGCCCGGGAAGAAGGACGTTTCGAGTTCGCTGGCGTGGTCGACAGCATCACGCGCAAACTGATCCGCCGTCATCCTCACGTGTTCCCCACCGGTGATCTGTATGCGCCGCTGGACATCCCGCGTCTGAATGAAGAGCAGGTCAAGCAACGCTGGGAAGAGATCAAGGCTGAAGAGCGCGCCGAGAAGTCTTCGGCACCGGAGCAGTTGTCCTTGCTCGACGACGTGCCTGCCGCGTTGCCGGCGCTGTCCCGTTCGGCAAAACTGCAGAAGCGCGCAGGGCAGGTCGGTTTTGACTGGCCGGACGCCTTGCCGGTGCTCGACAAGGTTCGCGAAGAGCTCGATGAAGTGCTCGAAGCCATGGCCGACAATGACTCGGCAGCGATCGCCGATGAAGTCGGCGACCTGCTGTTTTCCGTGGTTAATCTGGCGCGACACCTCAAGGTCGATCCGGAAACCGCACTGCGCGGCGCTAACTCAAAATTTGAAAGACGCTTCCGATTTATCGAACAGGCATTGCGCGACACCCACCGTCCCATAGAAGATTGCACCCTCGAAGAGTTGGACGCCTTGTGGGGCGAAGCCAAACGTCAGGAAAAGAATTTGCCCAGCTGCGGTTGAGCAGTTGCCTAAGTGAGAAATAAGCACCATGAGCATTTCCCTTCGCGACCAGTTGCTCAAAGCAGGGCTGGTCAATCAAAAGCAGGCCAAACAGGTCGGCAAAGAGAAGCAAAAGCAGCAACGTCTGGCCCACAAAGGCCAGATTGAACTCGATGACTCCCAGCAGCGTGCCGCTCAGGAAGCCATGGCCGAGAAGGTCAAGCGCGACCAGGAGTTGAACCGCCAGCAGCAGGAGAAGGCCGAAGCGAAAGCCCGCGCCGCCCAGATCAAGCAATTGATCGAAGTCTCGCGCTTGCCCAAGCTGACCACCGAGGACTACTACAACTTCGTCGACGACAAGAAGGTCAAGCGCATCTCCGTCAACACCCTGATGCGCAACAAGCTCAGCAGCGGTTCGCTGGCGATCGTGCATCACGCCGGCGGTTACGAAGTGATTCCGCGTGAAGCGGCCCTGAAAATTCAGGAGCGCGATCCACAGCGCATCGTGCAGCTGAATGTGAAGACAGAAGAAGTCAGCGTCGAAGACGATCCGTACGCGGCCTATCAGATCCCTGACGATCTGATGTGGTAAGGCGTTAGCGACTGCAACAACGACAAACCCCGCTCATGGCGGGGTTTGTCGTTTTCAATGCGGTGAATCATGCAGAGCGTGTTTCGCGCTGCTGTTCCAGTGTTTCCAGTTCGGCCTTGTATTTGTGGGCTTCGGTTTCGGAGTGAAACATCCCGACCAGCAGGTCTTGTTGATGTACATCCCAGATGCGGATACCGGCGGCGATGCCTTCATGGGACATATGTGAATCGTCGCGTTCAGTTACTTTTACAGTCATCTGCTAGCTCCAATCTCTGTTATCTGCAGCAAGGCGTGTGCAGGCTTTTGTTATATATTCTGTTAGCTGGCTAAGTAAACGACAGAGTTGGGCAGGGAGTTTTGGCGAAATCGGCAACAGTCCTGCAGCCCGCGAAATACGCGGCATTCGGTCTCAGGCTATTGAGTTTCATGACAAATGTTTCATGTTTGAGAGGAAGAAAATCGCGGTTCGAGCCTGATGGATTGAACACCGCTTGCCCGACTAATTATTTCGGGCACAAAAAAAACGCCCCGAACCAGTCGGGGCGTTTTTATGTGCAGCGAAACGGCGGGGTATTACTTACCCTGCCAGCGCTTCAGTACCAGCGTGGCGTTGGTGCCACCGAAGCCGAAGCTGTTGCTCATCACGGTGTTGATGGTGGCGTCTTCGCGAGTCTTGGTCAGGATTGGCATGTCCGCCACTTCCGGGTCCAGTTCGTCGATGTTGGCGGAACCGGCCATGAAGTTGCCTTCCATCATCAGCAGGCAGTAGATCGCTTCATGAACGCCGGCGGCGCCCAGGGAGTGACCCGACAGGCTCTTGGTGGAGCTGATGGCCGGAGCCTTGTCGCCGAACACTTCACGCACACCTTTCATTTCCATGACGTCGCCGACCGGAGTCGAGGTGCCGTGGGTGTTCAGGTAGTCGATCGGTGCGTCGACGGTGGCCATGGCCATCTGCATGCAGCGGATGGCGCCTTCGCCGCTTGGGGCGACCATGTCGTAGCCGTCGGAGGTCGCGCCGTAGCCAACGATTTCCGCGTAGATCTTCGCGCCGCGGGCCAGAGCGTGTTCCAGCTCTTCGACCACGACCATGCCGCCACCGCCGGCAATGACGAAACCGTCACGCTTGGCGTCGTAGGCACGGGAAGCTTTTTCCGGGGTTTCGTTGTACTGGCTGGACAGTGCGCCCATGGCGTCGAACAGGAACGATTGGCTCCAGTGTTCTTCTTCACCGCCGCCGGCGAACACGATGTCCTGCTTGCCCAACTGGATCTGCTCCACAGCGTTACCGATGCAGTGAGCACTGGTGGCGCAAGCGGAGGAGATCGAGTAGTTCACACCCTTGATCTTGAACGGGGTGGCCAGGCAAGCCGAAACGGTGCTGCCCATGGTCCGCGTGACGCGGTACGGGCCTACGCGTTTGACGCCTTTCTCGCGCAGGATGTCCAGCGCTTCCATCTGGTTCAAGGTCGACGCGCCGCCGGAACCGGCGATCAGGCCGGTACGCACGTTGGAAACCTGCTCTTCGGTCAGGCCGGAGTCTGCAATGGCATCTTTCATGGCCAGGTAGGCGTAAGCCGCCGCGTGGCCGACGAAGCGATAGATCTTGCGATCGATCAGCTCTTCGAGGGGAAGGTCAATGGAGCCGGAAACCTGGCTACGCAGACCCATTTCGGCATATTCCGGGTTGAACCGGATACCAGGGCGGCTTGCACGCAGGTTAGCGGAGACGGTCTCTTTGTCATTGCCCAGGCACGAAACGATGCCCAGACCAGTGATAACGACGCGGCGCATGCGGATAACCCTTAGAAGTTGTCAGTGGAGGTGAAAACGCCGACCCGAAGGCCTTCGGCGGTATAGATTTCGCGGCCGTCGACGGTCACCGAACCATCGGCAATGGCCATGTTCAGCTTGCCTTTCAGGACGCGTTTGATATGGATGTTATAGGTGACTTTCTTGGCCGTCGGCAGTACCTGGCCAAAGAATTTCACTTCGCCCGAACCCAAGGCACGACCGCGGCCCGGCAGACCTTGCCAGCCGAGGAAGAAACCGACCAGTTGCCACATGGCATCGAGGCCCAGGCAGCCCGGCATCACCGGATCACCTTCGAAGTGGCAGGCGAAGAACCACAGGTCTGGAGTGATATCCAGCTCGGCGACCAATTCACCTTTGCCGTACTTGCCACCCTCTTCGCTGATATGAGTGATGCGATCGACCATCAGCATGTTCGGGGCGGGCAGTTGCGCGTTACCTGGGCCGAACAGCTCACCACGACTGCAGCGCAGCAGGTCTTCCCGAGTAAAGGCGTTTTGTTTGGTCATGCGAGCTCCTCAATAGTCCATGCGGCAGGGTGGGGCGAATCTTCCCGGCCGATCGAAGCGTTCATGCCTCGAGTCAGCAGCCTACTCATAGACTATTGCGTTGTGGTGAAAGTCACAGCACCAAGGACATGAATGTACACTTGTGCACTGAAATTATTATTCAAGCCCCTTTTCGGGCCTGTTCGGGTGCCTAAGACTGCCGCACTTTCGTCGTTCACGCCAGTCGCAGATAGCCGAAAGGCCTGTACTACTGCACCCATCGCTGCAGAATTTGCTGCAGATCAGTGCGTTTAAAGGGCTTGGCCAGGTAATCGTTCATTCCCGCTGATAAACAGGCTTCACGGTCGCCCTGCAAGGCATTGGCCGTCAGGGCGATGATCGGCACGTCAGTGCAGCCGGGTAATCGGCGAATCTGTCGGGTGGCCTCGTAGCCGTCGATGACCGGCAGTCGGCAGTCCATCAGAATCGCTTCAAAAATCATGCTCTCGGCACTACGCACTGCTTGTGCACCATCGGTGACGACGCTGACAGTAAAGCCCAGACTGCGCAACATTGCTTCAACAACGGTACGGTTGACCGGGTTGTCCTCCACCAGCAGCACATTGCGGCCTTCGCCGTGGTCATTACCGGTATGTCCTCGCGGGATCAGCGCCGGCAGTGGCTGCTTATACAGCGCCAAAGGGATTTCCAGGGTAAACGCCGAGCCAATGCCTTCCTCGCTCTGCGCGCGCAAGGTGCCGCCCATCCGCTCAGCCAGGGTGCGGGCAATCGGTAGCCCCAGTCCGGTGCCGCCGTAACGTCTTGAAATAGAACTGTCGGCCTGCTGGAACGCGTTGAACATCAACTCCAGGCTTTCGGCCGGGATGCCGATTCCGCTGTCACGTACGGTGCAGGTGAACCACAACAGTTCGTGGTCCAGGGACTGCCACTGCGGTTCGATCGTGACGCGGCCCCGTTCGGTGAATTTCAGCGCGTTGCCGACCAGATTGACCAGAATCTGCCGAATCCGCGTCGGATCCCCCTGAACCTGAAGGGCGCGCATGTCCTCGGGTATCCGCAGTTGCAGGTCGAGCCCGCGTTGCACCGCGCTGTGCTGGAACGACTGGGCGCAACTGCTGATCAGATCCGCGAGATTGAACGGAATGTGCTCCAGCTCCAGTTCCGAGCGCTCGATGCGCGAGAAATCGAGAATGTCGTTGATCACTTTGAGCAGGTGTTCGGTGGATTCCGAGGCCAGCGCTGCGTACTCGATCTGCTCCTCGGTCATCTCGGTGGTTTCCAGCAGTTGCAGCATGCCCAGTACGCCATTCATAGGCGTGCGCAGTTCGTGACTCATCATCGCCAGGAAATCGGATTTGGCATTGTTGGCCTTTTCCGCTTCTTCGCGGGTCTGGATCAATTGCGCCATGGCCTGATGCTGTTCGCGACTGGCTTGTTCGAGGCCTTGGGCAAGGTTGTTGATGTGTTGCGACAGGGCGCCCAGTTCGGTGTCGTCGACAATCGGCAGGGGTGTTTTGTAGTCGCCTTCCTGGATCGCCTTGACCGCATTGCCGATGTCGTGGATCGGTTGCGACAGGCTGCCAGCCAGACGCCGAGCCAGCAGGAACGTAAACAGCAGAGCGAACAAGGCGAGGATCCCGGCCTTGAGGAGGATTTCCTGCTGGCGCTGGTTGAAGGCGTCATTGGACAGGCCGACGATCACCCGGCCTAGATAATCCTCGCCCGGCGCGCTGGCGACGGTACGACTATTCTGGAAAAAGTCATTGTTGAGCGCGATGCGTTGCAGACGCACCGGTGCCTGGAACACTTCGACCTGATGCGAGCGGTGGTGCGCTTCCGACGGTTGCTCGACATACACCAGAATCCGGTTGGTACTGTCCTGTACTTCCAGAAAGCGCACATTCGGCGTGGCCAGGGTGGCCTTGAGCAAGCTTTCAAGCACCTCGTTGTTGCCTGAAATCACCCCATATTCGGTGGCCGGCGCCAGTTGATTAGCGATCAGTTGACCGGTGTGATTGAGTTCCTGGCGCAGGTCCTGGATTCGCACGAAGGTGAAAAAACTGATCAGTATTAACGTTAGCAACAGGGCTGGGCCGAGGCTGATGATCTGGGTGCGGGTATTGATGTCCCAACCGCGACGGAAGGTCATGGGCGGCGTTCTCCTTCGGCCAGCTGTGTTGCGACAGACGCTTCATTTATTGGTTCAATACTTAATGAACGAGCCACTTGAGGATTGCTTAAGACCTTGAAGTGTTGCGGATAAAGCGCACGCGGCCAGGTGTTCGAGGGGCGGTCGAGCAGCTCGTCGAGAATCTTCAGCCAATCGTTCTGGTCGCTGTAAGTGCTGGCCAGGCTGCCGGCCCTGACGAAGGCTGCGTTGGGACCGATCAGCGCCAATTGCCGCGCATAGCTGCTGAGCAGCAGGTTTTTCACAGTTTTGGGGTTGTACAGATCAGGGTCGTCCAGGCCCAGCAACACATCACTGTTTTTCAGCAGGGCCTGCAAGGGGCGGCTGTCATGGGTGTTATCCCAACGCTCGGTGACCACTTCAAGGCCCAGGGGCAGGGCGGCCTGACGCAGTTCTTTCAAAAGGAATTCGCTGTGTCTGTGGAAAAGTACGCCGATCCGCCGGGCCTCAGGCAGAAGCAGTCGGGTCAGGCGCAATTGTCGCTCCAGCGGCGGATCGCTCCAGAGCAGGCTGAGGTGCGGGGGCAGGTCATTGCCCAAGCGTTGGCGGGCTTGCAGACGGCTGATGCGCAGCACCAGCGTCGCCGGGCCTTGGGCGTCTTGCAGGCGCCAGTCGAGGCTGGGCAAGTCGAGCAGAATCAGGCGGATGTCGACGGCCAGTTGGCTTGGCGCCGGCAGGCTGGCGACAGGCTGGAAGCGCACATTGTCGGTGGGGCGCAACTCGCTGAGGGCTTGAACGAAAGACTGCACGCCGGGATTGTCCTCGGCGCCGGTCAGCAGAATGTCGGCGGCCCGTGCCGGCAGAGTGCACAGCAACCCGGTAAACACCAGGCACACCCCGGCCAGCAGGCGGCCAAGGGTTGGCGTCTTTGGTGACGGGCGATTCAGCATCTTAGAACTCCAGCTCCGCGCTGAAGTAGAGCACCCGGCGATCGTCGTAGTTGTTGTCGACGAAGGTGGTGGGCTGATTGTCGAGGCGTTGCTGGAGGACCCCGGCCAATTCCAGATTGGCCTTGCCCAAACCGATGCGTTTGGCGATGCGGGTGTCGACCCGTTCGAAGCGATAACCGTTGAGGGCGTCGGCACCATAGTAAAAGAGCGCGCTGTTCCAGCCCTGGCCCCAACTGCGTAGCCAACCGACGGAGCCGCTGTTGCGCGCAGTCTGTTGTGCATCCAGCGGGTTGCTCGCCTCGGCATCGACGTAGGCATAGGTCAGGCGCAAACGATCGGCGCTGCTGACGCGCCAATCCAGCTGGGTTTCAGTCCCGGTGAAGCGCGAGCTGTTCGAGTTGCTGGCGATGTATTGGTTGTTGCGCAGCGGTTCGCTGATCATGCCGGTGATTTCGTCGTAGAACAGCTTCACGTCGACCGCCAGCCCCCACTCTGCGAAGTAGCCGTTGTAGCCCAACTCCCGGGAGCGCATGCGTTCTTGTTCGAGGTCGCCCGGGCCACGGGTCTTGACGAAATAACGAGCGCTGGACTGGCCGTAGGCACTGGGTCGCAGGTTGGTGACCTGGTAGCTCCAGTTGACGCTGTTCTCGAACATGTCCGGCGAACGGATGGCTTCCGAATACACGGCGCGCAAGCCATGACGCGGGTTTATCAGGTAGTTGACCGCCACTCTTGGGGTCAGCGAGTTGCCGGTCAATTGCGTGTCTTCGTACATCGCCCCGCCCTGCAGCAACCAGTGCTCGGTGGCGCGCCACTCGAGTTGGCCGAACGCCCGCCAGGTGGTGTCGTCGAGCGTGCCATTGAAGTAGGTCTCGGAATCTGCCCGGTCGTAACGATAGTTCATGCCACTGACCAGTCGCAGGCTGTCGGACAGGCTAAGCGTGTCTTGCAGTTCGAGGTCGTAGCGCGATTCCCGGGCGCTCTGGTCAATGTCGCCGCAGAGGGTTTGCCGGGCGCCGTTTTGCCATTGCCTGAGTACCTGATTGCCCAGCGCACGCTCAGCCGCAGTCCCTGCCGGTGCGCCGGAACCGGTGTAGCGTTCGATGTTGCGCGCCAGGCGTTCGGTGTAGTTGGGGTTGAGTTGCCACAGTTGGGTCAGCTCCGGGCTGAACGAGATCTCGGCATCGCAGGCACGCCAGGTCTGCTGGCGATCCCAATGTTGCGCAGAGCCTTGAATATAAAGGCTGTGATTGGGGTTGATGTCCAGGTTCCAACGCAGTGAGCCGGCATAGTCCTTGGCGATGACGTCGGAATTGTTCCCGGCAGCGGTAATCCCTGAGAACACCGGACGGTAGGTATAGGGCCGCTGGTTAGTCCCGTCCTTGGCATTCAGTTGCCAGTCGATGCTCTGGTTTTCATTGAGCGTCTGGCTGACGGCGAGGCTGAAGCGGTTCAAGCGACGGCTGTCGCGGTAATCGGCGCCGGTGCGATCCGAGTCGAAGCCATCGTCTTGTTGGCCGGACAGCGACAGGCGCAAATCGCCGCTGTCCCAGCCCATGCCCTGGCTGGCGTAGAAATCGTTGATACCGCGCTGGCCACGGGTGACTTTCAGCCGCGTGCCGTGGCTGTCGGCCGGTTTGCGGGTGATGATGTTGACCACCGCCATCAGCGCGTTGGCGCCGTAGCTGACGGTGTTCGGGCCACGGAAAACTTCGATGCGCTCGATGTCTTCCATGGCCACCGGAATATCACTCCAGTCCACTGTGGCCAGGCCTGCGCGGTACACCGAGCGGCCGTCGATCAACACCTGCATGCGCCGCGCTTCGTTGGCGTTGGTGCCGTGGTAGTTCACCGCCGCCTGATTGCCGCTGATGTTGCCGACCATCATCCCCGGCACCAGCCGCAGCAACTCGCTGATGTCCCGCGCGCCGCTGGCATTGATCAGTTCGCTGTCGATCACCGTCATGCTCCCCGGCACGGCCGCAGGCGACTGCTTCAGGCGCGTCGCCGTCAGTACTTGCGGCAGCGGATCATTGTCGAGGAACAGGTCGTCGGCCAGCAATGGCGAGCTGAAGACCAGCGCCAATACCAGCGGCGAGCGAGGACGGGGAAAGCCAAAAGACACGGCGCGGCCTTGATAGCGATTAGTTGGCGCGCATGTTAACCGAGCGCAAAGACTTTTCCAGTCACGTTGTGGGCATTTTCCTCGGTTTTCTTGGTCTTCTTCCTACAAGTGTCGGTAATTGACGCTGGGGCTGGCCGCGACCGGGCCGCTCCGTATAATGCCGGCATCGCCACTGGTATGGATTAACAGATTGCATATGACTGAACAGCGCCCAATTGCGGTCCTGGGAGGCGGAAGTTTTGGTACCGCCGTGGCTAATCTGTTGGCCGAGAATGGGCATCAGGTCCGACTGTGGATGCGCGACCCCGAACAGGCCGAGGCCATTCGGGTCAATCGCGAGAACCCGCGTTACCTCAAAGGCATCAAGATTCTTCCGGCGGTGGAAGCGGTCACGGACCTGCAAGCCACCCTGGAGGCCTGCGACCTGTGTTTTGTCGCACTGCCGTCCAGCGCGCTACGCTCGGTATTGGTTCCGTACGCCGACCGTTTGCGCGGCAAACTGCTGGTGAGCCTGACCAAAGGCATCGAAGCCCATACGTTCAAGCTGATGAGCGAGATCCTTGAAGAGATCGCTCCGCAAGCGCGCATCGGCGTACTGTCCGGGCCGAATCTGGCCCGGGAAATCGCCGAACACGCGCTGACCGCCACGGTGGTCGCCAGTGAAGACGAAGAGCTTTGCCAAAGGGTTCAGGAAGCGCTGCATGGCAAGACCTTTCGTGTGTACGCCAGCGCCGACCGCTTTGGTGTGGAGCTGGGCGGGGCGCTGAAAAACGTCTACGCCATCATCGCCGGCATGGCGGTGGCATTGGGCATGGGTGAAAACACCAAGAGCATGCTGATCACCCGGGCACTGGCGGAAATGACCCGCTTCGCGGTGAGTCAGGGCGCCAACCCGATGACGTTCCTGGGGCTGGCGGGGGTCGGCGATTTGATCGTCACCTGCTCGTCGCCGAAAAGCCGCAACTATCAGGTCGGGTTTGCCCTCGGCCAGGGTTTGAGCCTTGAGGATGCGGTGGCGCGTCTTGGCGAAGTCGCCGAAGGCGTGAACACCCTCAAGGTGCTCAAGGCCAAGGCGCAGGAAGCGGGCGTGTATATGCCGCTGGTCGCCGGATTGCATGCCATCCTCTTCGAAGGGCGCACGCTGGAGCAGGTCATCGGTCTACTGATGCGTGCCGAGCCTAAAACCGACGTCGACTTTATCTCCACCAGCGGTTTCAACTAAACACCCCATCTACAGGGCAGGGAGCAAGACATGAATGATCCGAAAGTAGAAGCCAAGTACGAATCCATCCTGCTGCGGGTGCTGTGGATGATTGTTTATGTGCTGGTCTGGCAAGTGGCGCAATTGATCCTTGGCGCAGTAGTACTGGTGCAGCTGATCTATCGTTTGATATATGGCGCACCGAGCGCCAGCCTGATGAACTTCGGCGACAGCCTGAGCCAGTTTCTGGCCCAGATCGGTCGTTTCGGCAGCTTTCACAGCGACCAGAAGCCTTGGCCGTTCGCCGATTGGCCGACGCCCCGTACACCGGAAGGTGAAGCCCCGCACGTTGTGGCGCCAGCACCGCATCCGGCCCGAGATGAGGAGCCAAAACTATGAAACTCTGGGTATTGCGTCATGGTGAAGCTGAACCTCACGGTACTCGCCCGGACTCCGAGCGGACTTTGACCGTCAAGGGTCGTGAAGAGGTGTTGCGTACTGCCGCACAATTGATCGGCCAGCCGCTCACCGCCATTTATTCCAGTCCTTATCATCGAGCGCTGGAGACGGCAGAAATTGTGCGTACGGCGCTGGGTTTTGCGCCGGAGATTCGCACGGTCGACTGGCTCAAGCCCGACACTTTTCCGCAAGCAGTGGCGGAGCAGTTGGTGTCCGTGGATCACGCACTGCTGGTCAGCCATAACCCGCTGGTCGGTAACCTGCTGGGCTATTTGCAGCATGGTCATGTGCAGGACCCGGAGAAAGTCGGCACAGCCGGGTTGGCGGAGCTTGAGGGCGACGAACTGCTGGTCGGGGCAATGAAGCTCAACGGCATAAAACACCCGTAATTTGCTTCTGCTCTGGCTCCTGCACGGGCGGTGGCGTTCCGTTTTTTTTAAAGACGGCATTCATGGTTTTTGTGTGAAATAGTCAACCAAGCACTTGCTTGGTTGACTACGCTTGCTCCAGACAAAAAATAAAGGAGCAAGTCGCATGTCTGCTGCTTCCCGTTTGCCATTGGACGCCTTTTACGAGCGTGAAGCCCGTCATCCCCGCCAACGCTTTTTGGTGCAGCCGATGGGAGGCGGCCAAGTCGAGACGCTGACCTGGGCCGACGTCGGTCATCAGGCACGCTGTGCCGCCCACTGGCTACGGGCTCGCGAATTGCCGCAAGGCAGCCATATCGCGCTGATCTCGAAAAACTGCGCCCACTGGATCATCGCCGACCTGGCCATTTGGATGGCCGGGCATGTTTCGGTGCCGCTTTATCCCAATCTGACCGCCGATTCCGTGGCCCAGGTGCTCATTCACTCCGAAGCCGCGCTGGTGTTTATTGGCAAGCTGGATGACTGGCCGGGCATGTCCACCGGGATCAGCCCCGACCTGCCAACCGTCAGCCTGCCGCTGTGCCCGGCCGGCACCTTCGATTTCAGCTGGGCCGATCTGCAACGCAGCTCGCCGATTCAGGACGACCCCAAACCCGCCGCCGATCAACTGGCGACCATCATTTACACCTCCGGCACCACGGGCCAACCCAAAGGCGTGATGCACAGTTTCGGCAACCTGGGATTCGCCACCACCCGTGGCACGCAGTTATTCGGCTTGAATGAGTCGGATCGTCTGCTGTCCTACCTGCCGCTGTGCCACGTCGCCGAGCGGATGTTCGTCGAGCTGGCGTCGATCTACACCGGGCAAACCGTGTTCTTCGCCGAGAGCCTCGATACCTTCCTCACTGATCTAAAACGTGCCCGGCCCACCGCGCTATTTGGCGTGCCGCGGATCTGGACCAAATTCCAGATGGGCGTCTACAGCAAGATTCCGGCAAAACGCCTCGACTTCCTGCTCGGCTTGCCTTTCATCGGCAAACGGGTAGGGCACAAAGTCCTCGCCGGGCTGGGGCTGGACGCCTTGCGCATCGCCTTGTCCGGCGCCGCGCCAGTGCCGCAGACCTTGCTGCTCTGGTACCAAAAGCTGGGGCTGGATGTGCTGGAGGTGTACGGCATGACCGAAAGTTGCGGTTATTCCCACATCGGCCAGCCGGGGCAGAACAAACCTGGCTGGATCGGCAAGCCATGCCCGGAAGTCGAAGTGCGCATCGAGCCGTCTGGTGAAGTATTGGTGCGTAGCGGCGCGACCATGCTCGGCTATTTCAAGGAACCTGATAAAACCGCCGAAACCCTCACGGAGGACGGTTTCCTGCGCACCGGTGACAAGGGCGAGGAAGATGCCGAAGGCAACCTGCGCCTGACTGGGCGTCTGAAGGAAATCTTCAAAACCAGTAAAGGCAAATACGTTGCCCCGGCACCGATCGAGAATCGCCTGGCGGTGCATGCACGGATCGAACAAGTGTGCGTAGTTGGCGATGGGCTGAGCGCACCACTGGGGTTGTGCGTGCTGTCGGCGGTCGGTCAGCAGGACGCGAAGGGATCAGCCCGGGCGGGTTTGCATTCAAGCCTGGAAAAACTGCTGGAGGAGGTCAACGGCGTCCTCGACAGGCATGAGCGTTTGCGTCGGTTGGTGGTGGTCAAGGACAGTTGGGCGGTGGAAAACGGCTTCCTGACACCGACCCTGAAGATCAAGCGCAACATGATCGAAGCGGCTTACGGTGCGCGCTTCGAAGAATGGAGCGAGCGTAGCGAGGCGGTGCTGTGGCAGGATTAAGCCACGAACAACTCCAACAAAGGAACGTAACGATGAGTCTGTGGCGCACCACTCCCAACGTCGAGCAGTTGAACGCAATCCAGAAAAACACCATCGGCGAAGTGCTGGATATTCGCTTCGAAGCCTTCGATGACGAGTCCCTGACCGCAAGCATGGTTATTGATCATCGCACGCACCAGCCCTATGGTTTGTTGCATGGCGGCGCCTCGGTGGTGCTGGCCGAAACCGTTGGCTCGATGGCCAGTTTCCTGTGCATCGACGCCAGCAAGTTTTATTGCGTGGGCCTGGAAATAAACGCCAACCATTTGCGCGGCTTGCGCAGTGGACGGGTGACGGCGGTGGCCAAGGCGATTCACATTGGTCGCACCACCCATGTCTGGGATATCCGTTTGAGCAGCGATGAGGGCAAGGTCAGTTGTGTGTCGCGGTTGACCATGGCGGTGGTGCCGGTGGGTGAGAACCCGCCGGCGCGTTGAAGCCGCAAGATCAAAAGATCGCAGGCTTCGGTAGGAGCTGCCGAAGGCTGCGATCTTTTGATCTTTTAATTTTGGCGGCGACATCTCCTACCACCATTCCTGGCAGTTATGGTCATTGCTGTAGGACACGGTCTTACGGACAATCAACCCCCGTTCTCGCTCATGGATTTGCAGGTATGTCGCAACAGATTTTTTTCGCCCACGCCAATGGCTTTCCTTCGGGAACCTACGGCAAGTTGTTCGCGGCGCTGGCGCCCGAGTATCAGGTGACGCATCTGGAGCAGCACGCCCATGACCCGCGTTTTCCAGCGGACGACAACTGGAACAATCTGGTGGATGAGCTGATTCATCACCTCAAGCAGCAACCGGGGCCGGTCTGGGGCGTCGGTCACTCCTTTGGCGGCGTGCTGCACCTGCATGCCGCCTTGCGTTGCCCTGAGCTGTATCGCGGCGTGGTGATGCTCGATTCGCCGGTGCTGACCCGCGCCGATCAATGGGTGATCCGTGCCGCCAAGCGCTTCGGTTTCATCGATCGCCTGACCCCCGCCGGCCGTACGTTGGGACGACGGGAAGAGTTTGCCGATCTGGACGCGGCCCGACTGTATTTCGCCGGTAAAACCCTGTTCCGTGGCTTTGACCCGGAATGCTTTGAGGCCTATCTGCAACATGGTTTGCACAATGTCGGTGGCAAGTTGCGCCTGCGTTTCGATCCGGCCACGGAAATCAGCATCTACCGCGGTGTGCCCCACACCAGCCCCGGTCGTGCACGGCAGTTGAAAGTGCCGCTGGCGGTGGTTCGCGGGCACAAGAGCCGCGTGGTGATGCGCCATCACGCCCGGTCCGTCGGGCGCATGCCCCTGGGTGAGTCCTTGACCATGCCCGGCGGGCATATGTTTCCCCTCGAGCGTCCACAAGACACGGCCACGCTGCTGAAGAATCTGTTCAGTCGCTGGGACGGTCGCAGCCAACAGGAAAGCGCATGAACAGCGTCGTCGAAGAAGTTCGCCTGAGCCTGCCGCATATCGAGTTGGCGGCGCACCTGTTCGGTCCCGAGGATGGTTTGCCGGTGATCGCCTTGCACGGCTGGCTGGACAACGCCAACAGCTTTGCCCGGCTGGCGCCCAAGCTCAAGGGTTTGCGCATCATCGCGCTGGACATGGCCGGGCATGGTCACTCGGGGCATCGGCCGAATGGCGCCGGTTACGCGCTGTGGGACTACGCGCACGACGTGCTGCAAGTGGCCGAGCAGTTGGGGTGGAAACGTTTTGCGCTGCTGGGGCATTCCCTGGGGGCGATCGTCTCCCTGGTGCTGGCCGGGTCATTGCCGGAACGGGTGACCCATCTGGCCTTGATCGATGGCGTCATTCCTCCTACAGACAAAGGCGAAAACGCCGCCGAGCGCATGGGCATGGCCCTGCAAGCCCAGCTGGATCTGCGGGAAAAACGCAAACCGGTCTACAACACCCTCGATCGCGCCATCGAAGCACGAATGAAAGGTTTGGTGGCAGTCAGTCGCGAAGCCGCCGAATTGCTGGCCCAGCGTGGCCTGATGCCGGTGCCGGGCGGTTATACCTGGCGTACCGACAATCGCCTGACCCTTCCATCACCTCTACGTCTGACCACTGAACAGGCGATGGCTTTCGTCCAGCGCGTCAGTTGCCCGGCACACCTGGTGGTCGCGGCTGACGGCATGCTCGCCAAACATCCCGAGTTGCTGGAACGTCTACCCTTTAGCCGTGAACAGTTGCCTGGCGGCCATCATTTGCACCTGAATGACGAACCCGGTGCCGACCTTGTCGCAGACTGTTTCAATCGGTTCTTCGCCGTTCCTTGACTTGAGCCCGGCAACTGTCGAGGCTGGGCGGGTTGAAATGGGAGACAACCATGATAGATCTGTACACCGCTGCGACCCCGAATGGCCACAAGGTCTCTATCGTGCTCGAGGAACTCGGCCTGCCCTATACGGTGCATGCCCTGAGTTTCGACAAAAAGGAACAGAAATCCGAGGACTTCCTCAAGATCAATCCCAATGGGCGGATTCCGGCGATTGTCGACCGTGCCAATGGCGATTTCGCCGTGTTCGAGTCCGGCGCGATCCTGATTTACCTCGCCGAGATGACCGGCAAACTGCTGCCCCAAGACCCCAAGGGGCGCTCGGTGGTGTTGCAGTGGCTGATGTTCCAGATGGGCGGAATCGGCCCGATGCAGGGCCAGGCCAACGTGTTTTTCCGTTATTTCCCGGAAAAACTCCAGGGGGCCATCGACCGTTATCAACACGAAACCCGGCGCCTGTATGAAGTGCTCGACACACGTCTGCAAACCGTAGAGTTTCTCGCGGGCGAGTACAGCATTGCCGACATTGCCACTTATCCGTGGGTCCGTGGCCATGAATGGTCTGGTGTCGCGGTGGATGGCTTGTCAGCCCTGCAGCGCTGGATGGCTACAATGGAGGCGCGCCCTGCGGTACAACGCGGCTTACTGGTGCCCGAGCGCATCGATGACGACAGTGTCATCAAGGGTGCCCAGGCCATGCTGATTCGATGAGTCTATCCATGCGTTCACTCACTCTGCTGGCGCTGTGTTGTTTCAGTCCTCTTTTATTTGCTGCTGATATCCCTGGCAGTCAGGACCTGCCGATCGTTCCGCGTATGGTCGATGCGCAGATCGTCGACTATCGCCCGGCTGTCGAGCTCGAGCGGATTTACCCGCTGGGTTCGATCCGCAAGATCAGCGGTCAGTTGCGCTTCGACGGCCAGGTCAGTGCCCGTGGGCACGCCACCTCGGTCACCTACGAGTTGCCACCGGAGCATTCCTCTATCGATGCCTTCACCGCCGCCCGCGAAGCGTTGCAAAAGCAGGGCGCCGAGTTGCTGTTCTGGTGTCAGGCACGTGATTGCGGCGAAAGCAGCCTGTGGGCCAATGAAGTCTTCGGCAATGCCAAGCTGTATGGCGCCGATAACCAGCAGGCCTATTTGCTGCTGCGTCTGGCAGCCCCTCAAGACAACACGCTGGTGGCGCTTTACAGCATCACTCGCGGCAATCGCAAAGCCTATCTGCACGTCGAGCAGTTCGACGCTGCCGCACCATTGGGCGATTTGCTGCCAACTTCCGCGACCTTGCTGCGACAGCTCAAAAGCACCGGTGAACTTGATTTCCCCAAACTCGACGGGGACCCAGACGACACCTGGCTGCGTTTGATTTCCCGAGGCCTGAACCTGGACACCACGTTGCGCGTCAATGTTTCGGGGCCCAATGCCGAAGCCTGGCGCCAGGCGCTGATCGCCCAGGGCGTGCGGTCGGCACGGATGGAAACCGGCAGCGTCGAAGGCTCTGGCCTGCACTTCGAGCTGTTGCGATAAGCTTCAATTGGGCGAGCGCGTTCGGCGCGTTCGCCTACTCTTCGTTGACTGACTTTTTCGAGACATTACATGCCCAATAACGATCGGCTGTTGGTGCAGATTCTGCTCCTGGTGCTGTTTGGCGCGAGCTTCTGGGTGATGGCGCCGTTCTGGTCGGCGCTGTTCTGGGGCGCGGTGCTGGCGTTTGCCAGTTGGCCGTTGATGCGTTTGTTGACCCGTTGGCTCAATGGCCGTGAATCCCTGGCGGCGCTGTTACTGACGCTGGGCTGGATGCTGTTGGTGGCAGCACCGCTGGTGTGGCTGGGCTTCAACCTGGCGGATCATGTACGCGATGCCACGGCGTTCATCAAGGATGTGCAAGTCGACGGTCTGCCTGAAGCACCGATCTGGCTGGGCAGTATTCCCTTGGTCGGCGAGCGGTTGGTGGGGCTCTGGAACAGCATCGATCAGCAAGGCGCGGCGATGATGCTGGCGATCAAGCCTTACCTGGGGCAGGTCGGTAACTGGTTGCTGGCGCGCAGTGCACAGATCGGTGGTGGCATCCTTGAGCTGACGCTGAGTATTGTCTTTGTGTTCTTTTTCTACCGGGACGGGCCGCGGTTGGCGGTGTTTGTCCATGGGTTGCTGGAGCGGCTGATTGGCGACCGCGCCGGATATTACATAGACCTGGTGGCGGGCACGGTGCAGCGGGTGGTCAATGGGGTGATCGGTACGGCGGCGGCTCAGGCCGTGCTGGCATTGATCGGTTTCCTGATTGCCGGCGTGCCCGGCGCGTTGGTGCTGGGGATTGTGACGTTTTTGCTCAGTCTGATTCCGATGGGGCCGCCGTTGGTGTGGATTCCGGCCACGGCGTGGTTGGCCTGGAAGGGTGAGTACGGGATGGCGGTGTTCCTCGGGATTTGGGGGATGTTCATCATCAGCGGGGTCGACAACGTGCTTAAGCCCTACCTGATCAGTCGGGGCGGGAACTTGCCGTTGGTGATTGTGCTGCTCGGAGTATTTGGCGGGTTGATTGCGTTTGGGTTTATCGGTCTGTTCATCGGCCCGACGTTGTTGGCCGTGGCTTATAGCCTGCTGACCGACTGGAGCAAGAGTCAGGCGCGAGTCGAGGATCGCCGGCCCTGAGGTGCCGGCATCGAACACCTGCTCGCGATGAACGATGACGCGCTGTATCTGATGATGCGTGCCTTGCGACTCACATCGGCTCCGGCGGCCCGATCAGTCTTCCCATCACCCCGAACACCCCCAGCTCCCGAATGACCTCCAGCTCCTCCTGCGTCTCCACCATCTCGGCAATCAATGGTAAATCAATACTGTTGGTCGCCCGGAAAATTGCCTCGATGAACAGGCGCTTGTCAGTCTGTTCATTGATACCCCGAATGTAGGCCCCGTCGATTTTCAGGTAAGCCAGCCCCAGTTGTGTCAGGTTGCCGATCTGGCTGAAGCTGCCGCCGAAGTGCTGCAAACCGATGCGATAACCGGTGTTGAGCAGGCTATGGCTCAGGCGTTGCAGCTCTTCGGGGGGCGGCAGTTGGCGTTCGTCGATTTCCAGGGTCAGCAGCGGCGCCAGTTCCGGCAGTGATTCAAGTATGTCGCAGATCAGCTTCAGCTGGGTCTGATCGCGTAGCGTGCTGCCGGACAAGCTCAGCGCGAGCGGCCAACGGTTGGCGGCGAGGTATTCGAGGGTGGTTTCGAGCATCGCCAGGTCGAACCGTGCCGCCCAGCCAAGGCGCTCGATCCACGGCAGGAAATGCCCGGCGGCAATTGCCTCGCCCTGCGGATCGAGCAGACGTGCGAGGACTTTGTGATGCAGCACCTGGCTGGTGTCGGCGCATTGCACCACCGGTTGGAAATACAGCTGCAGCTTGCCCTCGGTCAGCGCTTCGTCGATCCAGCTGCGCCAGTCATGTTGGGACTGGTTCGGAGCGGTATCGGAATGGGCCAAGTGTATCCACGGCCGCTCGGGGTGCTGTCGGGCCTGGGTCAGCGCTTGATCAAGGCGCAGCAGCACGTCGCTTACCGGTTCACCGGGGTTGTAGGCGACGACGCCCAGGTGCGCCACCGGCATACAGTCGCTGGCACCGGTCAGGCGCAGGTTTTCCAGAGTGGCGCTGATTTCGGAGGCCAGGCGGGTGGCATCCTTAGTGTCCACGCCCGGCGTCAGCAAGCTGAATTCACCGCCGCGATTGCGCGCCGCAAGCCAGGTTCGACGTTCCGGTGGCTGCGTCAGGCGCTTGAGCAATTCGCCGACAGCGCCGATCAGGGTATCGGTGCGCTGGCCGCCCAAACGTTGGTTGAGACCGATCAGGTCATTGATCCGCAGCATGAGTAAATGGCCGTCGCGGCTTTGCTCGGAAACCAGTAGTTCATCGGCCAGTTGCTCATCCAGCAAGCGCCGGTTGGCTAAACCCGTAAGACTGTCCTGATAAGCATCGGACCGCAGTTTTTCGCTGCGCGTGGCCTCTTCTTCGAACAGCGCCTTGAGTTTCTCCACCATCTGATTCATGGCCAGCACCACGCGTTTGAGTTCCGGAGTGCGCGGCAGTTTCGGCAAGCTGCGGAACTCGCGCTTACTGATGGCTTCAGCCTGTTTGACCATCTTGTCGAGTGGGCGCAATTGGCGGCGCAATAACCAGCCCCCAAATACCGCGCTGAGCAAGCCGCAAATCAGCAGCCAGATCAGGCTGCCGAGGGTGCTGTCCCAGAGTTTGGCCAGGGCGAACTGCGGATTGCTCAACACTTCGACCCGTGCCGCCTGCTCCCAGCCACGCATGATCAGTGCATCGCCACCCTGTGGACGCAGGTTCACCAAACTCACAAACCAGCCGGGAACGCCCTCGATTTGCGTTGGCACGCTACGTTCCACCAACACCTGTTCATCCACAATATTGACGACCCGGATGCTGCTGAAATAGCCACTGTCGAAAATCGAGCTGACCATCAATTCAGTCATCGCCGGGTCGTCGATCTGCTCAGTCAGCGAAAGGCCCAGTGCCGTGGCGGCGTCCTGGGCGTGGGAGCGCAACTGACCGAGCATTTGTTCGCGAGAGCTTTCCAGGCTGACAAAAAAACTGCCGCCGAAGGCCACCAGCAAGAACAGGCAAATGGCGAGAAACAACTGTTTACGCAATGACATAAAACGCTCCTTGCAATAGCGGCTAGCCTTCGCCCACGGCGAACCCTTCAAATTGCATCTTTCTCAACACGTCTTGCCAACGCGACAGTTTTTTCGAGTCGCTGCTGCGTTTGCCGCCATTGGCTGCCGGCAAGTACAGGCCTTCGGCGTTGAAGGCGTACACCGGCAGCAGGTCTTTGCGCTGGGAGGCGGGACGAATTTCGTTGCTCAGATTGTCCAGCACCAGCGGATCGGCCGTGGGGCTGCTGTAGAAGGTCAATACCATGTGCGCCTGATTCTGGGTCAGGGCCTTGACGTAGGTGATGCGCAGTTTCTCGCTGGGAATGCCGAGGTGACGCAGGCTGAAATATTTCGCCAGGGCGTAGTCTTCACAGTCGCCTGCTGCCTTGATCAAGGATTCCACTGGTGTGGCCCAGTAATCGGTCTGATGCCAGATACGTGTGTCGTCTTGAAAACTCAGTTGTTGATTGAAGAAGCTATTGACCGCGTTCAGTTGTTCGTGCTCGAGCGAGTTGAGTTCGCTTTGCAGCATTTGAGTCCAGGCCTCGATCCGTCCCCGAGCCAGACCAAGGGGGCCGTAGCGTTTTTGGACCGTTTGCAGAATCTGCGCAAAGTCGTGATCAGCCGAGAGGCTGCCTGGCCCTGCCAGCAGAAAACTCGTCAGCAGCAGCCATCCGCCGAACCGAAGTCGGAGCGTTGACCTTCCTGGACTACGCAGACTGCGGGACATGTCTGGCTGCTCGGGTGCAGATGTCTGAAGTCTAGGCGGTGTTTTCAGCGAGGAAGAGCAGGTCGTCGGACGAAAGACGCAGAGTTGATGATCGTTCCCACGGGGACCGTGGGAACGATCAATCTCAAGATTTGTGCAGCGTCTTCTGCCGAAGGATATAAACCGTCACCAGCGCCGCACTGGTCAGCATGAACCCGCGCGCCCACGGCAGGGGCACCAGATAGCAGGACAGCAGAATGCTTGCCCACATGATGCCGATCGCATAGACCTTGCCCTTGAGCGGAATGCCGTTGCCACTCAGATAATCACGAACCCACGGCCCAAGCCGTGGATGTTCCACCAGCCACTGATAGAAGCGCGGTGAACTGCGGGCGAAACAGGCGGCCGCCAGCAACAGGAACGGTGTGGTGGGCAGCACCGGCAGGAAAATCCCGATCACCCCCAGCGCTACGCTCAGCCAGCCGATGGCCAGCAGCACGTAGCGCAACATCAGGGAGCGGTTGCCTATGGGGTTGTCCATAGGCAAAACCTTAGTGGTGACGTGGCTTGAGAATCGCCGGTTTTTCGTCTGGCGCGTTGCACAGCAGGTACAGCGCGGTCAGGGCTTCCGGGATCTGCACGATCATGTCGTCCATCAGGTTGGCGTCGGCCGCGATGTCGGAGAACTCAGGCTGTTCGTCGAACAGACCCGAACCGACCATGATCGGCAGCAGCATTTCGCTGACTTCGTCTTCGGCGGTTTCGAACCAGGCTGCTTCGCGCAGGAACACGCCTTCCATGAAACCGATGCACCAGCCGCGCAGGTCGGAATCATCCGGGTCGTCGCCCAGGTCGAGGTCGCACGGCAGCTCGAACTCTTCGTCGGACGCCAGTTGGCGGGCGATGTGCGCCTTGAGCAGCAGCAGGGTGGACTCGATCGCTTCACGCTCGGTGTCGTCGGCGTAATGCGGCTCTTCGGCGAACAGCGCATCGATCCATTCACGGTCGGGAACGCTTTCGGAACAGATCGACAGCGCGGTGAGGTAGCCGTGGGCGGCCACGTAGTCCAGCGCCTCGTCATGCAGCTCGTCGGCGTCGAGGAAGACTTGCAGGCGGGTTAGTTGCTCAGCGAAGGACATTAAAGGGCTACCTTGGGGAATATACGATGCGGGAATTCTAGGCCTTCTTGAGCGCTCAGGCCAGCCGCGCGGCATTTTTGCGCGCCCGTGCGTCTTATCAGCGGCACCCTTTGCCGGACAGGCGTCGGGTATACTCGCGCGTTTTGTGATGCCCTGCTGGCGTCACGGCTGAAATGTGCAGGGTCATGCAATGCGCACTTACGATTTGTCGGTGCAGCTTTCATGATTCTGAACCAGCCTTGCAGGGATGTTTCGGTGATTTTTGGAGTTTTTATGCTCGAACAGGCTCAACGCGTCCTCAAGGACATCTTCGGCTACGACAGTTTCCGTGGCCGTCAGGGTGCAATCATTGAGCGCGTGGCCAGTGGCGGCGACGCCCTGGTGCTGATGCCTACCGGTGGCGGCAAATCCTTGTGCTTCCAGGTGCCGGCACTGCTGCGCGAGGGCCTGGCGGTGGTGGTGTCACCGCTGATCGCGCTGATGGACGATCAGGTCGCCACCCTCGAAGAGCTGGGCGTCGCCGCTGCGGCGTTGAACTCCACGTTGAGCGCTGAGCAACAGCGTGATCTGGCGGCGCGGATCAAGCGCGGCGAGGTGAAAATGCTCTACCTGGCACCCGAGCGCCTGGTTCAGCCGCGCATGCTGGCCTTCCTGCAAAGCCTTGAAATTGCCCTGTTCGCCATCGACGAAGCGCATTGCGTGTCCCAGTGGGGCCACGACTTCCGTCGGGAATACCTGCAACTGGGTCAGTTGGCGGAATTGTTCCCCAACGTCCCGCGCATTGCCTTGACCGCCACCGCCGACAAGCGCACCCGCGAAGAAATCGTCGATCGCCTGCATTTGCAGGATGCCGAGCGCTTCCTATCCAGTTTCGACCGCCCCAATATTTTCTATCGCATCGTGCCCAAGGAACAGCCGCGCAAGCAGTTGCTGGCGTTCCTCGCCGAGCGGCGCAGCGATGCCGGTATCGTTTACTGCCTGTCGCGCAAAAAGGTTGATGAAGTCGCGGTGTTCCTCAGCGAGCAAGGTTTCCCGGCGCTGCCGTACCACGCCGGTCTGCCCAACGACACGCGGGCCCATCACCAGAAGCGCTTCCTCAACGAGGAAGGGTTGATCATGGTCGCCACCGTGGCGTTCGGCATGGGCATAGACAAGCCTAACGTACGTTTTGTGGCTCACCTGGATTTGCCGAAGTCCCTTGAGGCCTATTACCAGGAAACCGGTCGCGGCGGTCGTGATGGCCTGCCGGCGGATGCCTGGATGGCGTACGGCTTGCAAGACGTGGTGATGCTCAAGCAGATGTTGCAAAACTCCGAAGGCGACGAGCGCCACAAGCGTCTGGAGCAGCACAAGCTCGACGCCATGCTCTCGCTCTGCGAAGAAACCCGCTGCCGCCGCCAGACCCTGCTCGCGTACTTCGACGAAGACATGCCCGAGCCCTGCGGCCACTGCGACAACTGTGTCGATGGCGTGCAGACCTGGGACGCCACCGAGCCGGCCCGTCAGGCGCTGTCGGCGATTTATCGCACCGGTCAGCGTTATGGCGTCGGTCATCTGGTCGACGTATTGCTGGGCAAGGACAACGAAAAGGTTCGCAGCTTCGGTCATCAGCATTTGTCGGTATACGGTGTAGGCAAAGCGATGGGGGAGAGCGAATGGCGCTCCTTGTTCCGACAACTTGTTGCCCGTGGTCTGGCCGACATCGACCTCGAAGGCTACGGCGGTTTGCGCCTGAGCGATACCTGCCGACCGCTGCTCAAAGGCGAAGTGACCCTGGAACTGCGTCGCGACCTCAAGCCGCAAACCACCGCCAAAAGCAGCAAGAGCCAGGCCAGCCAACTGGTTCGCGGTGAAGAACGCGAACAGTGGGAAGCCTTGCGTGCCTTGCGGCGCAAATTGGCCGAAGAACACGGTGTGCCGCCATATGTCATCTTCCCCGACTCGACACTGCTGGAAATGCTCCGCAGCCAGCCGACCTCGCTGGCGGAAATGGCCACGGTCAGCGGCGTTGGCGCGCGCAAGCTGGAGCGTTACGGCGAGGCTTTCCTCGAAGTGCTCGGTGGTCAGGTCGAGGCGCCGAAAGTGGTGGCCGATGTGCGCCACGAGCTGATCACCCTGGCCCGGGCCGGCATGACACCCCTGCAGATCGCCGGTCAGCTGCAATGTTCGGAAAAGAACGTCTACGCGATGCTCGCCGAGGCGATTGGCAAGCAGCAGTTGTCACTGGAACAGGCGCTGGATTTGCCTGAAGAGTTGATGGGCGAAGTCCAGGACGCTTTCCTCGATGGCGAAGGCGAGTTGCCGCCCGTGTCGGAGATTGCCGCGCTGTTCGCGGGGAGAGTTCCGGAAGGCGTTTTGTACTGCGTTCGTGCCGCCCTGCAGTCGGAATTCGAAGTCTGAATGACCTGCGGCACAGATGTAACGATTCAGTACAGAGCAAACCTTGCCTATAGCCAAAGGTCATGCTTAGCTGACTAATAATTAGTTTTTCTCTATTTTCAGTCTAACCATGAGTGTTTTATGCCGTTAACCGATCAACACCGTTTTGGCATGCAACTGGCCCAGATGTCTCGGGGCTGGCGTGCCGAACTGGACCGCCGACTGGCTGGCCTGGGTCTGTCCCAGGCGCGCTGGCTGGTGCTGCTGCATCTGGCGCGTTTCGATGATGCCCCCACCCAACGCGAACTGGCGCAAAGCGTCGGCGTCGAAGGGCCCACCCTGGCTCGATTGCTCGACAGCCTGGAAAGTCAGGGCCTGGTGCAGCGCCAATCCGTGCTGGAAGACCGCCGGGCGAAAAAAATCGTCCTCTGTGCCCCGGCCCGACCCTTGATCGAACAAATTGAAACCATTGCCACTCAATTGCGCCACGAACTGTTCGAAGGCGTTGATGAGGCGGATTTGAAAGTCTGCATGCGAGTCCATGGGCACATCCTGGCCAACCTGGAAAAATCTTGAGGCACAACCACGCGCCGGACTTTTGAGATACCCCGTTGGGCAGACTATAAAGAACTAGGGGGCGTTCTCAATGAGTTTCCCCACCGCGCCGGGTCTGCTGTTGTGCAGGGCAAGGCGCGAGAAGCGTGGTTTGGTCATTCCAACTAAGCATCGAGCAACGCACCCCTGCACAACAGCAGGCCCGGCCCTTCGGGTTGTGCCTTAAAGCGGGCCAGCCTGCGTTGCAGGCCTTGGAAAGGGAACAACCATTCCCAGCGGCCTGCGCCTTGCCTGGCCCGCTTTAAGGCGACAACGCGGAGGGGAAACTCATTGAGAACGCCCCCTAGGCAATATAGTGTTCGTACCGGATGTGCGAATACGTACAGGTTGGTTCTGGTTATCTAAGGGATGCTCATGCTTGAGAGTTGGCACGTTGTATTGCGGTGTTGCGCCAGGCTGCTGCTGGTCGGTGGTGCCGTCACTTACTCGGCATTGGCCCCTGCGCTGGGGCTGGGCGAGATCACCCAGCATTCGGCGTTGAACCAGCCGTTCAATGCCGACATCGCCCTGGTGGACGCCGGTGGTCTGGAGGAGGGCGAGCTGTCGGTCAGCCTGGCGACGGCGGACGAGTTCAGTCGCGCCGGTGTCGAGCGGGTGTTCTTCCTCACCGACCTGAAGTTCACACCGATCCTGCGGGGCAACCGCAGCCTGATCCGGGTAACTTCCAGCAAACCGGTCAATGAACCCTTTCTGAATTTTCTGGTGCAGCTCAATCAGCCCAACGGGCGTCTGCTGCGCGAGTACACCGTGCTGATCGATCCGCCGGGTTCGCCGGGCATTGTTCCCGCCAACGACGACCCCGCGCCGCGCCCTCAGTCTTCCGCGTTCCCGTCCGTCGAACCGGCTGTTGCACCGCCACCTGCTGCGAAGGCGGCGCCCAAGCCTGATGTCGATAAACCAGCTTCCGCGCCTGCGAATGATGCTGGTGCCGAGCAACTGGCCGCCAGCGTGCTGCAGAACCAACAGTTGCAAAAGACCATTGATGAACTCAATGCGAAGCTTCAGGGGCAGGACGAGCAGATCGCCGGTCAGAAAAAGCAGGTGATCGAGCTGCAAACCCAATTGGCGGAAGTCAAACAGGCATCGTTAGAGCCGGTCGTGCCCCAGGTGACGGCACCGGTGCCCGTTGTAGCTGAGGAGTCTGAACCGACTCCATGGCTGTTGATCATCGGGATGCTGGCAATAGTGGCGTTGGCGTTGTTTGGCGTATTCATTCGCCGTCAACGACAGCAGGTTCAGGATCAGGTCCAGCCCGAGCCGTTACCCGTGCTGCCGTCGCGTCATGAACCGGTACTCAACCGTACCGCAGAACCGATCAGGCCGACGTCCCAGCCGCAACCGCTAGCCGGATCGGCCGAAGAGCCTCCCGCAGGCGACGTGCTGGAAGGGGTTGGTATCTATCTGGCATATGGCCGTTTGTCCGAGGCGGCCGGTTTGTTGCGAGATGCGTTGATCAGGGAACCCCAGCGCACCGATCTGGCCGTGCAACTGTTGGAAGTCCTCGGTAAACAGGGGGACGTGCAAGCTTATGACGCGCAGGAAAGTAGCCTGCGAGACGCCGGGTTCGATGCACAGCAACTTCAGGACATCCGCGCCCACCATCCGAAACTGATCAGCGCCGCACCGGTGGTCGCCGCCGTGGCAGTGGCGCCGCCCATGCCTGCAATCCCTGAAGCGGCACCGAGCGATGAGTTCCAGTTGAACCTCGATGATCTGTCGATGGATTCGAATTGGGACCTGATCAGCCCCTTCGAAAGCCCATCATCCAGCGCTAAACCGTCGAATGAGTCAGAGCAGGTAGACGACCCCGGGTTCACCTCGAATCTGCATGTATTGCCCGATGTTTTCGAAATGCCCGAGGAGCCGACGCTGGACGAACCCGAGCTTGAATGGATCGCCGAACCTGACGCCCAATCTCTGGACGAGACCTTTCTCAACGAGTTCAGCGATCCCGGCCAGCCGCTGGAGCTTGAGCCGCTGAATGCTGAATTGATGGATCTTGAACCGGCGGGGCCGAGCAGCGCGGGTAAACTTGAACAGGCCCAGACCTGCATCGACGACGGCGATCTGGACAGTGCCATCGAGTTGCTTAACGAGCTGCTCAAGGAAGGCGATGAACCGCTCAAGGAGACGGCCCGGACGCTGTTGGCCGGTATTCGATAACACTGGCCTCGCTCCTGCGAAATCGCCTGCTCGTCCGCACCATTAACAACGTCGAGGCTGAAGCGCACTTTACCGCTATTGCCCCTCAGGCTCAGGAACTTCGCCAATCATGACCGCACGTAAACCGGAAATCGTCATCACCTATTGCACGCAATGCCAATGGCTGTTGCGCGCCGCCTGGCTGGCCCAGGAACTGCTCAGCACCTTCGGCGACGACCTGGGCAAAGTGTCTCTGGTGCCCGGCACCGGCGGGGTTTTTCACATTTTCTGTGACGATGTGCAGCTCTGGGAGCGCAAGGTCGACGGTGGTTTTCCCGAGGCCAAGGTGCTCAAGCAGCGGGTCCGCGATCAGATCGATCCGGACCGCGACCTGGGCCACAACGATCGCGCTCAGTGAGATGGGGCTTGTGCCGCCACGGCGTTCTTGCTTGAGCTGCCGGACAACCGGCTGGAAACCACGATGGCCACGAGGATCAATGCGCCGCCGATCAGCATGCGCAGGGTCGGGTTTTCATCGAACAACAGCCAGGCCAGGGTGATGCCGTAAACCGGCTCCAGAGCAAACACCACTGACGCGGTCCGGGCTTTGATCACTGCCAGGCTGGCGACGAACAGGCTGTGGGCGACGCCGGTGCAGAACACCCCGAGCAGGCCGATCCACAGCCAGTCGATGGCGCGCACTTCGCTCAACTGCGGCGTCGCCACCGGCAGCAGGCAGATCGCAACCACCACGTTCTGACACAAGGCAGCCTGCACCGGCGGGACTCGTCCGGAGCTGGCGCGGTTAGTCAGGGACAGCAGGGCGAACAGCAAGCCGGAAGCCACCGCCCACAACAGTCCAGTGGTGGCGCCGCTGGCCAGATCGAAATCCGGTGTGACCAGTACCAGTCCAATACTGACCAGCACCACCAGCAGGATTTCATTGGCGCGGATACGCTCGCGGAAAATCAGCCCTTCGAGGATCACGGTAAACGCCGGGAAACTGGTAAAGCCCAGGGTCGCGATCGCCACCCCGGCTACCTTCACCGCAATGAAGAAACTCACCCAGTGCCCGGTCAGCAGCAAGCCGCTGAGCAGCAGGCGGCGCAGGTCCGCGGCGTCGAGTTTCTGCCAGCGGGTATTGCTGGCGAACCGTGCGAAAAACGTCAGGGCAAGGACGGCAAACGCAGCACGGCCGAACACGATGATGGCCGGCGAAGCAGCGGCGAGTTTGCCGAATACGCCAGTCAGGCCGAACATCAGTGCACCGATATGCAGAGCGCCAAGGGCGGTACGGGGAGTCATTGCAATCCTTGATAAATGTATCGAACCCGGCCGACAACCGTCGACCCCTGTAGGAGCTGCCGAAGGCTGCGATCTATTGATCTTGATCTTCAAAAAGCACGGTCAACAGATCGCAGCCTTCGGCAGCTCCTACATTGAATCGTGCCGAGCCGGTTATGTCTGTCGCCAGACTCGCGTCATTTGTCGCCAGCCTCGCGCCGTATTTTTCCCGGTGAGGCGCCGAACTCACGCAACACCGCCGCGGCGAACGCACTCTGCGAGCTGTAGCCGACCCGACAGGCGATTTCGCCAATGGGCAGTGCTGAATCCCGCAACAAGCCCACGGCAATGTGCAGCCGACGACTGCGAATGTAGTCCATCGGCGTCTGTCCGCATTCCGCCACGAACCGGGCATGCAACCGCGCACTGGACAGCCCGGCAATGCGCGCCAGATCGGCGACTTGCAGTGGATAGGCCGCGTATTGATCGATGTGCGCATTCAGCGCCGCATAAGGCAGACGCCGACCGCCCACACTGTCAGGTTTGGCATTGTTAAGGCTGGCGAGCAACAGCACCGCGCCTTGCTGGGCGATCAGCGGATCACTGATCTGACTGCCTGCCAGCCAACTCACCAGCTGGCTTTGCCCCGCGTCCAGCGACAGGCGCCCAGCGTTGTCGAGCATGCGGCGGCTGGCCTCGGCGTGATCGCCAAGGGACTGCGAAACCCATTGATCGCTCGGCACATCCAGCACCAGACAACGACTGCCATTGGCGCTGCCGCAGGCATGATGAAAACCGGACGGCACGACCACGAAACTCTGTTGCACCACCTGACTGCCACGACCGTCGACCTCGAAATCCAGCGCGCCCGACAGCCCAAACACCAGTTGTGCGTGGTCGTGGCTGTGGACGATCAGGTCGTGGGTGTACTGGCGTAGCGTGAGGATCGGTCTCATCGCAGGTCTCATGGCGATTTGATGAGTGAGGTCGCCAGTCTACACCGAGGGATGCGTTCGCACGTTGTCACGGGACTGACTTGCGATTGTCATGGGCAATTCACCCGACCGGTGCAAGCTTGCCAAAACTTGTCCTGAGGGTTGCCCATGACCAGCGCCGAGCTCGCCAAACCCAGCCGTAAGCAACGTGTGCGGACCTTATGGATTTCCGACGTGCATTTGGGCACCCGGGACTGCCAGGCCGAACACCTGTCGCAATTTCTCAAGGGCTACCACGCGGACAAGGTCTACCTGGTCGGCGACATCATCGACGGCTGGAAACTGCGCAGCGGCATGTATTGGCCACAGGCGCATACCAATGTAATCCGTCGCCTGCTGACCATGAGCAAGCGTGGCACCGAAGTGATCTACGTCACCGGCAACCATGACGAATTCCTGCGCCGTTATTCAAAGCTGATACTGGGCAATATCCAACTCGTGGACGAAGCCGTGCACGTGACCGCCGATGGCCGTCATTTGCTGGTGATCCACGGCGACCAGTTCGACGTGATCACCCGCTACCACCGCTGGCTGGCCTTTCTTGGCGACTCGGCCTACGAATTCACCCTGACGCTCAACCGCTGGCTCAACCATTGGCGTGCCCGTTATGGCTATGGCTACTGGTCGCTGTCGGCGTACCTCAAGCACAAGGTCAAGACCGCCGTCAGTTTCATCAGCGATTTTGAAGAAGCCATCGCCCACGAATGCGTCAAACGCGAGTTGCACGGTGTGGTGTGCGGGCACATTCACCATGCCGAGATTCGCAAGGTCGGCGGGGTGGATTACCTCAATTGCGGGGATTGGGTGGAGTCGTGCACGGCGCTGATCGAGCATTGGGATGGGTCGATCGAGCTGTATCGGTTGGCCGATGCCCAGGCGCGGGAGGCGGAGTTGAAGGCGGTGAAGGTCGCGGAGCCGGCTTAAAAATCGGGTGTATTGGCCGACCTCATCGCGAAGCGGTCCCCCTGAGACCTGTCAGGCTGGCGCGTGTTCTTCCATCGCCGCCTTGTAAATCGAGTTCTTCGGCTGCGCAAACAACCGCTCCATCATCGGTTCGAAGAAGCTCAGCGGTAGCGTGTCGTACGCCGGATCGAACGCCGCCGCATCATACCGGGCGCAAAATTCGATGGTCGCCTGATACTGCGGATGACCGCTGAATTGCTCGCGTAAATGCCGGTCCATGCCCAGGTGATGAAAGAAGTAATAGCCCTGGAAAATCCCATGCTTCTCCACCATCCACAGGTTCTCGGCGCTGACGAATGGCTTGAGGATCGCCGCGGCGATGTCCGGGTGATTGTAGGAGCCCAGTGTGTCTCCGATGTCATGGAGCAGCGCGCAGACCACGTACTCTTCGTCGCGACCATCGCGCCATGCGCGGCTGGCGGTTTGCAGGGAGTGGGTCAGACGATCCACCGGGAAACCGCCGAAATCCCCCTCCAATAATTTCAGGTGCGCCACGATCCGTTTGGGCAATTGCCGGGCATAGGCGCTGAAATCTGCAGCGATGATCGCCCAGTCTTCCTGCGTGCCGTCCTGCATATGGGTAAAACGGGCATGGACATTCATCGGCTATCCTCTTGTCCTGATCGAAAGGGGTGTGTTGAGTGTAGGAACTGGATCCAGCATTGGCTGCACATGACGCTTTTGTAGCCAATGGAGCCTAGAACGGCACGCGACCCAGAATCATGTCGCGGTACATGACGAAATCGCCGAGCAGGCTGTAAAGAGGATGCTGAAAGGTGGCAGGGCGATTCTTCTCGAAGAAGAAATGCCCGACCCAGGCGAAGCTGTAACCGGCCAGCGGCAGGGCTAGCAACATCAACCACGCACCTTTGCCGATGGTCAGGGCCAGAATGAAAATAACCAGCGTGGTGCCGACAAAGTGCAATCGTCGGCAAATGCTGTTGCGATGTTCGCTGAGGTAATACGGGTAAAACTCAGCGAAGCTATTGAAACGCTTGATGTTTTCCACGACTGCGATCTCTGTGGTGGCTGTGCACGCGACAACTTGCTCTGCGGGTGGCTTATTTAAGTCTAGAGTGATCATTGGTATCAGCCAGTGACAATAGGCGCCACTTTAGTATCCTTGGGTATTGGTCGTGGCATGCGGCCATCACGTAGTAAACGCCATGAGCGAACGAACGACTTCTGCAAGCTGGGCGATGGGGATTGTCAAAGCGCTGGAAATGGACGGCCTGGATTGTCGGGTTCTGTTCAAGCAGCTAGGGCTCGACTATGCGGCACTGGATGATCCGGATGCGCGCTTCCCGCAGGATTCCATGACGCGGCTCTGGCAGCGCGCGGTCGAGCTGTCCGGCAACCCGGCGATTGGCCTGAACATGGGCAAGGTGGTGCGACCGGCGTCCTTCCATGTCGCCGGTTATGCCTTGATGTCCAGCCAGACCCTGGCTGAAGGCTTTCAACGTCTGGTGCGTTATCAGCGAATCATCGCCGAAAGTGCCGACTTGAGTTTCCGATTGCTGGATGAGGGTTATGCACTGATTCTGACGGTCCATGGCGATCACCTGCCGCCGACCCGACAGAGTGCCGAAGCATCAATGGCCTGCGCTCTGGCACTTTGCGGCTGGCTAACCGGCCACGCGCTCCAGCCGCGCAAAGTCTTGCTGCAAGGCGATGACCCCGTTGATCTTGAACCCTATAAACAAGCCTTCCATGCCCCGTTGATGTTCAACGCGCCTTATGACGCGTTGATCTTCGAGCGCGCCGACATGGAGGCGCCGCTGCCCACCGCCAACGAGGCCATGGCGCGGTTGCACGACCGGTTTGCCGGCGAATACCTGGCGCGGTTTTCCGAAACCCGCGTGACCCACAAGGCGCGGCAGGTGTTATGCCGTCTGCTGCCCCAGGGCGAACCCAAGCGCGATGCGGTGGCCCAGACGCTGCACTTGTCGCAACGCACCTTGCAGCGTCGCTTGCAGGAAGAGGGCACGAGTTTTCAAACGTTGCTGGACGACACCCGACGTGAACTGGCCGAGCAATACCTTGCGCAACCGAACATGACCCTGCTGGAAATTGCCTACCTGCTGGGGTTTGCTGATCCGAGCAATTTCTTCCGCGCCTTCCGACGCTGGTTCGATTCCACTCCCGGCGAATACCGGACGCGGCTGATGGAAGCACCCATGCCCATTAGTGACGCCAGAACGCCGGGATACACAGAACAAACACCGTAATGATCTCCAGCCGGCCCAGGAGCATGCCGAACGAGAGAATCCACTTCGCGGCATCCGGCAGGCTGGCGAAGTTACCCGCCGGGCCAATCGTTTCGCCAAGCCCCGGGCCTACGCCAGACACCGTGGCGGCCGCGCCGGTAAGCGCGGTCATCCAGTCCACGCCCAGTAGCGACAGCAGCAGTGCGATGACGCAAATGGTGATGGCGAAGAAGAACGAAAAGGTCAGGATCGAGCGCACGATCTCTTCGTCGAGACGGTGGCCGTTGTACTTCTGCTTGATCACCGCGCGTGGGTGAATCAACTGGTTAAGGTTGGCCTTGAGCAGAATGTAGGCAACCTGGAAGCGGAAAATCTTGATCCCGCCAGCAGTCGAGCCGGAGCAGCCGCCAACAAACCCCAGATAAAAGAACAGCATCAGCGAGAAGTTGCCCCAGAGGCTGTAGTCCCCCAGTGCAAAACCGGTGGTGGTCACTACCGACGTCACGTTCAGCGCCACATGCCGCAAGGCCTCCAGCCAGTGCAGCTGGGTGGTCCACCAGTACCAGGTGCCGAGCACCAGCCAGGTCACCAGCAACATGCCGAGCAGGCCTTGAACCTGTTCGTCCTTGATCAATGCCCGGCGGTTACCGCGCAATGTGGCGACATACAGGGTGAACGGCAGGGCACCGAGAATCATGATGACGACGGCGACCCAATGCACCGCAGGCTCCGGCCAATTGGCCAAAGACTTGTCGGAGGTGGAGAAGCCGCCGGTGGAAATCGCCGACATCGCGTGATTGATTGCATCGAACGGGCTCATCCCGGCCCACCAGAACGCCAGGCTGCCCAAAATGGTGATGCCGACGTAGGCCGCAACGATCAAACGCGCCACCATGTGCGAACGGGGCATGACCTTTTCGGAACGGTCCGACGACTCGGTCTGAAACAGCCGCATGCCACCGATGCGCAGCAGTGGCAGAATCGCTACCGCCATGCCGATAAAGCCGATGCCGCCGATCCAGTGTAGCAATGAGCGCCACATCAGGATGCCGGGAGACATGTTGTCCAGGCCGTTGAGCACCGTCGCACCGGTGGCGGTGATGCCGGACATGCTTTCGAAAAACGAGTCGGTGTAGGTGATGTGTTGGGTCAGCAAGAATGGCAGGGCGGCGAAGATGCACACCACCAGCCAGCTGCTGACGGTCAGCAGGTACATGTCTCGCGGGCGCAGATGGATGTGCTCGGGGCGTCCCGGAATGACCAGGGCCAGGCCGGCAACAAAGGTGATCATGCTCGCCCAGAGGAACGACGGCAGGTCGCTGGTGCGTTCGAAGATCACCAGGGTGGCCATGGGCACGACCATGGCGATGGCCAGCGTGATCAGGAAGATGCCGATGATGAAACCAATGATCCGTAAGGTCGGCAACGCCATGAAGTCCGCTCGGGCTAATAGTAGGAAGGGCGTCATTCTACCTGCGGGTCAGGGCATGTAAACCGACGCCGTCGCGACAGTTGACGCTAGAATAGCCAAACATTTTCTACAGGAGGTGGCCGATGCAGGCTCTCGACGCTTTGCTCAACCGTGTTTCCGTCCCACGACTGCTCGATCCGGCGCCCACTGCCGAGCAACGGGAAGTGCTGTTTGCCGCCGCGATGCGCGCGCCAGACCATGGCCATTTGCAGCCGTGGCGCTTCCTGACAGTCGAAGGCGCGGCGCGCGAGCAGATGGGCGAGTTGCTGGCCGAGGCGGCGAAGCTGCAGGATAGTGATGTGTCCGAGGCCTTGCTGGACAAGGCGCGCAACGGTCCGTTACGTGCGCCACTGGTGGTCGTGGTGATTGCGCGTTTGCAGGAGCACGACAAGTATCCCAAGTCCGAGCAACTATTGGCGGCAGGTTGTGCGGCTCACGGGATTTTGCTGGCGGCCTATGCGCAAGGCATTGGCGCGGTGTGGCGCACCGGTGAGCTGGCTTATTCGGCGCATGTGGCTAAAGGTTTGGGGCTGGCGGAAGGGGAGGAGGTGATTGCGTTTCTTTACCTTGGCACGCCGCAGAAAGAACCGCGTGTTGCGGAAAAAGTTGACCTGAGCGAGTTCGTTAGCGCCTGGCCGGGTAGTAACTGAGGGAACGCTCCCACAGTGTTCAGGGTTGAACCACAGCCCCCGGCACCAACGGCAATTCCAGGCTGGCAACAAACCCGCCCTGCGGGTGATTGGCCAGCACCAGACTGCCGCCATGTCGCTCCGCCGCACGACGCGCAATGGCCAGCCCCAGGCCATGCCCGGCCGCTGTCTGCCCCGGTGCCCGATAGAAGGGTTCAGCCAGCTGATTCAAATGCTCGGCCTCTACACCGGGGCCGTGATCGCGCACGCTGACTACAATCCTGTCGCCCTGACGCAACGCCTGCATTTCGATCGGCTGCCCGACCGGGTTAAAGCGCTGGGCATTGCGCAGCAGGTTGTCCACTGCACGCTCGATCATGGTCGGCCAGCCTTTGAGGTTCAGTTGCGGCTCGGCCTCAAGGCGTACGTTCTGCTCGGGCGAGCCCAACTGCGCATCTTTTTGCAGGGTATTGAGCAGCGTGTTGAGATCCACTTCTTCAGCACTGGCGTTGTCGGCATCGACCCGCGCCAGTACCAGGATTTCGCTGATCAGCGCTTCCAGTCGATCGCATTCACGGGTCAGGCGTGGCCAGAGTTTTTCCCGCTCCTCAGGATTGGCCCGCTCGGCCAGCGCCAATGCTATGCGCAGTCGGGCCAAGGGTGAGCGTAATTCGTGAGACACGTCCCGCAGCAATTGCCGCTGGCTGCCGATCAGGCTTTGCAAGCGTGCGCCCATGCGATTGAAGTCGTTGGCCAGCACGCCGAATTCATCGCGGCGGTTGGCCAGCTGCGCCAGGCTGTTCTGTTGATACGTCGTCTGCCCCAAGTCATGCACGGCGCTTCGTAAACGGCTCAGTGGTCGCGTGATGGAAAAGGTCACCAGTAAGCTGAACAGGGTCAATACCACCAGCGCGATGCCCAGTGCACTCAACGGCCAGAGCAGGCTTTCACGGTGCCAGGCGTCCAGTTCCGGGTGCGGAACGCGATAGATCAGCAGATAGGTGTCGCCTGTCTTGGCGCTGGTGTATTCATCGGTCAGACGCCGCCATGGCAGGCGCCGATCATCGTTGTTCTGCCGGGCTTCGAAGGCCGCCGCTCGCCGCGGAAAGGTGCCGCGGACCACCGGGTCACCGGCCTCGTTGAGCACTTGAACGTTGATGTGATACTGACGCTTGCGCTGTTCCAGAATGTCCTGGGCGGCTTCTTCACCCTGGCTTTCGTAGGTTTGCGTCCACTGTTCGGCCAGGGTGTTGAGGCCTGGGTGGCGACTGAGAATCCACGCGTCCTGGTTGAGCATGTGCCCGAGCAGAATGGAGAGCCCTGCAACCAGAGCGATGGCCAGCCAGAAGCTGGCCAGGATACGCCAGAACAATGAGCGCACAGAAAATCCTCAACTAGCGCAAATCCATGTGGGAGCGAGCCTGCTCGCGATAGCGTCGGCACATTCAACATCAACGTGACTGAAAGGACGCTATCGCGAGCAGGCTCGCTCCCACAATTAACTAAATGGCAACAGACCCAACGGGGTTTAGCCGTTGGGTCCAGGGTTAGCGCATTATTGCGCTTTTTGCGCTTGCTGCGCTTTCCAGGCCTTGAACTCGGCCCATTCGGCGCGACGCTCAGCCTTTTTCTTCTGGATCTCGTCGAATTGCTTCTGTTGATCCGGTTTCAGCAGCGCGCGAACGTCGGCTTCGGCTTTCTTGTGCTTGGCCTCCATCTCGTCTTTCAGGGCTTTCTGGTCGGCTGGCGAGAGTTTTTCCAGATACTTGTCGACCAATTGCCGACGCTCATGCATCTGCTCGCCCATGATCTTGCGGATTTGCTCGCGCTGTTCGCGGCTCAGGTCCAGTTGGCTGTAAGGGCCTTTACCGTGCATGCCGTGCATCTGACCGCCGTGGCGTGAGCCGTCCATGTGTTCACCCATCGGACCTGCGCCTTCAGGCATGGCCATGGCAACGGTCGGCAGGGCGGCAGCAAACATCAAAGCGATAAGAGTCTTGCGCATGGTGTATCTCCTTGTCTCGTTCCCGGTACGTTCCGGATGTGTTCAGATTACGGAGATCAAGGTCAGCGGCGGTCAGCGGAGCGTAAAGCTTGGGTAAAGATGATTTTCTACCTTGCTGACAATTCCAGCATTGCTCTCTGACGAAACATGACCTGTAGCAGCTGCCGAGCCTGCGAGGCTGCGTTCGGCTGCGAAGCAGTCGTGATCCGCCTGACGCGGTGTAACTGAAAGAACGTGCAAGCAGGTTTTACGACTGCTTCGCAGCCGAACGCAGCCTCGCTGGGGCTCGACAGCTGCTACGAAGGATCGCGTGGGTTCAGAGGCTGTAGTAGTAACCACGACTGCGCAGGGCCACGATGCGTGGGCGGCCGTCGGGGTGCGGGCCGATTTTTTTGCGCAGGTTGCTCACGTGCATATCCAGGCTGCGGTCGTACAGGGTCAGCTTGCGACCGAGGGCGATTTGCGCCAGTTCCTGTTTGTCCAGCGGTTCGCCGGGCTGCTTGAGCAGGGCTTCGAGCAGGCGGCTTTCGGAGACGGTGAGGGTGAATTCCTGTTCATCGATGCTGACCACGCCACGCACGGGGCTGAAGCACAGGTCGCCCAGTTCGAGCTGGCTGGAAACTGCTGTCGGATGACTGCGACGCAACACCGCGCGCAGGCGGGCTGTCAGCTCCCGTGGGTCGCACGGTTTTGCCAGGTAATCATCGGCACCGAGTTCCAGGCCGAGAATGCGGTCCAGCGGTTCGCCGCGAGCTGAAAGCATCAGCACCGGTAAATCCGGATGGTCACTGCGCAGTTGCTTGAGCAGTTCCAGGCCGCTGCCATCCGGCAGCATCACGTCCAGCACCACGGCCGCGGGGGATGTTTCAGCCAATGCACGACGAGCACTCTGGCCGTCGTGGCAGGCGCGGACCTGAAAGCCTTCCTGGCTCAGCCAACTGCTCAGGAGCTCACACAGCTCTTGGTCATCATCAATTAATAACAGCTCGCTCATCACTCACTCAATTTAGCCATTGCCGACGTTTTCTGGTTGCACCACTGGCGAAGATACCGCAGAGCAAGGCCAATAGCGCTACTGCGGCACCGATAACGAACCATTGCTGCTGATCTGTCAGCAGGCGTGGCAGCGAGCTGCTGGCCTGAGCCTCCTTGAGTTGCAGCTTGAGGCGCTGATTCTCCTGGCGCAACCGGCTCAGCTGAGCGCTTTCACGTTCGCTATCGGTATTTTGCAGTTGTTTGCTCAGTTCTTCTCGTTGCTGTTCGCTTGCCTTCAAGCGCTGCTGCAACTCGGAGATCTGGCCGCCGGCGCTCAAGGACAGCGGCGTCGAACTACCGCCATTGGCGCTCTCTTCACCATGGGCGGGCGCCATGATCGACAACGTCACCAACATCAGACACAACGGACCTTTGCGCATCGCAACTCCTGATTCCAATACGAGTACTGGGCAGGTTGTCGGCCGGTAAACAAGAATAATGAGCGATTGAAAGGCGCGATGAACCGACAAGGCTCATCGCGCGGGAGGGCTTTATGGCAGGACTTGCTTGAACGGCTTGACCAAAACATTGGCGTAGACGCCTGCGGCGATGTAAGGGTCGGCGTCGGCCCAGGCCTGTGCGGCGCTCAGCGAATCGAATTCAGCAACGATCAGGCTGCCGGTGAAACCCGCCGCGCCCGGATCATTGCTGTCGACGGCCGGGTGCGGGCCGGCCAATACGATACGACCCTCGCCTTTAAGCACTTGCAGGCGCTCAAGGTGCGCAGGCCGTGCGGCCAGGCGGGCTTCCAGGGAGTTGGCGACGTCTGTGGCAATGATTGCGTAAAGCATGTCAGTCCTCGGTTTTTGGCGTTGTGGTATCGGCGTCGTGCAGGTGGCGGGACAAGTAAATGCCCTGGGCGACCAGGAACAGCAACGTCATGCCCAGGCTGCCGAAGACTTTGAAGTCGACCCAGTAGCTCTGGAAGGTGAACGCCACAAACAGGTTGGCGGCGCCGCAAAACAGGAAAAATCCGATCCAGGCGATGTTCAGACGGGTCCAGACCGGCTCTGGCAGGGTCAGCGCGTGGCCCATGATGCGTTTGATCAGCAGTTGGTCGCCGACGAAGTGGCTGCCGATGAACCCTAGGGCGAACAGCCAGTTGACCACCGGAGCTTTCCATTTCAGGAAGGTCTCGCTGTGGAACGCCAGGGTCAGGCTACCGAAGACCAGGCAGGCGATGAGGGTCAGCCACTGGCTCTTCTCCAGCTTGCGCTGCTTGATGTACAGCGTGCCGTAGACCACCAGGGAGCTGATGATCAGCACTGCGGTGGCGCTGTAAATACCACCGACAGACAGTTGATATCCGCCGATGTCGACGATGCGTGGATCGATTTTGAAGACGATGAAAAACAGCAGAAGCGGGATGAAGTCGATGAATTGTTTCACAGTGGCAGCCAGAAGCAGGATGTGGCGGCATAATAACAAACATATTGACGCGCGATAGCGTCAGCTGATTTGAGGTTACACAGTCCTGTGAATGTTGATTTGCACTGCCATAGCACGGCTTCCGATGGCGCCCTCGCGCCTGCGGTACTGGTTGCGCGTGCGTTCGAGAAAGGTGTGCGAGTCCTGGCCTTGACCGATCACGACACCCTTGAAGGCCTCGACGAGGCCCGTGGCGCCGCGACGGCGCTGGGGATGCATCTGGTCAATGGCGTGGAGTTGTCCTGCACCTGGGGCGGGGCGACCATTCACGTTTTGGGCTACGGTTTCGACGTCAATGCGCCGCCGTTGGTCGAGGCCATCGCAAAATTGCACGATGGCCGCTGGCTACGGTCCGAAGAAATAAGCCGCAAGTTGGCGTTAAAAGGCATGCCGGGGGCGCTTGACGGCGCCCGGGCCATTCAACAGGAACTGGGCGACAGCGGTAATGCGCCAGCCCGTCCGCATTTCGCCGACTGGATGGTGCGCGAAGGTTTCGTCAAGGATCGCGCCGAAGCGTTCCGCAAATGGCTGGGCGCCGGCAAACTGGGAGACGTCAAACAACACTGGCCGACCCTGGAGGACACCGTCGAAACCCTGCGCGCCGCGGGTGCCTGGGTCAGCCTTGCGCATCCCTGGCACTACGATTTCACTCGTAGCAAGCGTCGTCGCCTGATTGCCGACTATATTCAAGCAGGGGGCCACGCGATTGAAGTGGTCAATGGCCATCAACCCGCCGAACAGGTGGGCAGCCTGGCGATTCTAGCCCGCGAGTTTGGTCTGCTGGTCAGCGCCGGCAGTGATTTTCATGGCCCTGGAGGCTGGTCCGAGATCGGTGAATACCGCCCGCTCCCGGAGGATCTGCCACCACTGTGGTGTCGATTCAAACATGACCCAATTATTGCCGCCGTCTGAACAGGTAGAGAATGTGAGTCAATTTTTCCAGATTCATCCGGAAAACCCGCAACCGCGCCTGATCAAACAGGCTGTCGAGATCATCCGCAACGGCGGGGTGGTGATTTATCCCACAGACTCTTCCTACGCCATTGGTTGCCAGATCGGCGACAAAAACGCCGTGGAGCGCGTGCGCCGGCTGCGTAAGCTGGATGAAAAGCACAACTTCGCGCTGATTTGCAGCGACCTGTCGCAGTTGGGGCTGTTTGCCAAGATCGATACCGGCACCTTCCGGGTGCTCAAGGCTCACTTACCGGGCCCTTACACCTTTATTCTCAACGCCACCCGCGAAGTCCCGCGGCTGTTGCTGCACCCGAAAAAACGCACCATCGGCCTGCGTGTGCCCAGCCATCCGATTGCGCTGGCGCTGTTGGAGCAGCTCGGCGAGCCGCTGATGAGCGTGACCCTGATCATGCCCGGCGACACCGACCCGCTGACCGATCCCCACGAGATGCGTCAGTTGCTTGAGCATCAGGTGGACTTGATCATCGACGGCGGTTTCGGCGGGATCAAGGCATCCACCGTGATCAGCCTCGCCGACGGCGAACCGGAAGTCATCCGTGTCGGTTGCGGCGACCCTGCGCCTTTCATGGCCGAGGCCTAGATGTCTGCAGTAGAACCCGTCGACAGCCAGGCCGGCGCCCAGCAAGAACTGCCTTTCGCCATGGTCTATGGCCAGGCGGTCATGGAAATGCCGCTGGACCTGTACATCCCGCCGGATGCGCTCGAGGTCTTTCTTGAGGCCTTCGAAGGCCCGCTCGACTTGCTGCTGTACCTGATCCGCAAACAGAACATCAACATCCTCGACATCCCGGTGGCGGAAATCACCCGGCAGTACATGGGGTATGTCGAGTTGATGCAGTCGGTGCGCCTGGAGCTGGCCGCCGAGTACCTGGTGATGGCCGCGATGCTGGCCGAGATCAAGTCGCGGATGTTGTTGCCCCGTGCCGAAACGATTGAAGACGAAGAGGACGATCCGCGCGCTGAGCTGATTCGCCGCTTGCAGGAGTACGAGCGCTTCAAGGCTGCCGCCGAAGGCATCGATGGCCTGAGCCGCGTCGGTCGCGACGTGGTGGTGCCCAAGCTCGATGCGCCGGAAGCCCGGGCGCGCAAACTGTTACCGGATGTGAGCCTGGAAGAGTTGCTGATGTCCATGGCCGAGGTCTTGCGCCGTGGCGACATGTTCGAAAGCCACCAGGTCAGCCGTGAAGCACTGTCCACCCGCGAGCGCATGAGCGATGTGCTGGAACGGCTCAAGGGCGGCGGTTTTGTGCCGTTTATCGAGCTGTTCACCGCTGAAGAAGGGCGCCTGGGGGTGGTGGTGACCTTTATGGCGATCCTCGAACTGGTCAAAGAATCCTTGGTCGAGCTGGTGCAGAATGAGCCGTTCGCGGCGATCCATGTCCGGGCCCGAGCCGAATAACGAGTTGAATCATGAACCTGACTGAACCCCGCGAGCTGGCGCCACTGCTTGAAGCCTTTCTGTTGGCCTCGGGAAAACCGCAATCGCTTGAACGCCTGTTCGAACTCTTCGAAGAAGGCGAGCGGCCCGAGCCCCCTGTTTTCAAGAAAGCGCTGACGATTCTGGCCAAGTCCTGCGACGGCCGTGCTTTCGAGTTGAAGGAAGTTGCCTCCGGGTATCGCCTGCAGATCCGCGAAAAGTTCGCGCCGTGGGTAGGACGTTTGTGGGAAGAGCGACCGCAACGCTATTCCCGCGCCATGCTCGAAACCATGGCCCTGATCGCCTATCGTCAGCCGATCACCCGGGGCGAGATCGAAGACGTGCGTGGTGTGGCAGTCAACAGCCACATCGTGAAGACCTTGCTGGAGCGTGAGTGGATCCGCATCGTCGGTTATCGCGACGTGCCCGGCAAACCGGCGATGTTCGCCACCACCAAGGCGTTTCTCGATCACTTCAACCTGAAAAACCTTGACGACCTGCCGCCGCTGGCCGAACTGCGTGAGCTGGAACCTGATCCTGTCCTGGATTTCGACGACGCTCCGGTGCCGGCCGGGTTGCAAGAGCTCGCCGACGCCAGCGCCGAACCGGAGGAGCCCAAGGAGGAAACCAGTTTCCACACGCTGTTGCTGGAACTGGACACCATGGAAGAGGGCCTCAAGACCGACTTCGACGATTTGTTGCGGGATGGGGCGGTGACTGAGACCGAAGGGGAGTTGGCAGAGCCTGAGCCTGAAACCGAAGTTGAACCTCAGGTCGAGGCTGAAGCTGAAGCTGAAGTCGAAGTCGAAGATGAAGTACAGGAAGATGACATTCTTGGCGTCGCCGAAGCTCGCGAAAAGCTCCTGGCCGCCGTTGCCGCTCTCGAGCAGTCGAAACCCGAGCCCGAGTTGACCGACGAAGAGGCCGAAGCCAAGGCTCTGGCAGAAGCAATCGAGGCCGAGCGCCGCCAGTTCGAAGATTGACCCAAATCCTGTGGGCAAGCCCGCTCCCACAGGGTGTTGTGTTGACTGGAGTATCGACTGCGGTTGATCGAACCCGGCACCACCGGTCGGCGGAAAATCAAGTAAGTCTTCATTGATCAGCTAGTCTCTGATGCGCGAACGTCTCCATGAGCGTATGATTCGCGACCCTTCGGCGATCGCTTCGCCCAAGCGCTTCAAAAAAGTACCCAGATTTACATCGCTTCAGGCAAAAGCCTGAACAGACCACACCGGGAGGTGCCCAGATGAGTATCAACGACCAGAAAGACGACCAGGAAATCGGCCCCGCAGGCGAAAAACTGCAGAAAGTCCTCGCCCGTATCGGCGTCGGCTCGCGCCGTGACGTAGAAGCCTGGATCAGCCACGGCCGCATCAAGGTCAATGGCAAAGACGCCACCCTCGGCCAGCGCGTCGACCTGCATGACGCCATCACCATCGATGGCCGGGTGATCAAGCGCGAAGAAGCCGCCGAGTCGGTGCGCCGCGTGATCATGTACAACAAGCCCGACGGTGAAATCTGCACCCGTAACGACCCTGAAGGTCGTCCGACCGTGTTCGACAAAATGCCGCGCCCGAAAGAAGGTCGCTGGATCAACATCGGTCGTCTGGACATCAACACCACCGGTTTGCTGATGTTCACCACCGACGGTGAATTGGCCAACCGCCTGATGCACCCTTCCTACGAAATGGACCGTGAATACGCGGTACGTGTTCGTGGCGAAGTCGACGACGAGATGATTGAACGCCTGAAGGCAGGCGTGGTGCTCGAAGACGGCCCGGCCAAGTTCACCGACATCAAGCAGGCTCCGGGTGGCGAAGGTTTCAACCACTGGTACCACTGCGTGGTGATGGAAGGTCGTAACCGCGAAGTCCGTCGTCTGTGGGAGTCCCAGGGTTTGGTGGTCAGCCGTCTGAAGCGCGTGCGTTTCGGCCCGGTGTTCCTCAACTCCGACCTGCCGATGGGCCGCTGGCGCGAAATGAGCCAGTACGAAGTCGACATTCTCAGTGCTGAAGTCGGCCTGACGCCGGTGGCGATGCCGCAAATGAACGCCAAGAGCAAAGACAAGCTTGAGCGTATGCAGCGCAAATCGTCCCGTCCGGTGGGTAAGACCGAACGCGTGCGTACTTTGCGTCCAGCCGCTGGTTCGGTCGCTGCCAGCCCGCGCGAATCCCGCGAGCCACAGCTCGAAGGCGAACGCCCGGCCCGCAAGCCAGCGCCACGTCAGGACGGCGAACGCGGCCCACGCACTCCGCGTCCGGCCAACGGTCGCACTGAGCGCGGTGAAGGCCGTGGTGCTCCGTCCGGTGGTCGTAGCGATCGCGGCGCGCCTGCCGGTCGTGGTACACCCGTGGCAGACCGCCCGACCGACACCAAGCGCCCGGCCAAGCCGGCGCCGAAGAAACGCCCAGGCATCGTGCTGGTCGACCGTGACGCGCCATCGGGCAAACGCCGCGGCGCGCCAGCCAGTTCCGGCCAGCGTCCGGGCTTTGGTCGTCGCAAGCCTGAGTAATCGGTAAGCGCCCCATGAAAAACGCCACCCCTCGGGATGGCGTTTTTTTTGGCTGGTTTTTGATCGTTCCCACGCTCCGCGTGGGAACGATCAGCTAGAAGACAAACCGTCCATCAAACAGCGGGTCATCATCCAGCGCCAACACGCCACTGGAGAAGATCAGGTCTAAATGATGGCTACCCTTGGCGCCTCCGCCCAAGCCAAGGTGCAAGCCGCAATGGCGCTCCTCGAACCCGGCATTGCGCGCATACAACTCTTTCACGCCTTCATTGGTGCCGATCCCCAACTCCTCGATTCTTCGATTGGACGGATTGGCGTCCAGGTACTTGTTGAAGTCATGTTCCAGCCCCGGCACGTCGGTGGCGATTTTGCTGATGGTGGAGTTTTCGATCCACAACTCCAACGGTGACGCCAATACGCCGTACTTGCGGGCAAATGGAATCGTACTGAGGAAAGTCCCCATAAACTTCACCCGCCCATTAATGGCCTCGCTATGAGTGGCGATCTCGCCGGGCGCCAGGTCGAAGTTGCCGATACCGTTGATGTCGGTCCACTTCTTGATACTGCTCAAGGGGGTTTCGAACCAGGACCCATGATCATCTTTGAAGCTCAGGGTGGTGGCGTGGGACATGCGCTGGATCAAGTGGCTGTTCAACCCGGCAATTCGCTGCGGGGTGACACTGAACGTGTCGTAGAAGTAATCGCCGTAATCCTTGAACAGCAATGACTTCTTCCAGTGCTCTGCCATCACGCCTTGCAGCGCGCGAACAAACTCCGGGCCGTCGGGACGCGGGTTGGGCAGGGTGGAAGAGTCGTAGAAGAAAACGTACAGGTCGCTGTCGGTAATCGCCTGGGCCAGCAATTCGGTGGGTTCGAGGTCCAGACGCATTGCGCTGAAGCTGAATCGTGGGCTGTTACCGGCCTGTTCGGCGATGGCGCCGGTCAGTGCCTCGTAATCAGCGGTGTGGCCGAGCAAGACCTTCGCCGGGTTGATACCGGCAACGGCAGGGTGATGTTCGAGGTAGTAAAGGAAATGCGAGATGGCGCGTTGCTTATCCATGTAGTCCTCCCTGACAAACCGAGAAAGTGGCAGGCACCACCGGCCGGATCATGCCTGCCGGGATGTCTTACAGAGGCCACATCGCCGTGCCGAACGGAACAACCGCGTCGGCTTGCATCATTTCGACGGCGGCTTCATGGGTCGGTGCTTCAAACCAATCGTCCAGTTGCAGTTCAGTGTCCAAGTCTTTGTCCAGTGCTTGCATGGTGAATCTCCTAGATGACTTCTTCGGTAAGAACAGCTTCGGTAAGAACAGCGACGCGCTTTTCATTCGTTGAAGATCGCGTCAACGTGCCGGTCGATGCGGCTCGGCAAGTCGCTGAAAAACTAGTTCACAGGGTTTTAGAATGCAAAAAAATAATTAAACAATTTTCATTTGAACTATTTATTCCATTTTTCGAAAGGCAATTTTCTTAATAAAAAACAGAAAACTAAGCAGAATATATCCTTAGGAAGCTTGCTATCGTCAATTTACAGTCAGTTGGACTTTTGATCTGATTTGGAAAATTTACGTTACGCCTTGTCAATAAAACCTTACGAAAAGCGCTCTCAAACCCCGTGGAATACCGCGAGGGAAAGGTCTGTAAGGAAAACCTTCCGCCAGACGCCGGGTTTGCCACCTTCAAGGGCTCTGGCACGCTTGTTTCAGCAGCGTATGAAGGGTGAGATGCGCCCCATGCCTGTCGTGCAGGTGCATAACAAGAAGGAGGCGCAATGAACGCCGTGACTCATCTCCATCTCTCCCCAAAGGGCGATTTTTACGCTGCCCTTATCGATGACCTGCAAAGGTCTGACTCAATTTTTGCAGCCGCCCGAGGCTCTCGAGGCGGACACAGGCAATCCCGGCAACCGACGCGCTGATCCAGCAGTGTCTGGCAGCAGGGGGTTACAGGTGTACAATGCGCCGCGTTTTAACTGTGACCCTCTGCGCAACCGCGCAAACCTCAAGGCTACCCGCCTTGTTCACTCCGCCGCGTCACGAGCGTGTCGGGTTCGATTTCGTCACAGATAAAAACAAACAGGTGACGCATGACTGTCGTAAAAACGCTGAACTCCTGGTGCCTGCGCTGGGGTTTGATCGGCGCTGCTTGAAATCGCAACTGAGCAGCAACGTCTACTGAACATCATCAAACCTTGCGTGAGACCCTTTTCATGAGTGGACAAAACTCGCATTCAGGCGAGCTTAAACGCGGCCTGAAAAATCGCCATATTCAACTGATCGCCCTCGGTGGCGCGATCGGTACCGGGTTGTTCCTCGGCTCGGCCGGCGTGCTCAAATCCGCTGGCCCGTCGATGATCCTCGGCTATGCCATCTGCGGCTTCATCGCTTTCATGATCATGCGCCAACTGGGCGAAATGATTGTCGAAGAGCCCGTCGCCGGTTCCTTCAGCCACTTCGCCCACAAATACTGGGGCGGTTTTGCCGGCTTCCTGTCGGGCTGGAACTGCTGGATTCTGTACATCCTGGTGGGCATGTCCGAGCTGACCGCGGTCGGCAAATACATCCACTACTGGGCGCCACACATCCCGACCTGGGTCTCGGCAGCCGGCTTCTTCGTCTTGATCAACTTGATCAACCTGGCCAACGTCAAAGTCTTTGGCGAGGCCGAATTCTGGTTCGCGATCATCAAGGTTGTGGCGATTGTCGGCATGATTGCCTTGGGCAGCTATCTGCTGGTCAGCGGCAACGGCGGCCCGCAAGCCTCTGTGACCAACCTGTGGGAACACGGCGGCTTCTTCCCGAACGGCGTTAGTGGTCTGGTGATGGCCATGGCGATCATCATGTTCTCCTTCGGCGGTCTGGAAATGCTCGGTTTCACCGCAGCCGAAGCCGACAAACCGAAAACCGTGATCCCGAAAGCGATCAACCAGGTGATCTACCGGATCCTGATTTTCTACATCGGTGCGCTGGTGGTCCTGCTGTCGCTGACCCCTTGGGACAGCCTGCTGACGACGTTGAATGCGTCTGGCGATGCCTATAGTGGTAGTCCGTTCGTGCAAGTGTTCTCGATGCTCGGCAGCAACACCGCCGCGCACATCCTCAACTTCGTGGTCCTGACCGCGGCGCTGTCGGTGTATAACAGCGGCACCTACTGCAACAGCCGCATGCTGCTGGGCATGGCCGAGCAGGGCGATGCGCCAAAGGCCCTGTCGAAGATTGACAAACGTGGCGTGCCGGTGCGTTCGATCCTGGCGTCGGCTGCCGTGACGCTGGTCGCGGTGCTGCTGAACTACCTGGTTCCGCAACATGCACTGGAACTGTTGATGTCGTTGGTGGTGGCTACCCTGGTCATCAACTGGGCGATGATCAGCTTCTCGCACTTCAAATTCCGCCAGCACATGAACAAGACCAAACAGACGCCGTTGTTCAAGGCCCTGTGGTACCCGTACGGCAACTATGTTTGCCTGGCGTTCGTGGTGTTCATCCTTGGCGTGATGCTGCTGATCCCGGGGATCCAGATCTCGGTGTACGCGATTCCGGTGTGGGTCGCCTTCATGTGGATCTGCTACGGCATCAAGAACAAGCGCAGCGCCCAGCAGGCGTTGCAGGCTGCGGGTTCCGCTGCCAAGTAAGTACAAAGCGCAGAAACAACAAACCCGGCCATGTGCCGGGTTTGTCATTTATGGGTTCCACACAAAATCCTGTGGGAGCGGGCTTGCCCGCGATTCAGGCGCCGCGGTTCATCAGGCATACCGCGTTATCGTTCATCGCGGGCAAGCCACGCTCCCACAGGGGCCGCATTCCTTTTATCTATTCGCGGTATCCTTCTTGTTCTGAACACGGACTTTTTTCCATGCTGGTGATTTCCAACAACGTGCATCTGCCGGATGCCGAGATCGAATTGACGGCCATTCGCGCCCAAGGCGCCGGTGGGCAGAACGTCAACAAGGTCTCCAGTGCCGTGCACCTGCGCTTCGACATTCCGGCCTCGTCCTTGCCCGAGTTCTACAAGGAACGGCTGCTGGCGCTGCGCGACAGTCGCATCACCAGTGAAGGCGTGTTGATCATCAAGGCCCAGCAATACCGCACGCAGGAAGCCAATCGCGCCGATGCGCTGGAGCGGTTGACCGAGTTGATCCTCAGCGCCACCAAAGTGGAAAAGAAACGCCGCCCGACCAAACCGACCCTCGGGTCGAAGAAGCGTCGGCTCGAATCCAAGACCAAGCGCGGCAGCATCAAGGCCGGGCGTGGCAAGGTGGATTTCTAAGGGGCGTCGCGTTCTTCCCGGTGCTTTTCATTAAGGTGCTTTGGCGCTTGCCGGTACAAATAGAGGCTCAGTGCCAAACCGCTCAGCGCAGCCAACGCGGCAAACAGGAAGATCGAGGCAAAGCCAAATCCAGCCGCAATCGCACCCGCCAGCGGCCCGGTGATCCCCAGCGACAAATCGATAAACAGAGAGTACGCCCCAACCGCCGCGCCACGGCTGGAGGCGGGCACCAGATTGACCGCTTCCACGCCCAAAGCCGGGAACACCAGCGAAAAACCGAAACCACTCAGCGCCGCGCCAGCCAGTGCCCAATGGGCATCCGGCGCCAGCCACAGCAGCAATAGCCCAAGGGTTTCCACCGACAAGCAGGCAATTGCCACGCGAAAGCCGCCGAGGCGGTTGATCAGGTTACCGAACAGCAATCGCGCACCGATAAAACTGGCGCCGAACAGGCTCAGGCACAGCACCGCGTTAGACCACTGCTGAGTGGCGTAATACAGGGTGATGAAGGTCGCGATGGTGCCAAAGCCGATGGAGCCCAAGGCCAGACCGCAACCGTGAGGCAGCACGCGCCCCAGCACGTGCATGAACGGCAAGCGTTCGCCGACAACGATCGGTGCCGCGGTTTTCGGCCAGGCCAGCGCCAGGCCCAGAACGGCCAGCAACACGATGCTCACGCCCATGCTCCACAACCCCAATTGACTCACCAGCAGCACTCCCAGCGGCGCGCCGACCGCCAGCGCGCCGTAACTGGCGATGCCGTTCCAGGAGATGACTTTGGCGGTATTCGCCGCGCCGACCCGGCCGATGCCCCAGCCGATCGACCCGGAGCCGACCAGGCTTTCCGCGCTGCCGAGCACCAGTCGGCCGATCAACAGGCTGATCAGGCTCAACGTCGGCAGGCTTTGGGTCCAGGCCGAAATCAGCATGAACACACCGCTCAAACCACAGCCGGCGAGGCCGTACATCACCGCGAGTTTGCTGCCCTTGTTATCGATGATGCGCCCGGCGTAAGGGCGGCTGAGCAGGGTGGCCAGGTATTGCACGCTGATCACCAGCCCGGCGATCACGGCGCCAAAACCGAGGTCGCTGTGAACGTAGCCGGGCAATACAGCCAGGGGAATGCCGATATTCAGGTAACCGATGAATGTGAACAGGACGATGGAAACGACTTGCAGCGTGACCGCCAGGGGGCGCTGGGTTTCTGACATGGGTAAAAGGTCCACGGGGCAGCAGGATAGATAGGCTGCTTATGATAACGGCGCGGGCGGTCGCGGGGCGGGGAAAAGTAAAACTATTTGCCGGATGGGGATAATCAGGATTTTGCGGGGGCGACCAGTTGCGTCGTGACCAGGGCGGCCAGGGCGTTTTCTTCGCTGCCAAAGCGGGCCAGCAGGGCGGCTTGTTTATCGGGGGAAAGGCGGTTCCAGATCTCGATCATTTTCTCGGCGGTGCCGATCAGGACGCTAGCCTGGGTTGCACTGAATTCGTCGGTCATGGGGGGGGCTCAAGGTTCAGGCGGTGTGGAAAGCGCATATTAGCGCTTTCCACACGGTCTGGTCGTGCGGGTGTATCAGTCTTCGCTGTCGGCCTGGCGGCGTTCAGGTGCTTCTTTCGTCTCGGGCTGTTGGGCACCGGCTTGTTGCGTGGTTGTCTGCTCAGTTTCGTGCAGGCTTGGGAAGGGGAGATTAGGGATCTCGTGCATGTCGCGCTCCTCGCTAAGTCTGTTGATAGATCTGGTAGATCCGCGCTTTTAAAAAGCCTGCGCAGGATACAGCAGGAGAAATGACAAATAGACTTTTAAATCCAATTGTTGCGACGGATGGGATTGTCTAGACAGGTCTGTGTAGGAGCTGGCGGAGCCTGCGATGATCGTTCCCACGCTCCGCGTGGGAACGATCATTGGGAGAGGGTTACTTGCAGACCTCAGCGATAGCTTCGGCCAGCAAGTCCAGACGCGTTGCATCAATTCCCGCGACGTTCGCCCGGCCTGAGCTGACCATGTAAACGCTGTGATGCTCGCGCAGCTGTTTAACCTGCTCCGGCGACAAACCGGTGTAGGAAAACATCCCGCGTTGCACACCAATGTGCGCAAATCGCTCGCGCAAGCCATGGGGTTCAAGCGCTTCGACCAGACCGCTGCGCAGTTGGGCAATGCGCAAACGCATGGCTTCCACTTCGTCGGCCCAGCGGCTTTTCAGTTCTGGATCGCCAAGGATAGTCGCGACCACGGCGGCGCCGTGATCCGGCGGTGTCGACCACAGGTTACGGGCGATGTTGGCCAGTTGGCTGCGGATGTCCACCAGCTTGTCGGCGGTTTGCGCGCAGACAATCAGCGCACCGGTGCGGTCGCGGTACAGGCCGAAGTTCTTCGAGCAGGAACTGGTGATCAACACTTCCGGCAACTCGGCGGCGAACAGCCGGGTCGACCAGGCATCTTGCTCCAGGCCGTCGCCGAACCCTTGATAAGCGAAGTCGATCAGAGGCAGCAAATCGCGACTGCGCACCACGTCCAGCACCCGACGCCAATCGTCATGGGACAGATCGAAACCGGTCGGGTTGTGGCAGCAGGCATGCAGCAGCACCACATCGCCCTTCGGTGCTTGATTGAGCACCGCCAGCATCGCTTCCACATCAAGACGGTTATCGCTGCCCACGTACGGGTAATGACTGACCTTGACCCCGGCTGCCGCGAAAATGGTTTCGTGGATCGGCCAGGTCGGGTTGCTCAGCCACACACCACGGCCCGGCAGGCATTGGGCGATGAAGTCGGCGCTCAAGCGCAGCGCGCCGGTGCCGCCCGGCGTTTGAGTGGCGCCGGCCCGTTGTTCGGCGATCAGCGCCGAATCAGCGCCAAGCACCAACTCGTTGATGACCTTGCCGAACGCTACATTGCCGTGGCCGCCGATGTAGGTCTTGGTGGATTGACGATCCACCAGGTGTTGCTCAGCGAGCTTCACCGCCTCGAGGATTGGCGTCAGGCCCTGGGCGTCTTTGTAGACACCCACGCCAAGGTCGAATTTGCGCGGGTTGGGGTCCAGTGCATAGGCCTCCATCAGGCCGAGAATCGGGTCGCCGGGTACTCGACCGATGGCGTCGAAATGCATTATTTGCGGCCCTCGGCATTCTTGGCCACTTCGTCAGTGCGCGCGGCCATGATGAAGTCGTTGCGGTGCAGGCCTTTGATGGAGTGGCTCCACCAGGTGACGGTGACTTTGCCCCACTCGGTCAGCAGGCCCGGGTGGTGACCTTCGGCCTCGGAGATTTCGCCGACGGCGTTGGTGAATGCGAGGGCGTGTTTGAAGTTCTTGAACAGGAAAACTTTTTCCAGCTGCATCACACCGTCGCGCACTTCGATGTTCCAGTCAGGGATCTGCTTGATCAGGATCGGCAATTCTTCGTCGCTGACCTGAGGGGCATCGGCGCGGCAGGCTTCGCAATGGGCTTGGTTCAGAGCGTTCATGGTGTGTTCCTGAATTCGATTCTTATTGGAAATTACTATCTTTGCGCGCAAGTCGCGAGCGGGATTTGCTTAGGCCGCTTTAGGCTTTGGCGGAAATTTCGGCGTATGCAACCCCAGCTGCATACCTTGCTTGACCATGCCCATGATGTCTTCGTGGGCCAGATCGAACAGGCGCTTGAGGTTCGGCAGGACAAAGTACAGCGGTTGCAAGATGTCGATGCGGTACGGCGTGCGCATGCATTCCAGCGGGTCGAAGGCCTGATGCTCCGGCTCGTCCGACAGGCAGTAAACGGTTTCTTTGGGCGAAGACAGAATGCCGCCACCGTAGATGCGCAGGCCTTGTGGTGTGTCGACCAGGCCGAACTCGATGGTCATCCAGTACAGGCGCGCCAGGTACACGCGTTCTTCCTTGGACGCCTGTAAGCCAAGTTTGCCGTAGGTGTGGGTGAATTCGGCGAACCAGGGGTTGGTCAGCAGCGGACAGTGGCCAAAGATCTCGTGGAAAATGTCCGGTTCTTGCAGGTAATCCAGCTCTTCGCGGGTACGAATAAACGTCGCCACCGGGAACTGCTTGTTTGCCAGCAATTCGAAAAAGGTCTGGAAGGGAATCAGTGCGGGGACTCGGGCAACCTGCCAGCCGGTGGTTTCACCGAGGACCTTGTTGATTTCACCGAGTTGCGGAATGCGGTCGTGGGGCAGACCGAGTTTTTCGATACCGTCCAGGTATTCCTGGCACGCACGGCCCTCGACCACTTTCAATTGGCGAGTGATCAGCGTGTTCCACACCGCGTGTTCTTCGGCGGGGTAGTCGATAAAACCTTGCGCATCGGGCTCGCGAGCCACGTATTGCGTCTGCTTCATGCTGCTCTCCTGCTAGGGGATTCGTTCTTGTTGTGTGTACAGCTATGGACTTAGAAATACCCCAAGGCGTGCGGTGTTGCAGCAGGTGATCCGCGGTGAAAGTAGGAAAAATCTGCGGTTTTCGTAAAGTATTCGTTACGGATTGATTGCTATGGCGTAAGTATTGATATTTGCGGGTTTGAAATGGTGCACGGCTGTCACATAATCTTGACGACTAACTTGGTGCCCACGCAGATATTTTCTTGTGCCGGGCCTCGATCACCGCTGTTACGGGCCTTTATATGCGTATCAAAGTTCACTGCCAGAACCGCATCGGTATCCTGCGCGACATTCTCAACCTGCTGGTCGAGTACGGGATCAACGTCGCTCGCGGCGAAGTGGGTGGTGAGCACGGTAATGCGATCTATCTGCACTGTCCTAACCTGATCAACATTCAGTTCCAGGCATTGCGGCCGAAGTTCGAGGCGATTGGCGGGGTGTTCGGCGTCAAGCGCGTAGGGCTGATGCCCAGCGAGCGTCGGCACATGGAGCTCAATGCCTTGCTCGGTGCGCTGGAGTTTCCGGTGTTGTCGATCGACATGGGCGGCTCCATCGTCGCGGCCAACCGTGCGGCGGCGCAGTTGCTCGGGGTGCGGGTGGACGAGGTGCCGGGGATTCCGCTGTCGCGGTACGCCGAGGATTTCGATTTGCCGGAGCTGGTGCGCGCCAACAAGTCGCGGATCAACGGCTTGCGAGTCAAGGTCAAGGGTGACGTGTTTCTCGCCGACATCGCGCCGCTGCAATCGGAGCATGACGAAAGCGAGGCCATGGCTGGTGCGGTGTTGACACTGCACCGGGCGGATCGGGTGGGCGAGCGCATCTATAACGTGCGCAAACAGGAGTTGCGCGGCTTCGACAGCATTTTCCAAAGCTCGAAAGTGATGGCTGCGGTGGTTCGCGAAGCGCGGCGCATGGCGCCGCTGGATGCGCCGCTGTTGATCGAAGGCGAAACCGGCACCGGCAAAGAGTTGTTGGCGCGGGCCTGTCACCTGGCGAGCCCGCGTGGGCAATCACCGTTGATGGCGCTCAACTGCGCTGGTCTGCCGGAATCCATGGCCGAGACCGAGTTGTTCGGCTACGGCCCTGGCGCCTTCGAAGGGGCGCGGGCCGAAGGCAAGCTCGGGCTGTTGGAGCTGACAGCGGGCGGTACGTTGTTTCTCGATGGCGTTGGCGAAATGAGCCCGCGCTTGCAGGTGAAATTACTGCGCTTTCTGCAGGACGGTTGCTTCCGTCGTGTCGGCAGTGATGAAGAGGTCTATCTGGATGTGCGGGTGATCTGCGCAACGCAAGTGGACTTGTCCGAATTGTGCGCTCGCGGTGAGTTTCGCCAGGATTTGTACCATCGCTTGAACGTGCTCTCGCTGCACATTCCGCCGCTGCGCGAATGCCTCGACGGACTGGCGCCGCTGGTGGAGCACTTCCTCGATCAGGCCAGTCGGCAGATCGGTTGCCCGTTGCCGAAACTGGCGCCAGCGGCGATGGAACGGCTCAGTCACTATCACTGGCCGGGTAATGTGCGGCAGTTGGAAAACGTACTGTTCCAGGCAGTTTCCCTGTGCGACGGCGGCACCGTCAAAGCCGAGCACATTCGTCTGCCGGACTACGGCGTGCGTCAGCCGCTTGGCGATTTTTCCCTTGAGGGCGGCTTGGACGAGATTGTCGGGCGTTTTGAAAAAGCGGTGCTGGAGCGTTTGTATTCCGAACATCCGAGCAGTCGGCAACTGGGCAAGCGGTTGGGGGTTTCGCATACGACCATCGCCAATAAGTTGCGTGAGTATGAGGTCGGTAAAGACAACACCTGACTGATCGTTCCCACGCTCTGCGTGGGAATGCAGCCCGGGACGCTCAGCGTCTCAAGAGCGGACGCAGAGCGTCCATTGAGGCATTCCCACGCAGAGCGTGGGAACGATCAGGTGCCGGAAACTGAGGATTGCCGCGAAGCGGCATAACACCGCCGGTTTTTCGTCTTCGACACATTCCCCCAATCCCCTCTGAACACCTCAAGTCCTTTGTTTGCCGGGCCCTGCGCCGCCAGAAAAAAGTTGGTCTGCAAATTGCTTATGGCTCAGCAGTACAGCGGTGGGCGGCAAACGTCCGGCATGCAGAGGAAAGAGTGTGGACAAGTACCTTTATGTGGCAATGACCGGCGCCAGCCAGAATGCACTGGCGCAGAAAGCTCATGCCAACAACCTGGCGAACATCTCTACCAACGGTTTTCAGAAAGACCTGGAACAGGCCCGTTCGATGCCGGTGTTTGGTGACAGCTTTCCGGCGCGTGCGTTTGCCATGACCGAGCGTCCGGCCACCGACTTCTCCCCGGGTGCGCTGGTGCAAACCGGTCGCGACCTCGACGTCGCGGTGCAGGGTAACGGCTGGATCGCCGTGCAGAACCCCGATGGCGGTGAAAGCTACGTGCGCACCGGCAGCCTGAACGTTGACGCCCTGGGCGTGCTGCGTGCCGGCAACGGTATGCCGGTGGTAGGCAACGGCGGGCCGATTGCCGTGCCGCCCGAGCAGCAAATCGAAGTCGGCGAAGACGGCACCATCAGCATCCGTGCGATGGGTGAAGGCCCTCGCGTGATGGCCGAAGTCGACCGTATCAAACTGGTCAACCCAGACTTCAGGAACATGACCAAAGGCCTGGACGGTTCGATCCACACCAAGGATGGCAAGCCGGCGCAGGCTGATGCCAACGTCAAACTGGTGTCCGGGTTCCTTGAGTCGAGCAACGTCAATGCCGTGGAAGAAATGACCTCGGTGCTGGCGCTGGCCAAGCAGTTCGAGCTGCACATCAAGATGATGAACACCGCCAAAGACGATGACCAGGCCATGGCTCGGGTCTTGCAGATCAGCTAATTATCAGAACGTCGCGCCGTAAAACAGGCGCACGAGGAGAATCGAATGCTTCCGGCTCTATGGGTTGCCAAAACAGGTCTGTCCGCCCAGGACACCAACCTCACCACCATTTCCAACAACCTGGCGAACGTATCGACCACGGGTTTCAAACGTGATCGCGCCGAGTTCCAGGACTTGCTGTATCAGATCAAACGCCAGCCAGGCGCCCAGTCGACCCAGGACAGCGAATTGCCGTCGGGCCTGCAAGTGGGTACGGGTGTACGCATCGTCGGCACCCAGAAAAACTTCACCGCCGGTAGCCTGCAAACCACCGAGCAGCCGTTGGACATGGCCATCGACGGTCGCGGTTTCTTCCAGATTCTGCAGCCGGACGGCACCACGTCCTACACCCGTGACGGTACCTTCCACCTGGACTCCAACGGCCAGATCGTCAACGCCAGCGGCTTCGCCCTGGAGCCGGCGATTGTCATTCCGAACGACGCCCAGACTTTCACCGTCGGCCGTGACGGCACCGTGTCCATCACCGTTGCCGGCAACCCGGCCTCTCAGGTGATCGGCAACCTGCAAACCGCCGACTTCATCAACCCGGCCGGTCTGCAAGCGGTGGGTAACAACCTGTTCCTGGAAACCGCTGCCAGTGGCGCGCCGCAAGTCGGCACCCCGGGCCTCGCCGGTTTCGGCACCACGCTGCAGAACACCCTGGAAACGTCCAACGTCAGCACCGTTGAAGAGATGGTCAACATGATCACCACTCAGCGCGCCTACGAGATGAACTCCAAAGTGATCTCCACCGCCGACCAGATGCTCTCGTTCGTAACGCAGAATCTGTAATCAAGTCTATGAGGCGGCCATGAGGTCGCCTGCAACACCGTGAGGTAGGGTCATGAATCGCTTTGTATCTGTTCTGGCACTGAGTGGGGCCGTTGTGCTCGCGGGCTGCGTCGCCCCGCCGCCCAAGCCCAATGACCCTTACTACGCCCCGGTGTTGCCGCGCACGCCGCTGCCGGCTGCCGCCAATAACGGTTCGATCTACCAGGCCGGTTTCGAACAGAACCTGTACAGCGACCGCAAGGCGTTCCGGGTCGGTGACATCATCACCATCACCCTGAACGAGCGCACCCAGGCGAGCAAGAACGCCAACTCGCAGATCGACAAGAACAGCAAGACCGACATCGGCCTGAGCTCGTTTTTCGGAGGCGGCCTGAGCACCAGCGATCCAGTGGGCAGCGGAAGTCTGAGTCTGGACGTCGGTTATGAAGGTGACCGCGCCACCAAGGGCGACAGCAAGTCCGGCCAGAGCAACAGCCTGACCGGTTCGATCACCGTGACCGTCGCCGATGTGTTGCCCAACGGCATCATCGCCGTGCGTGGCGAGAAGTGGCTGACCCTCAACACCGGCGATGAGCTGGTGCGGATTGCCGGCCTGGTTCGTGCCGATGACATCGCCACCGACAACACCGTGTCGTCGACTCGCGTCGCCGATGCACGCATCACCTATTCGGGCACCGGTGCGTTTGCCGATGCGAGTCAGCCAGGCTGGTTCGACCGTTTCTTCCTCAGCCCGCTGTTCCCTTTCTAGGTGGCTACGTTGAATCTGAAAAGCCTTATGGTGGGCGCCCTGTTGCTGTCCGTAGCCTTCGACGTTCAAGCCGAGCGGCTGAAGGACATCGCCAGTATTTCCGGTGTGCGTTCCAACCAATTGATCGGCTACGGCCTGGTGGTCGGACTTAACGGTACCGGTGACCAGACGACCCAGACCCCGTTCACCCTGCAGACCTTCAACAACATGCTCTCGCAGTTCGGCATCAAGGTGCCGGCAGGTTCCGGCAACGTGCAATTGAAGAACGTCGCAGCCGTATCGATCAGTGCTGATCTGCCCGCGTTTGCCAAGCCGGGTCAGCAGATAGATATCACCGTAGCGTCCATCGGTAACTCCAAGAGCCTGCGCGGCGGCACCTTGCTGCTGACGCCGCTCAAAGGTATTGACGGCAACGTCTACGCCATCGCTCAGGGCAACCTGGTGGTTGGCGGTTTTGATGCCGAGGGTCGTGACGGTTCCAAGATTACTGTCAACGTTCCGTCGGCCGGTCGCATCCCTGGCGGTGCATCGGTCGAGCGTGCAGTGCCAAGCGGTTTCAATCAGGGCAACAGCCTGACCCTGAACCTCAACCGTTCGGACTTCACCACCGCCAAGCGCATCGTCGACAAGATCAACGACATGCTGGGCCCTGGCGTCGCTCAGGCCATCGACGGTGGTTCGATCCGTGTGACCGCGCCACTCGATCCGAGCCAGCGGGTCGACTATTTGTCGATCCTCGAAAACCTCGAAGTCGACCCGGGTCAGGCGGTGGCGAAAGTCATCATCAACTCGCGCACCGGCACCATTGTGATCGGCCAGAACGTCAAGGTTTCTCCGGCCGCCGTGACCCACGGCAGCCTGACCGTAACCATTACCGAAGACCCGATCGTCAGCCAGCCCGGCCCTCTGTCCAACGGGCAGACGGCGGTGGTGCCGCGCTCGCGGGTCAACGCTCAGCAAGAAGCCAAGCCGATGTTCAAGTTCGGCCCGGGTACCACCCTCGACGAAATCGTCCGTGCGGTGAACCAGGTCGGCGCGGCACCGGGTGACTTGATGGCGATCCTCGAAGCGCTGAAGCAGGCCGGCGCGTTGCAAGCCGACTTGATCGTGATCTGAGGACGGCGACCATGGATATGCGCAAAAGCGGTCTGGTCAGCAGCAGCGACTCGGGTTCCTACTCGGACCTGAACCGCCTGAACCAACTCAAGGTCGGCGACAAGAACAGCGATGCGAACATGCGCAAAGTGGCGCAGGAATTCGAGTCGCTGTTCCTCGGTGAAATGCTCAAGTCCATGCGCTCGGCCACCGAAGCGCTGGGCCAGGACAATCCGCTCAACACGCCTGCGGCCAAGCAATACCAGGAAATGTACGACCAGCAGTTGGCCGTTTCCCTGTCCCGCGAAGGCGGCGGTATTGGCCTGGCGGACGTGCTGATGCGCCAGATGTCGAAGAATAAACCGATGGCGCCGGGTGAGGCCGCGGCAGCGTCTGCCGCCAAGCAAGCTGCCGCGAAAGCTGCGGTGGAAACGCCGATTGCCGCCGGTACGGTCGCCACCAACGGGCCGCTGTCGCGTCTCAATGGTGAGCGCCCGCTGTGGGCTTCGCGCTCGGTGAAAACGCCGGCAAGCGCGGGTGAGGGCGCTCATCGCAACGACATGGCGCTGATCAATCAGCGGCGTCTGGCACTGCCACCGAAACTGGCTGATCGTTTGCTCGCCGGGCTGGTGCCGTCGGCATCGACCGCTGCAACAACTGCCACAGTGGCGCAGAACAACATCCAGGTGCCGCAGAGCGCCAGGACCGGTTCCGGCTCCCTGTACAACGGCGATTGGCTGGCTTCGCAAACGGATACAGCCTCCAGCGGGCGCCTGCAGATTCATGGTCGTGCCATGGCTCAAATCCCCCTGGCGCCGCCGAAGAAAGCCTTCAGTTCTGCCGACGAATTCGTCAACACCATGCTGCCGATGGCCAAAGAGGCCGCCGACCGAATCGGTGTCGATCCGCGTTACCTGGTGGCTCAGGCTGCCTTGGAAACCGGTTGGGGCAAATCGGTCATGCGCGCCCAGGATGGCAGCAGCAGTCACAACCTGTTCGGCATCAAGGCCAGCAGTAACTGGAAGGGCGATTCGGCGCGGGCGATCACCAGCGAATTCAGAAATGGCGAGATGGTCAAGGAGACGGCCGAGTTCCGTTCCTACGGTTCTTACAAGGACAGCTTCCATGACCTTGTGACGCTGCTGCAAAGCAATAATCGCTATCAAGATGTGCTGAAGTCGGCCGATAACCCAGAACAGTTTGTACGCGAGTTGCAAAAAGCCGGGTATGCAACCGACCCGGATTACGCAAGCAAGATTTCGCAGATAGCCAAGCAGATGACGAGTTACCAAAACTACGCTGCGGCGGGCGCTTCCACCACGCCTTTATAGGCACAAGGTATAAGGTTTGAACCATGAGTTTGCTCAATATCGGGATGTCGGGTTTATCCGCTAGCCAAACCGCGCTGATGACTACCGGCAATAACATTGCCAACGCCGACACCTCCGGGTACTCACGCCAGCAAACCGTGCAGGGCACCAAGGCCTCGAATCAGTTCGGCAATGTCTACATCGGCACCGGTACGACCCTGGCCGATGTGCGTCGGGTGTACAACAGCTACCTCGATGCGCAGCTGCAGACCACCACTTCGCTCAACAGCGACTCGGCGGCCTACGCCGGGCAGATCAGCCCGCTCGATGCGTTGCTGTCGGACAGCGGCACCGGTCTCAATGGCGCCTTGACCAAGTTCTTCGCCTCGGTACAGAACGTCAACGCCAAACCGGGCGACGATGCTTCCCGTCAACTGCTGCTCAGCGATGCGCAAGCCCTGAGCAACCGGTTCAACTCGATCTCCAGCCAGTTGACGCAGCAGAACGCCAACGTCAACGGCAACCTGGCGGACATGGCCGATCAGGTCAATAAACTCGCCGCTACCGTGGCTCAGTTGAATCAGAAGATTTCCGAAGTTTCCAACGCCGGCGGCCAGCCCAACGACTTGCTCGACGCGCGCAACGAGACCGTGCGCCAGTTGTCCACCTTCACCGGTGCGCAAGTGATCGAGCGTGACGGTAACCTCGATATTTACCTGGGCAGTGGTCAGCCGCTGGTCATGGGCAGCACCGCCAGCAAGCTGGAAGTGGTGCCGAGCAAAGCCGACCCGTCGCGTTCGGCCATTCAGCTCAATCGTGGTTCGAGCACCATCGATATCACCTCGGTGATGACCGGTGGCGAGATGGGCGGCTTGTTGCGCTATCGCAGCACCGTGCTGGACCCGGCCATGAATGAGCTGGGTCGCGTCGCGCTGGTCGTTGCCGATCAGATGAACACCATCCAGGCCCAGGGCATCGACAAGAACGGTGACTTCGGTTCGAACCTGTTCAACAACATCAACAGTGCCGCGCAAATGGCCCAGCGCAGTATTGCCACAGTCGGCAACAGCGCGGGCTCGGGCAATTTCGATGTGACCATCGAAGACAGCGGCAAGCTGACCATCAACGATTACAAGGTCACGTTCACCAGCGCCACTGACTACACCTTGCAGCGCCTGCCTGAAGGCACCGCCATGGGCGCGTTCAGCACGCTGACCACGCCGCCGCCAGTGATCGATGGTTTCTCCATGAAGCTCACCGGTGGCACTGCAGCCGCCGGCGACACGTTCAAGATCACTCCGACCCGCAACGCGGCCACCAACATCAAGACCGAGATGACCGACTCCAAACGTCTGGCCATTGCGGCACCGTTGGGTGCAGCAATTGCTGCGGGCGGCAGCGGCACATTGACGATTCCGGCCAGCGGTCAACCGACCCTGACCACGAAGTTCGATGTCTACGACTCGGCAACCACCACCACGATCCAGAACGGTCTGAAGACTTCGACGCCGGTCAAGATCGTGTTTGGTGCGGCGGGCGGTACGACTCAGACTTACCAAATGCTCGATGCCCAAGGCAACCCGCTCAGCAGCGGCACCATTGTGCCGGGCCAGAACAATACGCTGAGCTTGACCATTCCGTTGGTCGACGGCACCGGTGCCGCAATCAATGATCCGGGACCGCCCATCGTGCAGCGCACTGTGTCGTTCGACATGACCGTGGCCGGTTCGCCAGGTAACGCTACCGCGATCAACGTCTCGCTCAGCCAGCCGGGTTCGCTGGACAACCGTAACGGCACTGCACTGGCCGGTTTGCAGACCAAGCAGACCGTGGATACCGGGGCGGCCAGTAACGGTATTTCCCTGAACGACGCCTACGGCAAACTGGTCTCGGGTGTTGGTGCCAAGGCCGCCCAGGGCAAGCTCGACAGCGCTGCCACCGAAGCGATTCTGGCCAACGCCAAGGGCGCTCGCGATTCGCTGTCAGGGGTCGACCTCGATGAGGAGACCGGCAACCTGGTCAAGTATCAGCAGTACTACACCGCGTCTTCGCAGATCATCAAGGCTGCGCAGGAAATCTTCAGCACACTGATCAACAGTCTTTAAGGAGTCGTAGCCCATGCGCATTTCTACCGCCCAGTTTTACGAGTCCTCCGCTGCCAACTATCAGAAGAATTTCGCCAACGTGGTCAAGAGCAGCGAAGAGGCCAGCAGCCTCGTGCGCGTCAACACCGCGGCCGATGATCCGGTCGGCGCTTCGCGTTTGCTGCAATTGGGGCAACAGGCTTCGATGCTTGATCAATACGAAGCCAACATGACCACCATCAAAGGCACCCTCGGCCAGACCGAAGCGGTGATGACCAGCATCGGCAACGTGCTGCAACGCGCCAAAGAGCTGGCGGTCGGTGCGGGCAACGCCGGCTATACCGATGCCGACCGTCAGGCGAACGCTTCCGAACTGGGGCAGATTGAAGAGCAACTGCTCAGCCTGATGAACACCAAGGATGAAAACGGCAAGTACATCTTCGCCGGATCCAAGGGCGATGTAGTGCCGTTCACCCGCAATACTGATGGCAGCTACACCTACAACGGTGATCAGGTCACGCTGGATCTGCCGATTGGCGATACCCAGTCGATGGCCACCAACAGCACCGGTTGGGACGTGTTCCAGCAGGCGATCAATACCACCCGGACTCAGGCCACGCGCACTGCACCTGTGGTCGATGACGGTCGGGTGGTGTTGTCCAACGGTCAGGTGAACTCCGATGTCACCTACAACGCCAAGTTCCGCAGCGGCGAGCCTTACACCGTGAATTTCGTCAGCGGCACGCAGCTGCAAATTACCGACTCGCTAGGTAACGATGTCACCGCCGAGGCCAGTCAGAACGGCGTGTTCAGCTCTACCAGTGGTGCGGCAACACAGACTGTCAGTTTTCGTGGTGTTGATCTGAAGTTGAACATCAACCTGCAAGCGGGGGATGTCCCGGGGACAGTGATCACCGGGCACAGTTTCACGCTGGCAGCCAAACCGGACAGCTTCAACACTTCGCGCAGCCCGGGCAACCCGTCGACCGCGCTGGTGACTGACGCCTCTGTGACCAACAGTACCGACTACCACGCCAGCTTCCCGGGCGGCGGGGCGATTCTCAAGTTCACCAGTGCCACGAACTTCGAACTCTATGCCGCGCCACTGACCGCCAACAGTAAACCGGTGTCCACCGGTACCATGGCCGGTACGACCGCGACAGCGTCGGGTGTTTCGTTCACCGTGGCCGGTACGCCGGGCGCAGGTGATCAGTTCTCTGTGGCGGTCAATACACACCAGACCCAGAACATTCTGGACACTGTCAGTCAGCTGAAAACAGCGCTGTCGACCCCAACCAATAATGATCCGATTGCCATTCAGAAAATGAACGCTGCCGTCACTGCCGGTATTGGCAACCTGTCCAGCGGTATGGATCAACTGGCCTCCAGTATCAGCTCGGTCGGCGGTCGCGGTGCGTCATTGGTGACTCAGACCGATATCAACCAGAGCCTGGCACTCGCCAACACCCAGACCCAATCGGCCATTCGCGATTCCGATGCGGCTGAAGTGATGACCCGCCTGACTTTGCAGCAGACCATGCTGCAAGCTTCGCAACTGGCGTTCAGCAAGATCGCTCAATTGGGGCTGTTCAACAAAGTCTGAGTCAGGGCCTTCGCGATGATCTCGCGAAGGCTTGCGACTGCCGAGTGCAAACCGTCTTTATTCAGCGGTTCGGGGAGTTTCACTTCATTGAAGTAAGCTCCCGCCGCTCGCGAGTTCTCCCGCCGTGAAACCAGCACCTCTTGTCACCATCGCCATTCCCGCCTTCAACCCGCAGTTCTTTCAGACGGCGCTGCAAAGCGCGCTGAGTCAGACCTACACCAATCTTGAAGTGATCGTCTGTGATGACAGTGGCGGTGACGAGATTCGCGATATCGTCGATGGTTGTGAGGTGCCTGTCTCGATTCGCCTGCGCTATGTGCGCAATTCGCAGCGCCTGGGTTTTCAGGCCAATCTCATGGCCTGTGCGCAAGAGGCCAGCGGTGACTATCTGAAGTTGCTGTGTGACGACGATCAGCTACTCCCTGAATGCATCGCTCAGCAGATTGTCGGCTTCATCGACCACGAAGACGTTAACCTGGTGATTGGCCAGCGGCAGTTTTACGACGCGGATTACATCCTGCTTTCCGACCGCGTGGAAAACTGCTGCTTTTCCACGGGGGTCACCTTGTTCAAGGGTGAGGATCTGCTGGGCATTCTGGAAAGCAGTCTGATCAATTTCCTCAGTGGCCTCAGCGGGGCGTTGTTGCGAACCCGGCATGCACTGGAATATTTGCCGGCCCTGACTCAGATCGGCGAAGGTTTTATCGCTTGTCTGGACTTCGCCTTGTTTGCCTGCCTGCTGCGCCGTGGAAATCTGGTGGTGGTGAGTCAGGTGATGAGCCTTGAGCGTTTGCATCCCGCGCGGCTGAGTGATCAGGCGCCAGTCAAGGCTGCGGTAATGACCGAGCTCGACTGGCTCAAGCAAATGCTTGCCTTGCGCAGTGGTGAGCCGGCGCCTGCGCCGGGCTGGGTGCGTTATCTGGCACTGGCCGATGCGATAGAGGGGCAAGCCTATGCCTGGGAAGAAACCGCGCTGGGCCGGCAACTGGGCTTCATTCAAACGATGGTGCACACCCGGGTAGGTGTCGAGTGCGACAGCTTTGCCGACATGTACCGGGAATGGTTGTCGTGCCGTCGTTTGAAACCGGCCCAGCAACGTTTGCTCGACACCCGTTTGCAGAGTTGGAGCTGGCGTCCGCGCATCGTGCCGATTGTTCTCGACAACGAAGGCGATGTTCCGGCACTGGAGGAAACGCTCAAGAGTATTCGTCAGCAAACCTATGCCGCCGAGCAGGTGGTGGTGCTGTCTGATTTGCAGCACACGTCATGCGACGGCGTGCGTCATGTGCGTCTGGAGGATGATTCGGTTGCCCAGTTCAATCGACTGCTGACCGAGTTGGACAACGCAGACTGGATCTATCTGGTTCGCGCGGGCGATCGCTTGAATGAACTGGCTTTGCTGTTGCTGGCAGAGCGCATGGTGGAAATGCCTGACGTGCACTGCCTCTACAGCGATGAGGGCGGATTGCGTGATGAGGCCTCAATCGAGCCGGTGTTCAAGCCGGATTTCAACCTGGACCTGATGCGCAGCTATCCCTATGTCGGACGCGTGCTGGCCCTGCAGCGGCAGCGGATGATCGATCTGGGCGGCATGCAAGACGGTTTTGGCGAGCTGGGTGTGCATGATCTGGTCTGGCGTCTGGTGGAGAGTAACGGGCCGCACGCAATCGGGCACATTGCTGAAATTCTCGTGGAGTCTGCTCTGCGTCTCTCCCAGTGGCTGACGCAGCCGCAGATTATCGAGCAGAACCCTCGGGTGCTGGCCGCGCATCTGCAGCGGCTCGGCGCACCACACCGGATTCGCCCCGGCAGTCAGTCGATGATCAATCGTGTGGACTACCTGCATGATGAGCCAGCCATGGTCTCGATCATCATTGCGACCCGCGATGAACTGGGCTCCCTGGAGCGTTGTGTCGAAAGTCTGTTGGAGAAAACCGCCTGCCAACGCTATGAAGTTCTCATTGTCGACAATGGCAGTACTGCCGTTGATGCCTGCAACTGGCTGTCGGCCATGGAGCAAATGGGCAGTGACAAACTTCGGGTGTTGCGCTGTGGTCATGGTGACAATCTGGCGGCGGTGCAGAACTTCGCTGCCGGCCACGCCCGTGGCGACTATCTGTTGTTTCTCAGTCCCTACAGTGTCGTTGTGAACCCTGATTGGCTCGACGAGTTGCTCAATCATGCTCAGCGTCCGGAAGTCGGCGTGGTCGGCGGTCGGCTGGTGAGTCCGCAAGGGCGTATCGAGGGAACGGCTCAGGTACTGGGGCTGCGGGGAGCCGTCGGTGTTCCCAATCGTGGCGAGCCGCTCAACACGCCGGGTTACATGCAGCGCCAGCAGACGGTGCAGAATTTCAGTGCCGTGGGCATCGATTGCCTGCTTGTGCGCAAGAAGGTTTTTGATGATCTGCATGGCCTGGACGAGCAAAATCTGGCGCAAGCACTCAATGGCGCTGACTTTTGCCTGCGTGTGAAGCAAAACGGATACCTGGTGGTGTGGACTCCCTACGCCGAATTGATGCGAGTGGTTCCATCCTCTGCCTTCAATCCCGCTCCCCGGGTGTTACAAGCCGAACAACGAAGTTTTTACCAGCGATGGTTGCCGGTGATAGCCAGGGATCCGGCCTACAACCCCAATCTGAGTCTGGGTACCAGCAACTTCAGCCTGGAACCGGGATTCAAGGATGGCTGGGACCCATTCTCGCGTCAGCTTTTGCCCAAGATTCTGGCGATTCCAATCAATACCACCGCAGTGGGTCATTACCGGGTTGCCCAGCCGTTCCGTGAGTTGGAGGCGGCCGGGCGCGTGGTGGGGCACTTGAGTTATCACACGCCGACAGACATTGACCTTGAGCGGTGCTCTCCCGACGTGATCGTGTTGCAGGGGCGCTATAGCCAGAATGCGGTCGATGAGGTTGAACGGGTCAAAAACTGCTCGCACGCTTTGCGCATCTTCGAACTTGACGATTATGTGATCGATGTTCCGAAAAAGAACGCGCACCTGCGCAAGGCCGAGGTCGGGGTCGATAAAATAGTGCGCCGTGGCGTAGGGCTGTGTGATCGGGTGGTGGTCTCGACCCAGCCCTTGGCCGAGGCTTTACGGGACATGCATCACGACATCCGGGTGGTCCCGAACATGCTTGCGCCGCATCTCTGGACGGGGCTCACCAGTCAGCGCCGCACCTCTGGCAAACCTCGCGTGGGTTGGGGCGGCGGGACGAGCCATGATGGAGATCTGGCGATCATTGCAGACGTGGTACGCCTGCTGGCCAACGAAGTCGAATGGGTGTTCTTCGGCATGTGTCCGCCGGCTTTGCGTCCGTTTGTCCATGAGTTCCATCCCAGCATCGGCCTGGAGGCCTATCCGGCCAAACTGGCCAGCCTGAACCTCGATCTGGCACTGGCGCCGCTGGAATTTCACATCTTCAACGACTGCAAGAGCAACCTGCGCTTGTTGGAATACGGCGCCTGCGGTTACCCGGTGATTTGCACCGACACTGAAGCCTATCGCGGCTATCTACCCTGCACCAAGGTCGTGAGCAACAGTACCGAGGAATGGCTTGAGGCAATCCGCATGCACCTGTCCGACCCTGATGCGAGCTATCGCATGGGTGATGCACTGCGAGAGGAGGTGCTGCGCGATTACATGCTCAAGGGCAACAACCTCGACTACTGGGCCGAGGGCTGGCTGCCGAACTAGATCGAGCATGGATGTACATCTGCAGGCGGCCTTGGGTCGCCTGTTTTGTTTGTACCGGGTGCGTTACAAGTTTGCGACGGCGGCTCAAGCTTTGTGTCGTTTATGTCGATAAAACGCCACAGCTTCGTTTATTGAAAGACTCGTCAGCGACCTGCGTTTGCAGGTTGTCGTGGCGGCAGGTATCTGGTTCAACAACATGGCAAGGAAGAAGTCGAAATGGCGGTGATAAACGGGACAAATGGCGTGGATACGCTGACAGGTACCAGTGGGGATGATGAGATCAATGCCCTGGGTGGCAATGATGTGATCATGGGGAGTGCTGGTACGGACAAGCTGGATGGCGGCACCGGTACCGATACGGTGGACTATTCGGCGTCGGCCGCTGCGGTGAATGTTGATATCCGTCTGGGCACGGGGGTGGCTGGCACCGGTGGCGATGCCGAAGGCAGCACCCTGACCAATATCGAAAAGGTCATCGGTTCGGCGTTCAACGNCGGCCTGGCTGGCACCGGTGGCGACGCCGAGGGTGACACCTTGGCCAACATCGAAAGAGTCATCGGTTCGGCGTTCAACGACAGCTTCACCGTTGCGTTGGGCGGGATAGCATTCGAAGGCGGTGCCGGGGACGATATCTACTACATCAACACCAGCGCCGGGCCGACCCTCGTCGAGCTGGCCGGTGGCGGCAACGATGAAATGCGTGTGTCGGCGGTCAACCCCAGCCATACCTACATGGCCACCAACATCGAGCGGCTGACCTTCACCGGCAGTGGCGCGTACACCGGTTGGGGCAACGCCAGCGACAACATCATCACCGGCGGTTCGGGCAACGACACGCTGTACGGTGGCGCGGGCGCCGACCAGTTTATCGGCGGCGCCGGTTATGACACGGCGGGCTACACCGACAGCACCGTGGCGGTGACCATCAACCTGAAGACCGGCGTGCACTCCGGGATCGGGGCGGGTGACACCTTCACTGACATCGAGGCGATCAAGGGGTCGAACTATAACGACACCTTTGTCGGCGATGGCCGGGGCACGGACTTCGACGGCGGAGTCGGTATTGATACGGTCGATTACTCGGCGTCGGCCGCTGCGGTGAATGTTGATATCCGTCTGGGCACGGGCCTGGCGGGCGCCGGTGGCGATGCCGAAGGCAGCACCCTGACCAATATCGAAAAGGTCATCGGTTCGGCGTTCAACGACAGCTTCACCGTTGCGTTGGGCGGGATAGCATTCGAAGGCGGTGCCGGGGACGATATCTACTACATCAACACCAGTGCCACGCCGACCATCGTCGAGGTGGCCGGTGGCGGCAACGATGAAATGCGTGTGTCGGCGGTCAACCCCAGCCACACCTACATGGCCGCCAACATCGAGCGCCTGACCTTCACCGGCAGTGGCGCGTACACCGGTTGGGGCAACGCCAGCGACAACATCATCACCGGCGGTTCGGGCACCGACACGCTGTACGGTGGCGCGGGCGCCGACCAGTTTATCGGCGGCGCCGGTTATGACACGGCGGGCTACACCGACAGCACCGTGGCGGTGACCATCAACCTGAAGACCGGCGTGCACTCCGGGATCGGGGCGGGTGACACCTTCACTGACATCGAGGCGATCAAGGGGTCGAACTATAACGACACCTTTGTCGGCGATGGCCGGGGCACGGACTTCGACGGCGGAGTCGGTATTGATACGGTCGATTACTCGGCGTCGGCCGCTGCGGTGAATGTTGATATCCGTCTGGGCACGGGCCTGGCGGGCGCCGGTGGCGATGCCGAAGGCAGCACCCTGACCAATATCGAAAAGGTCATCGGTTCGGCGTTCAACGACAGCTTCACCGTTGCGTTGGGCGGGATAGCATTCGAAGGCGGTGCCGGGGACGATATCTACTACATCAACACCAGTGCCACGCCGACCATCGTCGAGGTGGCCGGTGGCGGCAACGATGAAATGCGTGTGTCGGCGGTCAACCCCAGCCACACCTACATGGCCGCCAACATCGAGCGCCTGACCTTCACCGGCAGTGGCGCGTACACCGGTTGGGGCAACGCCAGCGACAACATCATCACCGGCGGTTCGGGCACCGACACGCTGTACGGCGGCGCGGGCGCCGACCAGTTCATCGGTGGTGCCGGTTATGACACGGCGGGCTATACCGACAGCACTGTGGCAATGATCATCAACCTGAAGACCGGGGTGTACTCCGGGATCGGGGCGGGTGACACCTTCACTGACATCGAAGCGGTCAAGGGGTCGAGCTACAACGACATTTTCTATGGTGGTACCACTGCCATGGGCCTGGACGGTGCCGTTGGGCAGGATCTGGTTAGTTACGAGCTTTCGGACGCCGCAGTGACCATCAACCTGACCACCAATGCCAACGCCGGAGATGCCGCGGGCGACACCTTCACCAATATTGAGATCTTCCAAGGCAGCAACTTCGATGACACGTTGTCAGGGTCGCGGTTCGGGGACGTCTTTATCGGTGGCGCAGGTGCGGATGTGATTGACGGCCGCGACGGTCAGGACAGCGCTATGTACATCACCAGTGCCAGCGCCGTGAACATCAACCTGCTGACCGGGGTCAATCAAGGCGGCGATGCGCAAGGCGATGTGTTGAGCAACATCGAGCGCGTGGTGGGCAGTCACTTCAATGACACCCTGACCGGTGATGCCAACGTCAACTACCTTGAAGGCGGGTTGGGTGACGACGTCATCTATGGTGGCGACGGCAACGATTATCTCTACGGCGGACTGGTGTCCCCGATCGGGCCATTCACCCTTGATGGTGTGATCAACGGGCCGCAGGCTGACACCTTGTATGGCGGCAATGGCAACGACACCATCGTCACCGCTGCCAACGACGAGGGCAGTCAGGCCTATGGTGAGGCGGGTGGCGATGTCATCACGGTGGTTCACGGCATGGCCGACGGTGGGGACGGCAACGATTTGCTGACCGGCACAGGCTTGGGCTTTTCGCTGTTTGGCGGTGCTGGCGATGACAAACTGGTGCTGCAAGCCAGTGGCTCGGCCTTTGGTGGCGAAGGTGACGATACCTACAACGTCAACACCTCGGCACTGGTGACAATCCAGGATGACGGCGCCAGCCGCCTCGACAAGATTGTGCTGTCGTACATCAGCAGTGCCGAACTGCTGGTTGATCGTGTTGGTGATGACCTCTATCTGCACAGATCGAGTGTTAGTCCGGGACAGGTTCCGCAGGAAGGTGTACAGCTCAAGGACTGGTTTGCCGGTTCCGATACCATCGAGCAAATCCAGACGGCGGACGGACAGCTCTTCAACTTGCCGGCCAACAGCGATGCGTTTGCCATGTTCGGCTGATACCTGAATCAGGCACCTTCTCTCCTGCAACGGGATTGAAGGTGCTCGTTTTAAGCTTGGGGACGAACCCGGTCTGCATGATCCGGATTCGTCCCTTTTTTGTGCCTTCTATTTGGATTCATGAGCTGGCGCGTTTCCTGCAAGTCCCCCTCATATCGCCATAAAACGAGCGCTGCGGCCGGTACGCCAGCGCCTGACACGGCAGAGCGTTTTAGCCAGACAGCCCGCAAAAGCCTGAAATAGCTTGGCCGAGCTCTGTGAAGAACAAGAGGGGAGACGATGAAGGCAGTAATTCTGGCGGGTGGCCTGGGCACGCGCATCAGCGAAGAGTCGCACCTCAAGCCCAAGCCGATGATCGAGATCGGCGGCAAGCCAATTCTTTGGCACATCATGAAACAGTACTCCGCCCACGGGATTCATGACTTCGTGATTTGCCTTGGCTACAAGGGCTATGCGATCAAGGATTTCTTCGCCAACTACTTCTTGCACACCTCCGACGTCACCTTCGACATGCGCAACAACCGCATGGACGTGCACCAGAACTACAGCGAGCCGTGGAGCGTCACCCTCATCGACACCGGCGAGGAAACCATGACCGGTGGCCGCTTGCTGCGCGCCGGCCGTTACCTCAAGGATGAAGAGGCCTTCTGCTTTACCTACGGCGACGGCGTCTCCGATATCAATATCCGTCAACTGGTGGACTACCACAGCGCCCACGGTCGTCTGGCGACCGTCACCGCCGTACAACCGCCGGGTCGTTACGGCGCCCTGGAGCGTCATGGCGATCAGGTGCTCGGTTTCACCGAGAAGCCCCGTGGCGACGGTGGCTGGATCAATGGCGGGTTCTTTGTGCTGTCGCCGAAAGTACTGTCGTACATCGAAGGTGATGAAACCACCTGGGAAGCCGAGCCGTTGGCCCGTCTGGCCCAGGATGAACAGTTGAAGGCCTTCGAGCACGAAGGCTTCTGGCATCCAATGGACACCTTGCGCGACAAGAACCACCTCGAAGCGTTGTGGCAAAGCGGGGAGGCCCCATGGAAGCAATGGGACTGAGTCCGCAATTCTGGCGTGGCAAGCGCGTCCTGCTGACCGGCCACACCGGTTTCAAGGGCAGCTGGTTGACGTTGTGGCTGCAAAGCCTCGGTGCCGAGGTCAGCGGGTTTTCGCTCGATCCGTCCACCGAACCGAGCCTGTTCGAACTGGCCCGGGTGCATGAGGGCATCAACGATCAGCGCGGCGACCTGCGTGATCTCGGCGCCTTGCTGGAGCTGATCGCCGAAGTGCAGCCGGAAATCGTCCTGCACCTGGCGGCCCAGCCGCTGGTGCGCGAAGGCTATCGCGATCCGCTCGGCACCTATTCCAGCAACGTCATGGGCACCCTCAACCTGCTCGAAGCGATTCGTCAGGTCGGTGGGGTGCGCGCCTGCGTGCTGGTGACCACCGACAAGGTCTACGCCAACCAGGAATGGCTGTGGCCGTACCGCGAGGACGAAGCCCTCGGCGGTCACGACCCTTACAGCAGCAGTAAGGCTTGCTGTGAATTGTTGGCGCAGTCTTATGCCGCGTCGTTTTTCCCGGCTGACAAGTATGCCGAACACGGCCTGGCGTTGGCGACCGCACGCGCCGGTAACGTGCTGGGCGGCGGGGACTTCGCACCTGAACGCTTGATTCCCGATGTGCTCAAGGCCTGGTCGGCCGACCAACCGGTGACCCTGCGCTATCCGCAGGCCGTGCGCCCCTGGCAGCACGCGCTGGAACCGCTGGCCGGTTATCTGCAACTGGCCGCTGGCCTCTATGAGCAAGGTCCCGAGTTTGCCGGTGCGTGGAACTTCGGCCCGAGCGAGGCGGACATGTGCAGTGTCGGCGAAGTGGTTGAGTTGCTCGCCAGCCGCTGGCCGCAAGCACGCGGATTGCGCATCGAACCGAGTGATTTGCATGAAGCCGGGCTGCTGCGCCTGGACAGCAGCCGCGCCCGGCAACTGTTGGCCTGGCAACCGCGCTGGTCGTTGCAGCAGTGCCTGACCCAGACCCTCGATTGGCACCTGGCGTGGCAAAACGGCGATGACATGCGTGAAATCACCTTGCGTCAGTTGAACCTGTACCGAGGCGCGTTGTGAGCGAATTCCTGGTGAAAGCCTTGCCGCTGGCCGGCCTGTTCAGCGTGCAGCACAAACGCTTCGAAGATGATCGCGGGCACTTCGCCCGATTGTTCTGCGAAGGCAGCCTGAGCGCGTTTGGCCAGCCGTTTCATATCCGCCAGATCAATCACTCCTGCACCCGTGAGCGGGGCAGTGTGCGTGGCCTGCATTATCAAAACTCCAATGCGCCGGAAGCCAAGTTAATTACCTGCCTGCGCGGCGAGGTCTGGGATGTGGCGGTGGACTTGCGCCCCGACTCCGAAACCTTCCTGCGCTGGCACGCCGAACACTTGCGCGCTGGCGACGGTCGCAGCCTGCTGATCCCGGCCGGGTTCGCCCATGGTTTCCAGACCCTGACCGACGACGCCGAATTGCTTTACCTGCACAGCGCCAATTATGCGCCGGCGCACGAGGGCGGGTTATCGGTGAACGATCCACGGCTGGCGATTGCCTGGCCGTTGCCTGTCAATAATCTGTCGGCGCGGGATTCCAGCCATCCCGCGCTGGATCAACACTTCGCTGGAGTGCGTCTATGAACTGCCGTGGTTGCGGTAATCCTCTGGCCTTGCCGCTGATCGATCTCGGCACCTCGCCGCCATCCAACGCCTATGTGCACGCCGATCGCCTGGAACAAGCCGAGCAATGGGTGCCATTAAAGGTTGCGGTGTGTCAGCAATGCTGGCTGGTGCAGACCGAGGATTACACCAGCGCCGACAGCCTGTTCGATGCCGAGTATGCGTATTTCAGTTCATTCTCCAGCACCTGGCTGGCTCATGCCGAGCGCTATGTAGCCGAGATGGTCGAACGCTTCGGCCTGACCGCCGACAGCCGCGTGGTGGAAATCGCCGCCAACGACGGTTACCTGTTGCAGTACGTCGCCGGGCGCGGCGTCCCTTGCCTGGGCGTTGAGCCAACCCGCAGCACCGCACAAGCGGCGCGAGAGAAAGGCCTGGAAATTCGCGAACTGTTCTTCGGTCGCGACACCGCTGCGCAGCTGAAAAATGAAGGCTGGGCCGCTGACCTGATGGCCGCCAACAACGTGCTGGCCCACGTCCCGGACATCAATGATTTCCTCGGTGGTTTTGCCACCTTGCTCAAGCCGACCGGTGTGGCGACGTTCGAGTTTCCGCAACTGCTGACGCTGATGGCGGGGAAGCAGTTCGACACGCTGTATCACGAGCACTATTCCTACCTGTCCCTGACCGCCGTGCAGACCTTGTGCGAGCGCAATGGCCTGGAGGTGTTCGACGTCAGCCAACTGACGACTCACGGTGGATCGCTGCGGGTGTTCGTGCAGCGCAAGGACGGTGAACGCCGCGCCGTACAACCGACCGTGCAGCAACAGTTGCAGGCCGAACTGGACGCCGGGGTGAAGACGCCCGAGTACTACGCAACCCTGGCGCCAGCGGCTGAACGTATCAAGCACGAACTGCTGCGCTTTCTGTTGCAGGCCAAGGCCAACGGCAAGCGCGTGGTCGGTTATGGCGCGGCGGCCAAGGGCAACACGTTGCTCAACTATGCGGGGGTCAAACCGGACCTGTTGGCCTGGGTGGCCGATGCCAATCCGCACAAGCAGGGCAAGTACTTGCCGGGCAGTCGCATTCCAATCGTTTCGCCGGCGCAAATCGATCTGGAGAAACCGGATTACGTGCTGGTACTGCCGTGGAATTTGCTGCACGAAGTCAGTCAGCAACTGGCGCAGGTGCGTCAGTGGGACGGCCGTTTCGTGATCGCCGTGCCTGAGTTGACCTTACTGTGAAGGTGCTGGTGACCGGTGCCACCGGGTTCGTCGGCCGACATCTGGTCGCGGCCTTGCTCGCCCGTGGCTGTGAGGTGCGTGCCGTGGCGCGTAATGCCGAGACCGCCGCGCAATTGCCGTGGATCAACGCCGTGGAGTTCGTGGCCGCGGACATTCATGCCGCCGACCTGGACATGGCGGCACTGACCGATGGCGTCGATGCCTTGGCGCATCTCGCTTGGCCGGGGTTGCCGAATTATCAGGCGCTGTTTCACTTCGAACACAACCTGATGGCCGATTACCGCTTCATCAAGGGCGCGGTCGAGGCGGGCGTGTCGCAGGTGTTTGTCACCGGCACCTGTTTCGAATACGGCCTGCAAAGTGGCCCGCTCAGCGAGCAGACCGCGCCGCAGCCGAGTAACCCTTACGGGCTGGCCAAGAACACCTTGCGTCTGTTCCTCGAAAACCTGCAGCGCCAACAGCCGTTCACCCTGCAATGGGCGCGGCTGTTTTACCTGCATGGACAAGGGCAGAACCCCAACAGTTTGCTGGCGGCACTGGACCGGGCAATCGAGGCCGGGGATGACAGCTTCAACATGTCGGCCGGCGAGCAGTTGCGCGATTACCTGGCGATCGACACGGCCGCCGGTTACCTCGCCGCGATCCTGCAACAGCGCGAATTCGATGGCGTGATCAATTGTTCCAGCGGCCAGCCGATATCGGTCAGAGCGCTGGTCGAGCAACGGTTGCATGAACGTGGCGCATCGATCCGTTTGAACCTGGGCCATTACCCCTACCCGACCCATGAGCCGATGGCGTTCTGGGGCGTGGCGGACCGCTTGCAACAGCTACTGGGAGCAGAGCATGAGGCATGAGTTGTATCGGGTCGCCGACCTGCCGGTGTTGCAGAACCGGACCTTTGCCGATGCGCAATCGGCGAAAGCTTCGGCCTGCGCCGACATGGTGTTGGTGCAAGACGAGACGAGTGGGTTGATCTTCAATCAGGCCTTCGATGCCGACAAGCTCAGCTACGACGCCGACTATCAGAACGAGCAGGCGCATTCCGGCCAGTTCCAGAAGCACCTGAGCGATGTCGAAGGGATCATTGCCCGCCACTTCAAGGGGCAGGAACTGATCGAAGTCGGCTGCGGCAAAGGCTACTTTCTTGAGCTGCTCAAAGGCCTGGGCTACGCCATCACCGGCATCGACCCGGCTTACGAAGGCGACAACTGCGATGTGATCAAGGCGCCGTTCACTCGCGGCCTTGGCCTGTCGGCAGACGCTATCGTGCTGCGGCATGTGCTGGAACATATTCAGGATCCGCTGAGTTTTCTGGCGGTCATCGCCGAAGCCAACCAGGGCGGACAGATATACATTGAAGTCCCATGTTTCGACTGGATTCTCGAGCACCGTGCCTGGTTCGACCTGTTTTACGAACACGTCAATTATTTCCGCCTCGATGATTTGCGCCGGATGTTCGGCACCGTGCACGAGGCCGGTCACCTGTTCGGTGGCCAATACCTGTACATCGTCGCCGACCTGGCCACGCTGCGCCTGACGCCGGAACAACCGGTGCCGCGCCTGACGCTGCCCGAAGGTTTCACCGCCAGCCTCGACCGCGCCGTGCAGATCATTCAGGCCGCGCCCGAGCAGGGTTCGGCGATCTGGGGGGCGTCGTCCAAAGGCGTGATTTATTCGCTGTTCCTGCAACGCGCGGGTGTGGCGGTGGATAGCGTGGTGGATATCAACCCGGCCAAACAGGGCCGATATCTGCCCCTGAGCGGCGCGCGGGTGTCCTCGCCGCAAGAGGCCATGGATGCTCTGCCCGAAGGCGCCAACCTGTTTGTGATGAACTCCAATTACCTCGAAGAAATCAAGCGGATGACCGGTGGACGCTACGTCTATCACGCCGTCGACAGCGCTTCGTTCCAGTGACTATTGAGATTCTAAAATGACCGACAACACCATCAATAAAGCTTTCGAAGCCGAGTGCCAGGCCGAAATCGCCCGCCAGGGTGACGACCAGAAACTCACCGGCCTGGCCCGGGATTTCTTCAACGAATCGGCCAAGCACAAGTACAGCTACCACTTCTCGTGGATGGGCCGTCCGATCATCCAGCTGCCGCAAGACATGATGGCGATGCAGGAAATCATCTGGCAGGTCAAACCGGACCTGGTCATCGAGTGCGGCATCGCCCACGGCGGTTCGATCATCTACTACGCCTCCTTGCTGGAGCTGCAAGGCCACGGCGAAGTGCTGGGCATCGACCTCGACATTCGTCCGCACAACCGTGAAGCCATCGAAAGCCACCCGATGAGCAAACGCATCAAGATGATCGAAGGTTCGAGCATTGATCCTGCGATCGCCGCACAAGTGCGCGCCGCGGCCGAAGGCAAGAAAGTCATTCTGGTGCTGGATTCCAACCACACCCACGACCATGTGCTCGAAGAGCTGCGTCTGTACGCACCACTGGTTTCGGTGGACAGCTACTGCGTGGTCATGGACACCGTGGTCGAAGACATGCCGGCCGACTTCTTCCCGGATCGTCCATGGGGCCCGGGCGACAACCCGAAAACCGCGGTGTGGAAGTATCTGGAAGAAAACAAGGACTTCGAGATCGATCAACAGATGCAAAACAAACTGCTGATCACCGTGGCGCCGGACGGCTATCTGCGTCGCGTTCGTTAATCAAAAAAGCAGCTTCAGGTACTTGGCGATCGGCCGGTTGTGGGGATAGGAAAATGCAGGTTCAAAGCAGCACTCAAACCAACGTGACACCGCTGAACGAGCTGTTCACGGTGGTGGTCATCACCCACAACCGCAGGGCGTTCCTGCGACGCGCCTTGCAGTACTACAGCCGTTACTCCGCCAAGGTGCTGGTGCTGGATTCGTCCGTGCAGGGCGATGAGCGCATCGCAACCGACTTTCCGTCGGTCGACTATCGCCATCTGCCGCAGTTCACCTATACGGGGTTTCAGCAAAAACTTGCGTATGGCGTCAGTCAGGTCACCACGCCGTACATGGTGTTGGCTTCCGACGATGACTTCCTGCTGCACGATGCATTGACCGAGTCGGTGAACTTCCTCGAGGCCAACCCCGATTACGGCATGTGCCACGGCTACTGCCTGATGTACCTGGCGCACTCCAACTATGTGCAGTACTACCGTCGCGACAAGAAGGTAAAAGAGGATTACAACGCCGAGCGCGCGCAGGATCGTGTGCTCGACTACATGGGCCAGTACATTCCGCCGTTCTATGCGGTGCACCGCACTTCGCTGTTGCAGGACTGGTACGCGGCCATGCCGCAGGGCACGATTTTCGAGTGGCAGGAAATCGGCCATGTGTATTACATGCTCGCGCGGGCCAAGGCGCGGATCCTGCCAATGCCTTATGTGGTGCGGGAGGTCAACTACGGCCGTTCCGATCACAATACCGAGATCATTCACGTCCTGAGTTTCAAGGACGCCCGCTCCGTCGCCGAGCGTGAGCGCTTTGCCGGATTCCTCGCCACCCTGCCGACCGACATCAGTGGCCTGAACCAGACGCAGACCGCAGAGTTCGCCCTGCAAAGTTTCCAGGCGCTGGCCGATAGCCTGGCCGCGCGCAATGCACTGACTATCGAGCCGATCTTCGAGTCCTACTGGAAAGATCCCACCATCGGCCCGAAACGCGCATTCGGGACTCAGCAGTATGTCGAGATGCCGTTCTACAACCAGGCGTTTTTTGATCAGCTGACCGAGTGCGAATTCCTGCTCCATGCGATGCCGGCCGGGCGCTTGCAACTGGAAGAAATGGAGGGTGCGTTACTTCAGCAGCATACGTTGCAGCGCACCTATTCCAATGACACGCCCGAGACCATCCAGACCCGTTTGCTGCATGCCGTGCAGTTGGGCGCATTCAATCGTCAGGTCGTGCAAAAACTGGCGCAGCAGCTGCTGGACATGGGCGAGAGCGCCGATGCGAAAATATTGACCGACTGGATTGCCCGCCTCGGCGAAGTACCGACCTACGACAGCCGTCAGTTGCTGGACAGCATGCCCTCCGGCCGGCTGTTGAACTGGTTGCAGGCACGCCAGCCGAACGACACTGCGGTTCGGAAAATCAATCAACACCTGGCGGCCAACGAGGGCGGGCCTCAGTTCGGCATTCTGTTGCTGGATCTTGAAGCCGACATGGACAAGTTGCAGGTCACCTTCGACAGCCTGATGGAAAGCGCTTTCCGCGCCTTCAAGGTGGTGGTCTTCACCACCGGTGATTTGCCTGACGTCACCACCGAACAAAATACCGTGCATTTTGTAAAGGTCAGCGCAAGCAACTACGTCGATAAACTGAACCAGATTGCCCAGCGCTCAACCTCGGACTGGCTACTGCTGGCCGAGGCTGGCGATGAGTTCACGGCTGCCGGCTTCCTGCGCGCCAGCCTTGAGTTGCAGGACGCCGAAGGTTGCCGTGCGGTGGCAATGGATGAAATTCATCGTCGTAGTAACGGCACGTTGACCGAAGTGTTCCGTCCGGCTTTCAACCTCGACCTGCTGCAAAGTCTGCCGGCATTGACTGCCCGGCATTGGTTGATCCGGCGCGAGGTGCTGGTGGATGTCGGTGGTTATGCCCGCGAATTCAGCGATGCACTGGAATTCGACTTGCTGCTGCGCTTGATCGAAGCTGGCGGGCTGGCTGGGCTGGCGCATTTGGCCGAGCCATTGCTGATCACCCCGGCGGTGGAGTTGGCGCCGAACGAGCACCAACGACAGGCTCTGGTACGCCACCTGGCAACCCGTGGCTATCAAGCGCAGGTCAGTGCCGAGGCATTTGGTGGCTTGCGGATCGACTACCGCCATGCCGCGCGTCCTAAGGTGTCGATCATCGTGCGCAGCGAAGGCAGTCAGGAGCAATTGCAGCGCTGCCTGGTGAGCGTATTGCAGCGCACGCGCTATCAGAACAACGAAATTATCATCGCCGACAATCACAGCCAGTCAGCCGATCTGCTGGCGTGGCTCGACAGTCTGGAGCAAAACGGCCGCGGGCGGATTCGCCTGATCAAGAATGAGCAGCGCGTGAGCTCGCCGGCATTGCTCAACCAGGCCGCCGCGCAGGCGCAGGGTGAGTACCTGATATTGCTCGCGGCGGACGCCGAGGTGGTCAATGCCAATTGGATCGAAGCTTTGCTCAACCAGGCGCAGCGTCCGGAAGTGGGTGTGGTGGGGGCCAAGCTGGTTGATCGCGAGGGCAGTGTGACCGGCGCCGGTTTGATTCTGGGGCTGGGAGACGGCGTGGCATCTGCGTTTGTCGGCGAGAAAAAAGACGCGCCGGGTTATATGCATCGACTGCTGGTCGAGCAGAATTATTCGGCGGTCTCCGACGCTTGCCTGATGGTGCGCAAAGAGGTGTTCGACGCACTCGGCGGGTTTGACGAAGAGCATTTCGAGCAAGCGTATGCCGATGTCGACTTGTGCCTGAAAGTCGCCGATGCCGGGTTGCTGACCGTATGGACGCCGCAAGTGCAAATCGCCCACCCCGGCACTTTGCCGGATCACCCGCAGGCGGCAGCCGCTCTGCGCGACAAGTGGCAATCGCGCTTCGAACAGGATTCAGCCTACAACCAGAACCTGGCCTTGACCGGCAAGGGCTTTACTCTCAGCGAACCGACTAGCGTGAACTGGGCGCAGTTGCTCGCATAAGCCTGCTGACAGGTAAAAGGACTCAAGGCATGTTCAACGGTAAATCGATTTTCATCTCTGGCGGCACCGGCTCGTTCGGGCGCAATTTCATCCGCCGGTTGCTGGAGCAATACCAGCCCAAGCGCGTGGTGGTGTTTTCCCGCGATGAGCTCAAACAGTACGAGATGCAGCAAACGTTCAATGCGCCATGCATGCGTTACTTCATCGGTGATGTGCGTGACGCTGACCGTTTGCGCCAGGCCATGCGCGGTATCGATTACGTGGTGCACGCCGCGGCGCTGAAGCAAGTACCGGCGGCGGAATACAACCCCACCGAATGCATCCGCACCAACGTCAACGGCGCGGAAAACATCATTGCCGCGGCCATCGACAACGGTGTGAAAAAAGTCGTCGCGCTGTCCACCGACAAGGCCGCCAGCCCGATCAACCTGTACGGCGCGACCAAGCTGCTGTCGGACAAACTGTTCGTGGCCGCCAACAACATTGCCGGCGAACAACAGACCCGCTTTGCCGTGGTGCGCTACGGCAACGTCGCCGGCTCGCGGGGGTCGGTGGTGCCGTTCTTCAGCAAACTGATTGCCGAGGGCGCCAAAGAGCTGCCGATCACCGACGAGCGCATGACGCGGTTCTGGATCACCCTCGACCACGGCGTGAAGTTTGTGCTCGACAGCTTCGCCCGCATGCACGGCGGTGAAGTGTTTGTGCCGAAGATCCCGTCGATTCGCATTGTCGATCTGGCGCTGGGCATGGCTGAACACTTGCCGCACAAACACGTTGGCATTCGTCCGGGGGAAAAACTCCATGAACTGATGGTGCCGCTGGATGACGCGCGCATGACCCTGGAGTTCGATGATCACTACACCATTCAGCCGTCGATTCGTTTCACCAGCGTCGACGTGGATTTTGCCGTCGACAAACTGGGCGAGCAGGGCCGACCGGTGAGCGAAGATTTCGAGTACCGCTCCGACACCAACCCGCACTTCCTGTCGGTCGGCCAGATCGCTGACCTGCACGCGGAGCTGTCGGCATGATTCCCTATGGTCGGCAAAGCCTCGATCAGGCAGACATCGACGCGGTGGTCGCCGTGTTGCAGTCCGACTGGCTGACGCAAGGGCCGACCATCGAGCGTTTCGAACAGGCCATGGCCGAGCGTTGCCAGGCTGATTTCGCGGTGGCGGTGTGCAACGCCACGGCGGCGTTGCACATTGCCTGTCTCGCTGCCGGCCTGGGGCCGGGCGATCGGTTGTGGACCACGCCGAACACCTTTCTGGCCTCGGCCAACTGCGGTCGCTACTGCGGCGCGGATGTCGATTTCGTTGACATCGATCCGCTGACCTGGAACCTCGACGTCTACACCTTGGCGGCGAAGCTTGAAATCGCCGAGCGCGACGGCAAGCTGCCGAAAGTGTTGGTAGCGGTGGCGTTCTCCGGGCAGAGCTGCGATATGCGCATGATTGCCGAACTGGCCGAGCGTTACGGTTTCACGGTGATCGAGGATGCCTCCCACGCGGTCGGCGCGTCTTATGCCGGGCGCCCGGTGGGTTGCGGCGAGTTCGCGGCGATGACCGTATTCAGTTTCCATCCGGTGAAAATCATCACCAGCGCCGAAGGCGGCATGGTGCTGACCAATCGCCCGGAACTGGCCGAGCGCTTGCAACGCCTGCGCTGCCACGGCATGACCCGTGACCCCGAACAGATGACCGAACCCAGCCACGGCCCCTGGTACTACCAGCAAGTAGAACTGGGCTTCAATTACCGCATCACCGACTTGCAAGCGGCTCTCGGCCTGTCGCAGCTGAACAAGCTCGATGGCTTTATCGAGCGTCGACGTGAGCTGGCGGCGCGTTATGACCGGTTGCTGGCGTACTTGCCGCTGACCTTGCCCAGCCCGCAGCCCGAGGCCGAGTCGGCGTGGCATCTGTACGTGGTGCGCTTGCAGCCGAAGCGGATCAACCTCAGTCATCGACAGGTGTTCGAAGGCTTGCGAGCGGCCGGTGTCGGGGTGAATCTGCACTATATTCCCGTGCACTTGCAGCCGTACTATCGCGACCTGGGTTTCGCCGAGGGGGACTTTCCCGAAGCCGAACGTTATTACGCCGAGGCCATCAGCCTGCCGCTGTTTCCTCTGCTGAGCGATGAACAACAGGATTATGTGGTCGAGCAATTGCGACGACTGATCCTTGAGGGGTAGTGACTCTTGAGTTGTGTTGCGATCATCCCGGCCCGTGGGGGCAGCAAGCGAATCCCGCGCAAGAACCTCAAGCCGTTCGACGGCGTGCCGATGATCGTCCGTTCGATTCGCACGGCGCTGGAGTCGAATCTGTTCGACCAGGTGATCGTCAGCACCGACGATGACGAGATCGCCGAGGTCGCACGGGCCCATGGGGCTCAGGTGCCGTTCATGCGGCCCGCGGCACTTGCCGACGATTTCACCGGGACCGCAGCGGTGATCGTGCATGCCTTGAAGCAATTGCCACCGTTCGACTATGCCTGCTGCGTCTACGCGACCGCGCCATTGTTGCAGGCGCGTTATCTGCGTCAGGGGCATGAGTTGCTGGTGCAGCATCCGGACAAATCCTTCGCGTTTTCAGTCGCCGGTTTTGGCTTCCCGGTGCAACGGGCCTTGACCCTCGACGAGCAGGGCGCCTTGACCTCGCTCTACCCGGAATTTCGCGAGACCCGTTCCCAGGACTTGCCCGAAGCTTTTCAAGATGCCGGCCAGTTCTACTGGGGGCGCAGCGAGGCCTGGTTGCGTGGCGATGTGCTGTTCTCGCCGGCAAGCCTGCCGGTGATTCTGCCGCGTCATCTAGTGCAGGATATCGACACGCTTGAAGACTGGACGCGTGCCGAATATCTCTATTCCGCCTTGAAGGCTGGGGGTGAGCTGCAATGAGGGTACTGATCCGCGCTGATGCATCGCCGACCATCGGCAGTGGCCATATCGCCCGCTGCCTGACCCTGGCCAGGGTGTTACGCAAGCAGGGCACGCACGTTGCCTTCGCGTGTCGTCAGTTGCCGGGGCATCGGTTGGACAGTCTGCAGGCTGAGGATTTCGAGACGTTCGCGCTGCCGGAGCGCTATCCCGATGAAGACCCGCAGCAGGCCATCGAGGCGATGCTGCCGTGGCAAGCGGACATCGCTGCGCTGGGGCAAGCATTGGAAAGTCATCCAGCCTTCGACTGGATCATCGTCGACCACTATGGTCTCGATCACCATTGGCAGACCGCAGCCCGCCGTTGGGCTCCACGAATCGCGGCGGTGGACGATTTGGCCACTCGGCAATACAGCGTCGATCTGCTGCTCAATCAAAATCTGTCGGGCACGCCAGAGGCTTATGCCTCACTGCTGACGCCCGATTGCCAGGCCTTGCTCGGCCCACGTTTTGCGATGTTGCGCGATGAGTTCTGCTGCCCGGCGATCGAGATCAAACCTCGAGCCAGGCGAGTACTGGTGAATTTCGGCGGCTTCGATGCGGCCATGCAGACCCATCACGCGATGTTGGCGCTGGCTGACCTCCATGAGCTGGAGGTCGATTTCGTCGCGGGCGCCGACAACCCGGCCTGGGAGCAGATGCAGGCGCTGGCGGCGTATCGTCCGAACTGGCGCCTGCACAGTTTTGTCAGCGATTTTTACCGGCTGATGACCGAGGCCGACCTGTTCATCGGTGCCGGCGGCGGTACCAGCTGGGAGCGGGCGGCCATGGGGCTGCCGACGATCTGCATTGCGGTATCGAATAATCAGCAGGCCAACGGCGAGGTGATGGCGACCTCGGGGGCTCATGTGTTCCTGGGCAACCGCGAGCACGTCAGTGTCGAGCAGTTGCGTCAGGCCATCGGTTTTGTCGTGGGCAATCAGGTTTTTCGCCAGAGCCTGGCCGAGCGTTCGCGGCAGTTGGTCGATGGCCGTGGCGCGTTGCGGGTGGCGGCAGCGCTGGCGGGGGCGGTACTGCAGGTGCGTCGGGCCACGCAGGACGATGCGCAACTGTTGTTTGAGGGGCGTAATGCCGAGGCGGTGCGGCGCTGGTCGCTGGACAGCCACGTCATCGATTGGCAGCGGCATCTGACCTGGCTGGCTGCGAGCCTGAGCAACCCGCAGCGGTTGCTGTTGATTGCCGAGGCGGATGATGGCCCGGTCGGTGTGTTGCGCTATGACCTTGACGGTACTCGGGCCGAAGTCTCGATTTATCTGTTCGAAGGCCGATTTGGCCTGGGTTGGGGCAGGGCGCTGCTGGCGCGGGGCGAAGCCTTTGTCACCGATTACTGGCCGTCATTGCAAGCCATCACCGCTCAGGTGTTGCCCGCCAACCAGGCGTCGCTGAAAGTTTTCCGCGAGGCAGGTTTCACTCAGAGTGCTTGTGCGTTCACACGCGTTTTAAAGGATCACCCATGACCCGTTTCAAGATCGGCAACCGCTCGATCGGTGCCGATGCGCCGCCGTTCATCATTGCCGAGATGAGCGGCAACCATAACCAGTCGCTGGACGTGGCGCTGCAAATCGTCGAAGCCGCGGCCAAGGCCGGCGCGCATGCCTTGAAGCTGCAAACCTATACCGCCCAGACCATGACGCTGGACCTGTCCGAAGGTGAGTTTTTCATCAAGGACCCCAACAGCCTGTGGGCCGGTTCGTCGCTGTACGCGCTGTACGAGAAGGCCCATACGCCGTGGGAATGGCACGCGCCGATTTTCGCCCGGGCCAAAGAGTTGGGCATGCTGGCGTTCTCCACGCCGTTTGATGACACCGCGGTGGATTTTCTCGAAAGCCTGGACGTGCCGGCCTACAAGATCGCCAGTTTTGAGAACACCGATCTGCCGTTGATCCGGCGGGTCGCTGCCACGGGCAAGCCGCTGATCATCTCCACCGGCATGGCCAGCATCGCCGAGCTCGATGAAACCGTGCGCGCTGCCCGTGAGGCCGGTTGCAAGGACCTGGTGTTGCTCAAGTGCACCAGCACCTACCCGGCGACGCCAGCCAACAGTAATGTGCGCACCATCCCTCATCTGCGCGAGTTATTTGGCTGTGAAGTCGGTTTGTCCGATCATTCGATGGGCGTCGGAGTGTCCGTCGCCGCCGTAGCGCTGGGGGCGACGGTGGTGGAGAAACACTTTACCCTCGACCGTGCCGCCGGTGGGGTGGACGCCAGTTTCTCCCTGGAACCGGCCGAACTCGCCAGCCTGGTGATTGAAACCGAACGTGCCTGGCAGGCCATGGGCCAGGTGCATTACGGCGTGACCGAGGCCGAGCGCAAGTCTCTGGTATACCGTCGTTCGCTGTACGTCACTCAGGACATGGCCGCCGGTGAGCCTTTCACCGTTGCCAATCTGCGGGCCATCCGGCCTGGCCTGGGGCTGGCCCCCAAACACGCTGAAACCCTTCTGGGCCGCCGCGCCCGACGGGCCATCAAGCGCGGAACGCCGCTGGACTGGTCGCTGGTCGAATAAGCTGTTGTGGGGCTGATTCGGCGAAATAGCGTGACCTGCGAGTCATAACGCGCATCTTCACTGTATTGTATAAAAAGGGGAGATGGCGCCTGGACTGTTTTTAGCCCAGTGATGGCCTTTTATTCTTCCCGCTGTCACCCCGTTGAGGGCGACGTTATTTGTTGTTTGTCGGCGCCCCTCGAATCCTTGCGAGCGGTGGTATTGGGCTGTTTATTATTGGGAAGCCGTAATGATTGGCATAAAGAGCATTGCGAGCTACGTTCCTGTAGCCGGCGTGGACAATTACGCACAAGGTGCAAAATTCGAAAAGGATGAAGAGTTCATCCTGGGCAAGATCGGTTCGGCCTTCCTGCCGCGTAAAGATGCAGGGCAAGAAACTTCGGACCTGTGTGTCGAAGCAGTCAACGCGCTGTTCGCCAACAATCCAGAATTGAAGCGTGAAGCCATCGACGTGCTGATCGTCGTGACCCAGAACGGTGACGAAGAAGGTCTGCCACACACCGCCGCCATCGTTCAGGACAAACTGGGCCTGCCGACGACAGTGGCTGCGTTCGATATTTCCCTGGGCTGCTCCGGTTATGTCTATGGCATCTACGCTATCAAGGGTTTCATGGAAGCCGCGGGCCTGAAGAATGGCTTGCTGGTGACCGCCGATCCGTACTCCAAGATCGTCGACCCGGAAGACCGCAATACCACCATGCTGTTCGGCGATGCCGCCACTGCCACCTGGATGGGCGAAGACGCGCCATGGCAGTTGGGCAAGGCCAAGTTCGGCACCGACGGTTCCGGCGCGCCGCACCTGAAGGTCACCGATGGCGTGTTCTTCATGAATGGCCGTCAGGTGTTCAACTTTGCGTTGCTCAAAGTGCCGGCGCATTTGCATGAGTTGCTCGCTGACTCGGGGCTGACGGCTGACGATATCGATGCCTTCTGCATTCACCAGGGCAGTGCAGCCATTGTCGACGCCGTGGCGCGGCGGTTCGAGGGTGAGCCTGAGAAGTTCATCAAGGACATGGTCGAGACCGGTAATACCGTGTCGTCGAGCATTCCGCTGCTGCTGGAAAAACACGTGCTGGACTCGAAGTGGAAGCGCGTTGCGCTGAGTGGTTTTGGTGTTGGATTGTCGTGGGGTTCGGCGATCATCTATCGTCCCTGATCAATAAACCGCGGCACAAAAATAGCGCTCAAGGTGTAACCTTGAGCGCTATTTTTTTGCCCGAATCACAGTGAGGCGTCATGAGCGATTTTTTTCAACCCAACGCCGAACTCATCCAGCGTCGCTGGCCGGCCGTGGCTGAGCGTCTGCTGTCTGAAGATCCGGGCCCGTTGCAGGCCGATCTGGTGGAAGGGCTCGGCTCGACCCTGAGCATCAACGGCATTCAGTTGACCAGTCGCCATGACCGTACCCACGAAGCGCAACTTCAGGCCGCAAGCCTGCCGGTCGACAGTCCGGTGTTGCATGTTTACGGCACGGGGCTGGGTGATCTGCAACTGGAACTGCTGCAGCGTTCGGAACTGATTCAGCTGCATGTACATATCCTCAACGGCGCCGTGTTTGCGCTGGTCTTGCAATTGCTCGATCAGCAGCCGTGGCTCAGTGATTCTCGGGTCGAGCTGCACTACGCCGGTGATTTGGCTGAGATTTGTTTGCCGTTCTTTGCCCTGCCTTCAGAGCTGGTGCTGGCCGATGACTTCAATGCGAAGATCCGTGACCGCTTGACCAGCGAAACCCATCTGACGTTCAACAACCGTGAGTTTGATCCGGACAATCCGGAAATCGCCGCGCGCTTGCTTGAAAGTGTCGAACAGATCCGCATTGATAGCGACGTCGCACAATTGTTCGCAACACACGCTGGCCAGCCGATGTTCGTCATCGCCACCGGGCCGAGCCTGGAACAGCACTTTGTGACCTTGCGATCCATTCGCGGCCAGACCCCGCGACCACTGTTCGTTTGTGTCGATACCGCTTACCGGCCGCTGATCGAGCACGGCATCAAGCCGGATGTGGTCGTCACGATCGATCAGCGTATCTCGCAGCGTCACCTGCCGCCCGAGGACAGCGTAAACATCACGCTGGTCTACATGCCGCTGGTGGACCCTGTCGTGCTACAGGCCTGGCAAGGCAAACGTTATGTCGCCTACTCGGCAAGCCCGGTTTTCCGTGATTTGCGTGAGCAGTTGCCTCGCGCCGCGCTGTTTGCAGGCGGCAGCGTGATTCATCCGGCGGTGGACCTGGCGGTGAAAATGGGCGCCAGTCAGATCACGCTGTTCGGGGCTGACTTCGCGTTCCCCAACAACAAGACCCATGCCGGCTGGAATGATGGAGATCTTGGCCCCCAATTGGGCGCAGCTCGCCATTGGGTGTTGGATGGGCATGGGCAGCGGGTCAAGACACAGCTTAATTTCCGCAGCTACCTGTGTGAGCTGGAGCGCTATATCGCTGCACAGCCACAAGTAGCCTTCTACAACAGCAGTCGGGCTGGGGCCATGATTACCGGTACGACATTTCATCCGGAGTTCAGTCGATGACCGAAGTGCCACTCGTTGATCAGGCCCGGCAATGTTCAGCGTTGTTTCGCTTGGGAAGGGATGTCGAGGCGGCGCTGGTCATGGTCGAGGTAGCGGAGCGGGTGCAGTCGCGGGTCGGCGGGGCAGACCGCCAGCTCGCGGCCCGGTGGGTGGAATTGCTGACAAGCATGCTGGATAGCCAGGAACGACAGGACTGGCTGGCGCTGGCGGACTACCTTGAATACGAACTGGTCGATTTGCTGGTGGCTGTCAATTCCGCGTAATGCCGTGGCAGACCAGCGGGAGCGGGGCTGTTAGGAAGAGTTGTGGCAATTCTCTGGCGTCATTTTTTGGTGGTTGGATCGTCGCTAAGCCTTGGTTTTACAGGGGGTGGCAGGGTGATGGCAAAAAATTTCAAAAATCCCCTCAAGCAACCTGCATTGACGACGATAACTATTACGAAGGTTCTCTAGGCCATACCGGGCGGTTGCCAGGGCCGGAAGCCGCAGTACCCAACCAACGAGGAATTCGTCATGGCTTTAACAGTAAACACCAACACTACTTCCCTGAGTGTTCAGAAGAACCTGAACCGTGCGTCCGACGCACTGTCGACTTCGATGACCCGCCTGTCCTCCGGCCTGAAAATCAACAGCGCCAAAGACGACGCCGCCGGCCTGCAGATCGCTACCCGTATGACTTCGCAGATCCGTGGCCAGACCATGGCTATCAAAAACGCCAACGACGGTGTTTCGATCGCTCAGACTGCTGAAGGCGCTCTGCAAGAGTCGACCAACATTTTGCAGCGTATGCGTGAAATCGCACTGCAATCGCGTAACGATTCCAACGGCACTGCTGACCGTACCGCTCTGGACAAAGAATACCAACAGTCGATCGAGGAACTGACCCGTATCGCTGAGTCGACCAACCTGAACGGTAAAGCGCTGATCGACGGTACTGCTGGTGCGATGCAGTTCCAGGTAGGTTCGAACACCACTTCCGACAACCAGATCACTCTGACCCTGTCGACCAGCTTCGACGCCAGCGCCCTGGGCATGACCGGTACTGCCATTTCCGGCACTTCCAACGGTGTTAACCACACCAACGTTGACGCTTCGATTTCCGCTATCGACGCTGCTCTGGCAAACATCAACGCCACTCGCGCTGACCTGGGTGCTGCTCAGAACCGTTTCTCGACTACCATTTCCAACCTGCAGAACATCAACGAAAACGCCAGTGCTGCACTGAGCCGCGTACAAGATACCGACTTCGCTGCTGAAACTGCACAGCTGACCAAGCAACAAACTCTGCAACAAGCTTCCACCGCAGTTCTGGCCCAGGCCAACCAACTGCCATCCGCTGTACTGAAACTGCTTCAGTAATCGCTGATGAGTTTTGGCGGGGGAGTGCGCTTGTCGCGCTCTCTCGCTTTTTACTTTAAGAGGTGATGGACATGGATATGAGCGTCAAGCTGAACTTGTCTTATCCTGCGGCGCAGCAGGCGACGACTGTTGCCGATAAGCCTGCGGAAAAGCCTCGAGCGGAAACTGCGCCAGTGGTTGCCGTCAAGGAAGAAGGTAAAAAAGACCAGACCGAGCAGGAAAAACTGAAGATGGCCGTTCAGGAAATCGAAAAGTTCGTTCAGTCAGTCAAGCGCAACCTGGAGTTCTCGATTGACGAGCCTTCAGGCAAAGTTGTGGTCAAAGTGATTGCCAGTGACTCCGGTGAGGTGGTCCGTCAGATCCCCAACGAAGAAGTCCTTAAGCTGGCGAACAATTTGAATGATGCAAGCAGCCTGTTGTTCAGCGCAAAAGTCTGACAACTGGCACGAATTTTGTTGCTATGTTCTTTTGGGCGTTGTAGTGGTCAAAAGGCCGGCGACACACTGAAGGGAGTTTCACATGGCAAGTCCAATTCTACCGGGCACGGGTTTAGGCTCCGGCCTTGATACCGGTGCCATCGTCAAAGCCTTGGTCAATGCCGACAAGGCGGCCAAGCAGAATCAGATCGATCGTCAGACGGCCACCAACACCGCGCAGATTTCCGGTATTGGTTCTCTCAAAAGTGTCCTGGCGAATTTCCAGACTGCGATCAAGAATCTGGGTAGTACGCAGACTCCGCAATTCCTGGGCTACAACGCCACGTCCGCCGACGCGAAAGTATTGACCGCTGTAGCGAGTAACACGGCCGTCAACGGTACTTACGTGGTCAAGGTCACGAACCTTGCGACCTCGTCCAAAGTGGCCACCGCAGCCTTTGCCGGCGGTACCAGTAGTGCCATTCCGAGCGGCACGCTCAATATCACGCAAAACGGCGTTACCAGTTCTGTCACCATTCCGGCGGGCGCGACGTTGCAGTCGGTTCGCGATGCGATCAACACCCAGCAGGGTGCGAATGGCTTCAGTGCCAACATCGTGACTGACTCGTTTGGCTCGCGTCTGGTGATGGGCTCCACGGCGACCGGTGCCGGTTCCGATATCACCCTCAGCGGTATCGCGGGTCTGGAAATCAACGCCGGCGAGCAAATGGGTACAACACCGACAGCGACTTCGGCAGGTGCCATCGGCGATTTCGCGAAAGACGCCAATTTCACCGTGGACGGGCTCGCGCTGACCAGCAAAAGCAACAAGGTTGACGCGGCTATTTCCGGCTTGACCCTGAATCTGGTCGCCGGTGGTGAGACGACTGTGACGGTTGGTCCGAACAGTGATGGCCTGAAAAAATCCATCCAGACTTTCGTTGATGCTTACAACCAGGTTGTGACCAGTATCAACGCGTTGACCAAGCCTTCCCTGGATGACGAGGGCAACCCGACCATTGCTGCTGCACTGACCGGTGACCCTTTGGCGCGCGGCATTTTGGCATCCATTCGTTCGCCGTTGGTGACGACTGGTGCCGGTGACAAGCTCACTGTTCTGTCGCAGTTGGGTATCACCACCAATCAGAAAACCGGTGCGCTGGATTTCGATAGCACCAAGTTCACGACCGCGATGGACACCCAGAAACTCGGTGGTGAGGTTCAGAAGCTGTTCCTGGGCGATCCGACAGCGACTGGCGATGCCGCCAAGGGCTTGTTGACACGCATGAACGATGCAATCACCCCTTACACGGTCACTGGCAGTCAAGGGATCCTCGACGCCCGTTCGACCAACCTGGCCAAGGCCAAGACGAATCTGGCCAACCAGCAGGCGGCCCTTGACCGCCGCATCGAAACGCTGACGGCGGTGCTGACCAAGAAGTACAACGACATGGATTCTCTGGTTGGCAAGCTCAAGGCGACTGCCAGCAACATCACCTCGATGTTCGAGGCGATGAACGCGCAGAAAAACGCCTCGTAGTGCACAAACGCCAAAAGCCCGGCAGCGGATTCCGCTTGTCGGGCTTTTTTGGGTTTGGTCTAAAGATTTTTGACGCCGTGTCGATAGAGTGAATATACGAATCATAGAGTTTGGATGAGGTACAGCATGAACCCGATGTTAGCCCTTCGGCAGTATCAGAAGATTGGCGCGCAAGCCCAGACTTCCGAGGCCAGTCCTCATCGTCTGGTGCAAATGCTTATGGAGGGCGGACTGGATCGCATCGCTCAGGCCAAAGGTGCCATGGAGCGCAAGGATGTCGCCAACAAAGGTGTTCTGATCGGCAAGGCCATCGGCATCATCGGTGGTCTGCGTGAAGGACTGGATCTGGAAAACCAGGCTGATTCGGTGACTGAGCTGGATAACCTCTACACCTACATGATGAAGCGTTTGGCTGAAGCCAACATCAAGACCGATCCAAAAATTCTCGACGAAGTCGCCGACCTGCTTCGCACGGTCAAAGACGGTTGGGATGCCATTGCCGCGCCGGGTCCGCAGTTTTAAGGAGATCACCATGAGTCTTGTCTTGCAGCGAATCGAACAAACCCGCGATGCCCTCGTAGGTGCATTGGCCGAGCGCAACTGGGAAGCCATTGGCGAGTTGGACCTGGCTTGCCGTTCCTGCATGGAAGACGTCTTGAGTGAAGCTTCGGTGGACGAGGCCGCGTTGCGCGACAACCTTGAGGAGTTGCTGGGGGTGTATAAACAGCTTCTGGAGGCGGCGACGGGGGAGCGCCAGGCGATAGTCGACGAGATGTCGCAGATCCACCAAGCGCAGAGCGCGGCAAAGGTTTACCATCTGTTTGGGTAGTTAACCCTCAGTTAATCCAAACATAGTGCGCCATAAATTTGACTGTGCACGGTTTTTTGACTTAACTAGTGGCTGGTTCCAGATTTCAGGCGTCTACAGGCATAACGTGTCTGCAAGCGTCTAGCTTGCCCCTCATTTTGGGCATTGAGTTGACTAGGGAAGTTGCTATTGCATGTGGCGTGAAACCAAAATTCTGCTGATTGATGACGATAGCGTCCGCCGCCGCGATTTGGCGGTGATTTTAAATTTTCTCGGCGAAGAAAATTTACCCTGTGGCAGCCATGACTGGCAGCAGGCGGTCGGCTCTTTGTCATCAAGTCGTGAAGTAATCTGTGTCCTCATCGGGACGGTAAATGCTCCTGGTGCACTTTTGGGCCTGTTAAAGACACTCTCAACCTGGGATGAGTTCCTTCCAGTTTTGTTAATGGGCGATAATTCTTCCATTGACTTGCCGGAAGACCAGCGTCGCCGAGTGCTTTCGACTCTCGAAATGCCGCCCAGCTACAGCAAATTGCTCGACTCGTTGCACCGTGCCCAGGTCTATCGCGAGATGTATGACCAGGCCCGTGAGCGTGGTCGTCACCGTGAACCCAATCTTTTCCGCAGCCTTGTCGGCACCAGCCGGGCGATTCAGCACGTCCGGCAGATGATGCAGCAGGTCGCCGACACCGACGCCAGTGTGCTGATCCTCGGCGAGTCCGGGACCGGCAAGGAAGTGGTCGCGCGCAATCTGCACTACCACTCCAAGCGTCGTGACGCGCCGTTCGTTCCGGTCAACTGCGGGGCGATCCCGGCCGAGTTGCTGGAAAGCGAATTGTTCGGCCACGAGAAGGGCGCCTTCACCGGAGCGATCACCAGTCGTGCTGGGCGTTTCGAGCTGGCCAATGGCGGTACCTTGTTCCTCGACGAAATCGGCGACATGCCGCTGCCGATGCAGGTCAAGCTGCTGCGTGTCTTGCAGGAACGCACCTTCGAGCGCGTGGGTAGCAACAAGACCCAAAGTGTCGATGTGCGGATCATTGCGGCGACCCACAAGAATCTCGAAAGCATGATCGAGATCGGCACCTTCCGCGAAGATCTCTACTATCGCCTGAACGTGTTCCCGATCGAGATGGCGCCATTGCGCGAACGCGTCGAAGACATCCCGCTACTGATGAACGAGTTGATCTCGCGCATGGAGCACGAGAAGCGCGGTTCGATCCGTTTCAATTCGGCGGCGATCATGTCGCTGTGCCGTCACGGTTGGCCGGGCAACGTTCGCGAGCTCGCCAACCTGGTGGAGCGCATGGCGATCATGCACCCGTACGGGGTGATCGGCGTGGTCGAGTTGCCGAAGAAATTCCGCTACGTCGATGACGAAGACGAGCAACTGGTCGACAGCCTGCGCAGCGATCTTGAAGAGCGGGTGGCCATCAACGGTCATACCCCGGACTTCACCGCCAATGCGCTGCTGCCGCCGGAAGGCCTGGACCTGAAGGACTACCTCGGCGGTCTGGAACAAGGGCTGATTCAGCAGGCGCTGGATGATGCCAATGGCATCGTGGCGCGGGCGGCCGAACGGCTGCGGATTCGTCGCACCACGCTGGTGGAGAAGATGCGCAAGTACGGCATGAGTCGTCGTGACGGTGATGAACAGGCGGATGATTGACGCCTGTTTTTCAACTCCTTCATTTATAGGCGGTTTTTTTTAGGCACGGGTATTGCTACATCCCTCGCAACGTTCCGTTTAACTGACGGTCAACCATGCGAGAGAGTCCGATGCCCCAAGCCGCCCAGATGTCTCCTGCCCTTGATGCTCCGGGGCAACCGTCGTCCGTAGAGCAGGCAAGCGGGCTTGGCCTTGAGCAGGCGTTTGCGCTGTTCAACCAGATGTCGAGCCAATTGACCGATTCCTACAGCATGCTCGAAGCCCGGGTCACCGAGCTCAAGGGCGAACTGGCGGTGGTCAGTGCTCAGCGCATGCAGGAGCTGGCGGAAAAAGAACGCCTGGCTAATCGCCTGCAAAATCTCCTCGATCTGTTGCCTGGCGGTGTCATCGTCATCGACGCCCAAGGCATCGTGCGCGAAGCCAATCCCGCCGCAAGCGAACTGCTCGGCCGGCCCCTCGAAGGCGAGCTGTGGCGTCATGTGATTGCCCGATGCTTTGCACCGCGCGAAGACGACGGTCATGAAATCTCCCTCAAGGACGGTCGGCGTTTGTCGATCGCCACGCGCTCGCTGGATGCCGAGCCCGGTCAGTTGGTGCTGCTCAACGACCTGACTGAAACCCGTCACCTGCAAGATCAACTGGCTCGTCATGAGCGGCTGTCGTCTCTGGGTCGTATGGTCGCGTCGTTGGCTCATCAGATTCGCACACCGTTGTCTGCTGCATTGCTCTATGCCAGCCATTTGACTGAGCAGGAGTTGCCGGTCGAGACCCAGCAGCGTTTTGCCGGGCGCCTGAAAGAGCGTTTGCATGAGCTGGAACACCAGGTTCGCGACATGCTGGTGTTCGCTCGCGGCGAGCTGCCGCTGACCGATCGCGTCACCCCCAAGATGCTGATGCAGTCGCTGCAAGCGGCAGCGCTGACCCATGTTCAGGACCTGCCGATTCGCTGGCAGTGCGACAGTCATGCCGGTGAGTTGTTGTGCAATCGCGACACCTTGGTTGGGGCGATCCTCAATCTGATCGAGAACGCTGTTCAGGCCAGCGCCGGCGATGTTCGTTTGAAGGTTCACCTGTATACCCGCGGCAATAACCTGCGCTTGTGCGTCAGCGACAGCGGCAGTGGCATCGACACGAAGGTGCTGGCGCGTTTGGGTGAGCCGTTTTTTACCACTAAAACCACCGGCACCGGCCTGGGTCTGACCGTAGTCAAGGCGGTGGCCCGTGCTCATCAGGGAGAATTGCTGTTGCGTTCGCGGCCGGGTCGCGGCACTTGCGCGCAGGTGATCTTGCCGCTTTTTTCGGGTGAAGAGCCTAGCGCTCAGGGAGTGAAGTGAAGGACATGGCCATCAAGGTTTTACTGGTCGAGGATGACCGCGCGCTACGGGAAGCATTGGCCGATACGCTGTTGCTTGCCGGGCACGATTACACGGCGGTCGGTTCGGCGGAGGAGGCACTGACAGCGGTCGGCGCCGAGGCATTTAACCTGGTGCTCAGCGACGTCAACATGCCGGGCATGGACGGTCATCAACTGCTGGGATTGCTGCGGGCTCGTCAGCCGCAGTTGCCGGTGTTGCTGATGACCGCTCACGGCGCTGTCGAGCGCGCGGTCGACGCCATGCGTCAGGGCGCGGCGGATTATCTGGTCAAACCGTTCGAACCCAAAGCCTTGCTCGATCTGGTGGCGCGTCACGCACTGGGCAATCTCGGCGCGACCGAGAGTGAAGGGCCTGTGGCGTTCGAGCCCGCCAGTGCGCAATTGCTGGAGTTGGCCGCGCGGGTGGCGCGCAGTGATTCCACGGTGTTGATCTCCGGTGAGTCCGGGACCGGCAAGGAAGTGCTGGCGCGTTACATCCATCAGCACTCTCACCGCGCCAGTCAGCCGTTCATTGCGATCAACTGTGCAGCGATCCCGGACAACATGCTCGAAGCCACCTTGTTCGGTCACGAAAAGGGTTCGTTCACCGGCGCCATCGCGGCGCAGGCCGGCAAGTTCGAACAGGCCGATGGCGGCACGATCCTGCTCGATGAAATCTCCGAAATGCCCCTCGGCCTTCAAGCCAAATTACTGCGGGTATTGCAGGAGCGTGAAGTCGAGCGAGTCGGCGCACGCAAGCCGATCACGCTGGACATCCGAGTGGTCGCCACCACCAACCGTGACCTGGCCGCTGAAGTGGCGGCGGGGCGTTTTCGTGAAGACCTTTACTATCGCCTGTCGGTGTTTCCGCTGGCCTGGCGTCCGCTGCGCGAGCGCACCGCCGACATCCTGCCGCTGGCCGAGCGTCTGCTGGCCAAACACGTCAATAAAATGAAGCATGCCGCGGCGAAGCTCTCGCCCGAGGCGCAGGCGTGCCTGATCAGTTATCCGTGGCCGGGCAACGTGCGTGAACTGGATAACGCGATCCAGCGTGCCTTGATTCTGCAGCAGGGCGGCTTGATCCAGCCGCAGGATTTCTGCCTGGCCGGGCCTGTGGCGTGTGCGCCGTTACCGACATTGGCGCCGACGCCCGTGCGCGCAATAGAAGTCGAAGCCGAATCGGCGGGCGCTCTCGGCGATGACCTGCGGCGCCGTGAATTCCAGATGATTATTGACACCTTGCGCTCCGAGCGCGGTCGTCGCAAAGAAGCCGCCGAGCGGCTTGGCATCAGCCCGCGCACCTTGCGCTACAAGCTGGCGCAGATGCGTGACGCCGGAATGGACGTGGAAGCGTACTTGTTCGCCACGTAACAGGTTGGCAAACAAAAGCACAGGAGAGCTTTTGTTTAGAGCGGCCACGGAGCTGGCACCCTTGTTGCTAACACCTCTGTACCCGCCGAGTGAGTGTCAAAAAATTGCGGGTAGCCAAAGACGTAGCTTCGTCAAAGAGAGAAACCATGAGCCAAGGTATTGAATTCAATCGGTTGATGCTGGACATGCGCTCCATGCAAATGGATGCGATGTCTGCGCCGAAATCGACTGCCGCAGTCCCTGAACTGGGTGGCAGCAGCTTTTCCGACATGCTCGGTCAGGCCGTCAATAAAGTGAACGACACCCAGCAGGCGTCCAGTCAGTTGGCCAGTGCCTTCGAGATCGGTAAAAGCGGCGTCGACCTGACAGACGTGATGATTTCCTCACAGAAGGCCAGCGTGTCTTTTCAGGCGCTGACCCAAGTGCGTAACAAGCTGGTTCAGGCTTACCAAGACATCATGCAGATGCCGGTTTAAGGACGAGATTGAGTCATGGCAGAAGCAATCGCCGATAATGTTCCGGCCAAGGCCACTCCAATAGACGGCAAACCGCCGCTGTTCGGATTGTCCTTCCTGGAAAACCTCTCCGAGATGACCATGTTGCGTCAGGTGGGCCTGTTGGTCGGCCTGGCTGCGAGCGTGGCGATTGGCTTTGCCGTGGTGTTGTGGTCCCAGCAGCCAGACTACCGGCCTCTGTACGGCAGCCTTGCCGGTATGGATGCCAAGCAGGTCATGGAAACCCTGGCCGCAGCCGACATTCCCTATACCGTTGAACCGAACTCAGGTGCCTTGCTGGTCAAGGCCGATGACCTGTCCCGTGCACGGCTCAAGCTCGCGGGCGCTGGTGTCACTCCCAGCGACGGCAACATCGGTTTCGAGATCCTCGACAGGGAGCAGGGGCTGGGTACCAGCCAGTTCATGGAAGCGACCCGTTATCGTCGCGGCCTCGAAGGCGAACTGGCCCGAACCATTTCCAGCCTGAACAACGTCAAAGGTGCCCGCGTGCACCTGGCGATTCCGAAAAGTTCGGTGTTCGTGCGAGATGAACGCAAGCCCAGCGCTTCGGTTCTGGTTGAACTCTATTCCGGTCGCTCGCTGGAGCCGGGCCAGGTCGTCGCCATCATCAATCTGGTGGCGACCAGCGTTCCCGAGCTGAGCAAGTCGCAGATCACCGTGGTCGACCAGAAGGGCAACCTGCTGTCGGATCAGGCGGAAAACTCCGAACTGACCATGGCCGGCAAGCAATTCGATTACAGCCGCCGCATGGAAAGCATGCTCACCCAGCGTGTGCACAACATTCTGCAACCGGTGCTGGGCAACGACCGCTATAAAGCCGAAGTCTCGGCTGATGTGGATTTCAGCGCCGTCGAGTCGACTTCCGAGCAGTTCAACCCGGATCAGCCGGCATTGCGCAGTGAGCAATCGGTCAACGAACAACGCACCGCCAGCAATGGTCCGCAAGGTGTGCCGGGTGCCCTGAGCAACCAGCCGCCATCGCCGGCCTCGGCTCCGCAAACCACCGGTGGCGCTACCGCGTCGGCCGGCATGGTGCAACCAGGCCAGCCGTTGCTCGATGCCAACGGTCAGCAAATCATGGACCCGGCCACCGGGCAGCCGATGCTGGCGCCGTACCCGGCCGACAAGCGTCAACAATCCACCAAGAATTTCGAACTCGACCGTTCCATCAGCCATACCAAACAACAGCAGGGCCGTTTGAATCGCCTGTCGGTGTCGGTAGTGGTGGATGACCAAGTCAAGGTCAATGCGGCCAATGGCGAAACGACTCGTGCGCCGTGGAGCGCCGATGAATTGGCGCGCTTCACTCGTCTGGTACAGGACGCGGTCGGTTTCGACGCCAGCCGTGGCGACAGCGTCAGTGTGATCAACATGCCGTTCTCCGCCGAGCGCGGTGAAGCGATCGCCGAGATTCCGTTCTATTCCCAGCCGTGGTTCTGGGACATCGTCAAGCAAGTGCTGGGTGTGTTGTTCATCCTGGTGCTGGTATTCGGCGTGCTGCGTCCGGTGCTCAACAACATCACCGGTGGCGGCAAAGACAAGCAACTCGCTGGCCTGGGTAGCGACGTCGAGCTCGGTGGCATGGGCGGCCTGGACGGCGAACTGGCCAACGACCGTGTCAGCCTCGGTGGCCCGACCAGCATCCTGCTGCCGAGCCCGAGCGAAGGCTATGACGCACAGTTGAACGCAATCAAGAGTCTGGTGGCAGAAGATCCGGGTCGCGTGGCCCAGGTCGTGAAAGAGTGGATTAACGCAGATGAGTGATAACCGAGCCGCTGTCGCCAAACTGTCCCGAGTTGATAAAGCCGCGATTCTGCTGCTGTCCCTGGGCTCTACCGACGCCGCGCAAGTGCTGCGCCACATGGGCCCCAAAGAGGTCCAGCGTGTGGGTGTGGCCATGGCCCAGATGGGTAACGTGCACCGCGAGCAGGTCGAACAGGTCATGAGCGAGTTCGTCGACATCGTCGGCGACCAGACCAGCCTGGGTGTCGGTTCCGATGACTACGTGCGCAAAATGCTCACCCAGGCCTTGGGCGAAGACAAGGCCAACGGCCTGATCGACCGGATCCTGCTGGGCGGCAACACCAGCGGCCTCGACAGCCTGAAGTGGATGGAGCCGCGCGCCGTCGCCGATGTGATCCGTTACGAGCACCCGCAGATCCAAGCGATCGTGGTGGCGTACCTCGACCCGGATCAGGCCGGCGAAGTGCTGGGCAACTTCGACCACAAGGTCCGGTTGGATATCATCCTGCGAGTGTCTTCGCTGAACACCGTGCAACCGGCGGCCCTGAAAGAACTCAACCAGATTCTCGAGAAGCAGTTCTCCGGCAACTCGAATGCCTCACGCACCACCCTGGGTGGCATCAAGCGTGCGGCCGACATCATGAACTTCCTCGACAGCTCGATCGAAGGTCAGCTGATGGACTCGATCCGCGAAGTCGACGAAGACCTGTCCGGTCAGATCGAAGACCTCATGTTCGTGTTCAACAACCTGTCCGATGTCGACGACCGCGGCATTCAGGCGCTGTTGCGCGAAGTGTCCTCGGACGTCCTGGTGCTGGCCCTCAAAGGCTCGGACGAAGGCGTCAAGGAAAAGATCTTCAAGAACATGTCCAAACGGGCGGCCGAACTGTTGCGCGACGACCTCGAGGCCAAAGGCCCGGTGCGTGTCAGCGACGTGGAAACCGCACAGAAAGAAATCCTCACCATTGCCCGCCGTATGGCCGAAGCCGGAGAAATCGTTCTCGGCGGGAAGGGCGGCGAAGAGATGATCTAAGGTCACTATGTCGTCCAAACATGATGAGTCCAATACCGACCTGATCCGTGCCAAGGACGTCGGTGGTTTCGACATCTGGTCACTGCCCAGTTTCGACCCGTTTGTGCCGGAACCCGAGCCGGAGCCAGAGCCTGAACCGCCGGAAATGGAAGAAGTGCCGCTGGAGGAAGTCCAGCCACTGACCCTCGAAGAGCTCGAAAGCATTCGCCAGGAGGCCTACAACGAAGGCTTCGCCGTTGGCGAAAAAGAAGGTTTCCACAGCACCACGCTCAAGGTCCGTCAGGAAGCCGAAGTGGCCCTGACGGCCAAGATCGCTGGCCTGGAACAACTGATGGTCAACCTGTTCGAGCCGATTGCCGAGCAGGACACCCAGATCGAAAAGTCGCTGGTCGACCTTGTGCAACACATCACCAAGCAAGTGATTCAGCGCGAACTGGCCATCGACTCGACGCAGATCGAACACGTCATGCGCGAAGCGCTCAAGCTCTTGCCGCTGGGCGTGGGCAACGTGCGGCTGTACGTCAACCCGCAGGATTTCGAACAGGTCAAAGCCTTGCGCGAGCGCCATGAAGAAACTTGGCGCATCGTCGAGGACGAGTCCTTGTTGCCGGGCGGTTGCCGGGTCGAGACCGAACACAGTCGCATCGACGCCACCATCGAAACCCGTATCACCCAAGTCATGGCCAAGCTGCTCGATCAATTGCACGATCAGGCGCTGCACCCGGCCGCGCCGGACCTGAGCCTGGAGCTGCCGATCGACGAAAAGCCTGTGGTCGCTCCGGTCGAGCCGTCACTGGATGATCCCGATGCGCCTTGATCGCACCAGCTTCGCCAAGCGCCTCGGTAGCTATGCCGAGGCCACGGAGCTTGCCGGTGCGCCAATCCTCGAAGGTCGCCTGCTGCGCATGGTCGGCCTGACCCTCGAAGCCGAAGGCTTACGCGCCGCCATGGGCAGTCGCTGCATGGTCATCAATGACGACAGCTATCACCCGGTGCAGGTCGAAGCCGAGGTCATGGGCTTCTCTGGCAGCAAAGTCTTTCTGATGCCGGTCGGCAGCGTAGCCGGCATCGCCCCTGGTGCCCGTGTGGTTCCCTTGGCCGATACCGGTCGTCTGCCCATGGGCATGAGCATGCTCGGGCGGGTGCTGGATGGCGCCGGTCGCGCACTGGACGGTAAGGGCGGCATGAAAGCCGAAGACTGGGTACCGATGGACGGCCCGACCATCAACCCGCTCAAGCGCGAACCGATCAGCGAGCCGCTGGACGTAGGCATTCGCTGCATCAACGGTTTGTTGACGGTCGGTCGCGGTCAGCGGCTCGGGTTGTTCGCCGGTACTGGCGTGGGCAAGAGTGTGCTGCTGGGCATGATGACCCGCTTTACCGAGGCTGACATTATCGTCGTCGGGCTGATCGGTGAGCGGGGTCGAGAAGTTAAAGAGTTCATCGAGCACATCCTCGGTGAAGAAGGGCTCAAGCGTTCGGTGGTAGTGGCGTCGCCGGCGGATGATGCGCCGCTGATGCGTTTGCGCGCGGCCATGTACTGCACGCGGATCGCCGAGTACTTCCGCGACAAGGGCAAGAATGTCCTGTTGCTCATGGATTCCCTGACCCGTTTCGCCCAGGCCCAGCGGGAAATCGCCCTGGCTATCGGCGAACCGCCAGCGACCAAGGGCTATCCGCCGTCGGTGTTCGCCAAGTTGCCGAAACTGGTGGAGCGGGCCGGTAACGCCGAAAAGGGCGGCGGTTCGATCACCGCGTTCTACACGGTTTTGTCCGAAGGCGACGATCAGCAAGACCCGATCGCCGACTCGGCGCGGGGCGTGCTCGACGGGCACATCGTGCTGTCCCGGCGTCTGGCCGAGGAAGGGCATTACCCGGCCATCGATATCGAAGCCTCCATCAGCCGGGTCATGCCGTCGGTGGTCGGCATCAAGCACTTGAACCACGCGCAGATGTTCAAGCAATACTGGTCGCGCTATCAGCAGAGCCGCGACCTGATCAGCGTCGGCGCCTATGTGCCCGGCGGTGACCGGGAAACTGACGCGGCGATCAATCTGCAGCCGGCCATGACCATGTACCTGCGCCAGGGCTTGAACGACAACATCAGCATGGGCGCCAGCGAAGGCCATCTTGCTTCGGTCTTCGCGCCAGCGCCGGGCGGTTAACCGGTCATGGCCCAGAGCCGCGCAGCACGCCTGGCACCGGTGGTGGAAATGGCCGAAAAAGCCGAGAAAACCGCCGTCCAGCGCCTGGGGCACTTCCAGGGTCAGGTTCGTCTGGCGGAAAGCAAACTCGCCGACCTGGAAAACTTCCGTCTGGAATACCAGGAACAATGGATCGTGCGCGGCAGCAGCGGCGTGTCGGGCCAGTGGCTGCTGGGCTATCAGGGCTTTCTTGCACAACTGGGCACGGCCATCGACCAGCAGCGTCAGAGCCTGAACTGGCATCAAAACAACCTGAACAAATCCCGGGAAGCCTGGCAGCAGGCGTTCGCCCGGGTAGAAGGCTTGCGCAAACTGGTTCAGCGCTACAGGGATGAGGCGCGGCAACTGGAAGACAAGCGCGAGCAGAAGCTGCTGGATGAACTGTCCCAGCGGTTGCCGCGTCAGGATCCGTATTGAGTCAGGTCGCCCAGGTTATCGTTCTTCGCGGGCAAGCCTCGCTCCTACAAGGGGCGGCAATCTGTAGAAGGCTTGCCCGCGAAGGCGATTGCACAAACCGTACAATTTTTTCAGCCTTGCTCCAGCCTCCATCAGGTGCTAAACCTTGTACACGTACGTTCGCCAATGACAAGGAAGCCGTGAAATGTCAGTCGTTACAGAAGTATCTCAGGATGGAAAAAAGCTGACGATTTCGATCGAGGGACGATTCGATTTCGGTCGGCATCAGGAATTTCGCGAGTCCTACGAGCGACTCAACAAAAAACCCGAGTCCATTGTGGTGGACCTCAAGAAAGCCACTTATCTCGATAGCTCGGCGCTGGGCATGCTGCTCTTGCTGCGTGATCACGCCGGTGGCGACAATTCCGATATTCGCGTCGTCAACAGCAGTTCCGATGTGAAGAAGATCCTCGCCATTTCCAACTTCGACAAGCTGTTCGACATCAGTTGAGCGTCATGCAGCCGCTCGAGCCGCTGACGATCCTGATCGCCGAAGACAGCGCAGCCGATCGCATGCTGCTGTCGACTATCGTCCGTCGCCAGGGCCATGAAGTGCTGACGGCCGCCAACGGCGCCGAGGCGGTCGAGGCGTTTCGCTCGCAGCGGCCGCACCTGGTGCTGATGGACGCCATGATGCCGGTGATGGATGGCTTTGAGGCCGCGCAGCAGATCAAGACGCTGGCCGGCGAAACCCTGGTACCGATCATCTTTTTGACGTCGCTGACCGAAAGTGAAGCGCTGGCCCGTTGTCTGGAGGCCGGGGGCGACGATTTTCTGGCAAAGCCTTACAACCAGGTGATCCTCGCCGCCAAGATCAAGGCCATGGACCGCTTGCGGCGTTTGCAGGCCACGGTGCTGGAGCAGCGCGACCTGATCGCCAGGCACCACGATTACCTGCTCAACGAACAACGGGTGGCCAAAGCCGTGTTCGACAAGGTCGCCCATTCCGGTTGCCTGAACGCCCCGAACATCCGTTACCTGCAATCGCCCTATGCGCTGTTCAATGGCGATCTGTTGTTGGCCGCGTTCACCCCGGCCGGCGACATGAATGTATTGCTCGGCGATTTCACCGGTCATGGTTTGCCGGCCGCCGTCGGCGCGATGCCCCTGGCTGAAGTCTTCTACGGCATGACGGCCAAGGGCTACGGTTTGTCCGAAACCCTGCGCGAGATGAACGCCAAGCTCAAACGTATCCTGCCGGTGGACATGTTCTGCTGTGCGACCCTGCTGTGCCTGAGCTTTCAGCGAGGATCGGTGGAGGTCTGGAACGGCGGGATGCCGGACGGCTACCTGCACGGTACCGCCAGCGGCGAACGTATCGCTCTGACGGCACGGCACTTGCCGCTGGGCGTGCTGAGTCCGCAATCCTTTGATGATCGCACTGAGGTGTTCCCGATGGCCGTCGGGGATCGGGTGTTTCTGCTATCTGACGGGGTGATCGATACCTGCGATGCCAATGAGCAATTGTTTGGCGTAGAGCGATTGGAGCAGGTATTTGCAGCCAATCGTCAGCCTGATGCGCTGTTCGAAGAGATCGAACAGGCCCTGCGGGACTTTCGCGGCGAGGCGCGCGATGACGTGAGTATGGTTGAGGTCAGCCTGTTGGATGCGGCGCAACTGAGCCCGCCGGCGCCGGTGTATTCCGACAGCGGCCAGTCGAGCCCGCTGGACTGGTCGGTGAGTTTCGAGTTCCGTGCCGCCACGCTCAAGCGCTTCAATCCGCTGCCGTACTTGTTACAGTTGCTGCTTGAGGTGCATGGCCTGCGAGCTCAGAGTGGCGCACTCTACAGCGTGATGGCAGAGCTTTATTCCAACGCCCTGGAGCATGGCGTGCTGGGCCTGGATTCGAGTCTGAAGCGCGATGCTTCGGGTTTTGCGCGTTATTATCAGCAGCGCAATGCGCGCCTGGACGAATTGCGCGACGGTTATGTGCGGGTGCATTTGCAGGTGACACCAACAGGCGAGGGCGGTTGCCTGACAGTCCGGGTCGAAGACAGTGGCAAGGGTTTCGATGTGGCGCGGGTGATGGAGCGTCCTGTCGATGATGTCCGTCTGTCGGGACGTGGCGTCAGTTTGATCCGTCAGTTGAGCGATCGTGCGAGCTGGTCCGATAATGGTCGAAGTGCTCGCGTGGAGTTTTTCTGGGAGGCTCAGGCATAATCCCAGGCATTCTTGATCAAAGGAGTGAACAAGTGGACAACACACATCTGGATCGTGGCGTGCTGAGCGCGTTGCAGGAAGTTATGGAGGACGGGTATCCAGAATTGCTTGATACCTTTCTCGCCGACTCCGAAGAGCGCCTAAGCCTGCTGCGAAAAGCTGACGATGCCGATCAGTTGGGCGCCGCTGCGCACAGCTTCAAAGGCAGCAGCAGCAATATGGGCGCTACCCGGCTGGCCGAGCTGTGCCATGAGCTGGAGCAGCGGGCCAAGCAGAAAAGCCTCGAAGGCATTGAAGCGCTGGTCGGAGAAATTGACGGCGAATTCGCTATTGTCCGGCCCCTCTACGAAGCGGAGCGCCAGCGCTCCCTTGCTGAATAAAGCACCCGTCCGGCGCTTTTAGCGGCCCGCGAGCAAAGCTGGCTCGACCCTTGCAATCAATTTGCTCAACTGTACCTACGATCCCAGTGCAGCGGAGACCGTTTTATGCCCGTTACCCCAAACATTCTTCTTCAGGCCGCCACTATGGCCAAGGCTCAAGCAGCGTCCGCCAATGCACCGGCGCTGACGGTTGAGCCCGGGGACAAGGCGTCCAGCTTCGCTCAGGTCTACGCCAATCAGGCCCAGAACAGGCCTTCGGCCGTGGCGGACGGATCGGCTAAACCTGCGCGCGACAAAGCGCCGGACAGCACCGGCAAAAAGGACGTGAGCAACGACAAGTCTGCCGCCCCGGAACCGACTGTTGCCGATAACGGCAAATCCTTGCCCGCCGATAAACCGGCGCAGGCTGACGACAAGACGGCCGCGGACGATACGTCCGCAGTTGCCGACACCCCGGTAGCCGATGCGACACCGGTGGATCCGAGCCTCGATCCGGCCTTGATGCAGGTAGTCGCGCCGGTTGTACAGGCTACCGTGCCGGAAACTCCACCGGTGGTGGCCACTGTGCAATCATCCGTTGAGGTCCCTGCCACAGCCGCCGCTAGCGCGGCAGCGGCGCAGGCGGTTGCGGCTGCAGATCCAGATTTCGACCCCGAAGCCGATCCTCTCGATGCGCTGCCAGCCGTGCGCATGGCGATGGAGCAGGGCGGGCACGTTTCGGCCGCCAGCCAGGCCCAGCCAAAAGCGGCGCCGACCGCGGCTCAAGTCGATGGCGAGCCAACTTCGGCACAAAACTTTGCCGCGGGCATGGCGAGCATGGTGGATGTGCAAGCCGATCAGGACAGCACTAGCCAGGGCGGCGAGAAGGCCTTCAGTGGCCTGATCGATGATGGCCTCAAGGACCTCAAGTCCGCCAGCAGCGATACCCGTGTCGATGATTTTGCCAACCGTCTGGCGGCACTGACCCAGGCGGCAACGCCGAAGACTGCCAATGCATTGCCGGTGAACCAGCCAATCGCCATGCATCAGAGTGGTTGGACCGAAGAGGTGGTCAATCGGGTCATGTACCTGTCCAGCGCCAATCTCAAGGCGGCCGATATCCAGTTGCAACCAGCCGAGCTGGGACGCCTCGATATTCGGGTGAACATGGTGCCGGATCAGCAGACCCAGGTGACCTTCATGAGTGCCCACCCCAGCGTTCGCGAAGCGCTCGACGGGCAAATGCATCGCCTGCGTGACATGTTCGCGCAGCAGGGTATGGGTCAGGTCGACGTCAACGTTTCCGATCAGTCCCGAGGCTGGCAGGGGCAGGGTCAGGAGCAGGCTCAACAGGGGCAGGGAGGACGTACCAACGCCAGCGGCGGTCGCCTCGATTCTGTCGATGAAGAACTCCCTGGGGCTGTCGCTGAAGTAGCCGCGAACACCGCCAGCGTGATTGGCTCCAGCGCCGTCGACTACTACGCCTGATCAAACGCAACACCCCCTGTGTGGGAGCGAGCCTGCTCGCGATGAGGCAGTAACATTCAACATCGGCGTTGATTGTTACACCGCTATCGCGAGCAGGCTCGCTCCCACATTTGTTTTGTGGTGGCTGATGATCCTTTGCCTCAACTCCCTCCCGACACTTCTGGCATAACACTTGCTCTTGCCTTGCCGTGCGACTGTGAAAACCCGAATAGTGACGGATTATTGGCATGGCTAAGAGCGACGCAGCACCAGTGAAAGACCCCGCAACCAAAGGCAAAATCAAGCTGATCATTGTGATCGTCGTGGCCCTGTTGCTGGCGATCGGCTTGTCCGTGGGGGCGACCTGGTTCTTCATGCACAGCGCCCAGAGCAAACCTGTCCCCGAGGCTGAAACTGCCGTGGTCGGCAAGCAGCCGGCGATCTTCGAACCGATGGCGCCGGCCTTCGTGGCCAACTACAACCAGAACGGCCGCCAGCGCTACATGCAGGTGAGCATCACCCTGCAGGGCCGTAATCAGGCCGATCTGGACGCGCTCAAAGTCCACATGCCGGTGATCCGCAATAACCTGGTGATGCTGTTTTCCGGTCAGGATTTCGCCACGCTGGCGAGCCCGGTCGGCCAGGAGATGTTGCGTCAGAAGGCCACGGCCAGCGTCCAGGAAGTGGCGCAGAAAGAGCTGGGCAAAGTGGTGATCGAACAGTTGCTTTTCACTAATTTCGTACTGCAGTAGGAACACGACATGGCCGTGCAGGACCTGCTGTCCCAGGATGAGATCGATGCGCTGTTGCATGGCGTCGATGATGGTCTGGTACAGACCGATAACGCTGCCGAACCCGGCAGTGTCAAAAGCTACGACCTGACCAGCCAGGATCGCATCGTCCGCGGACGCATGCCGACCCTGGAAATGATCAACGAGCGTTTCGCCCGCTACACCCGCATCAGCATGTTCAACATGCTGCGCCGCTCGGCGGACGTTGCCGTCGGTGGCGTGCAGGTGATGAAGTTCGGCGAATACGTGCACTCGCTGTACGTGCCGACCAGCCTGAACCTGGTCAAGATCAAACCGCTGCGCGGCACCGCGCTGTTCATCCTCGACGCCAAACTGGTGTTCAAACTGGTGGACAACTTCTTCGGCGGCGACGGCCGTCACGCGAAGATCGAAGGGCGTGAATTCACCCCCACCGAACTGCGTGTGGTGCGCATGGTGCTGGAACAGGCCTTCGTCGATTTGAAGGAAGCCTGGCAGGCGATCATGGAAGTGAACTTCGAGTACATCAACTCGGAAGTGAACCCGGCGATGGCCAATATCGTCGGCCCGAGCGAAGCCGTTGTAGTGTCGACGTTCCACATCGAACTCGATGGCGGTGGCGGCGACCTGCACGTGACCATGCCGTACTCGATGATCGAGCCGGTGCGCGAAATGCTCGACGCCGGCTTCCAGTCGGACCTCGACGATCAGGACGAGCGCTGGATCAATGCCTTGCGCCAGGACGTGCTGGACGTCGACGTACCGATCGGTGCCACTGTGGCCCGCCGTCAGCTGCGCCTTCGCGACATCCTGCACATGCAGCCCGGGGACATTATTCCGGTCGAGATGCCGGAAGAAATGATCATGCGCGCCAACGGCGTACCGGCCTTCAAGGTCAAGATGGGCTCGCACAAAGGCAACCTTGCGTTGCAGGTGATCGAGCCGATCGAGCGCCGCTGACCGGCGCTCCACCCCCCTTTTAATTGACTGCTCTTGATTGAGCAGGTGCCCGCCGAGGACAAATGATGAACGACGATATGAACGCCCAGGACGACCAGGCACTGGCTGATGAATGGGCTGCGGCCCTGGAAGAAACCGGTGACGCCGGGCAGGACGATATCGATGCCTTGCTGGCCGCCGATGCCGCCGGCTCGCCGTCCAACCGTCTGCCGATGGAAGAGTTCGGCAGCGTGCCGAGGAGCAACGATCCGGTCACCCTGGACGGTCCGAACCTGGATGTGATCCTCGATATCCCGGTGTCCATTTCCATGGAAGTCGGCAGCACCGACATCAACATCCGCAACCTGCTGCAACTCAACCAGGGGTCGGTGATCGAGCTCGATCGTCTGGCCGGCGAGCCGCTGGATGTGCTGGTCAACGGCACGCTCATCGCCCACGGTGAAGTGGTGGTGGTCAACGAAAAGTTCGGCATCCGCCTTACCGACGTGATCAGCCCAAGCGAACGCATCAAGAAGCTGCGCTGAGTGAAAAAGGTTCTGGGAGGGGTGTGTAGGTTGGCGCTTGGGTTGGCGCTGGCCTTGCCATTTGCCGTACTGGCGGCTGAACCGGTGGCGACGGCTGCGACGGCTGCGACAGCGGCGGCTGCGCCGGCCGTCAGCAGTGGGGTGGCCGGGCAATTGACGCAGTTGGTGTTCGGCTTGCTGCTGGTGCTGGGGTTGATCTTCTTCCTCGCCTGGCTGCTGCGCCGGGTCCAGCAGGCAGGGCCCGCCGGTAAAGGGCAGGTGATCGAACTGATCGGTTCCCGCGCGCTAGGTCCCCGGGACCGCTTGATGCTGGTGCAGGTCGGCAACGAACAGATTCTGCTCGGCCTGAGCCCCGGCACTATCACCGCGTTGCATGTGCTCAAGGAGCCGGTGCAAGTGCCGAGCGGGACTGAAAAAGCGACCCCGGAGTTCGCCCAGCGCCTGTTTGAGTTGTTGGGCAAGGACCAGAAGGATAAGAAGTAATGGGTGCGTTACGCATCGTCTTGACGCTGGCCCTGATGCTGGCCGCGCCGCTGGCGTTCGCCGCCGATCCGTTGTCGATCCCGGCGATCACCTTGGGCACCAACGCCGAAGGCGCTCAGGAATACTCGGTCAGCCTGCAAATCCTGCTGATCATGACCGCGCTGAGTTTCATCCCGGCGTTCGTCATGCTGATGACCAGTTTCACCCGGATCATCATCGTGTTCTCGATCCTGCGTCAGGCCCTGGGCTTGCAGCAGACACCGTCGAACCAGATCCTCACCGGCATGGCGCTGTTCCTCACCATGTTCATCATGGCGCCGGTGTTCGATCGCGTGAATCAGGATGCCTTGCAGCCGTATCTGGCGGAGAAGCTCACCGCCCAGGATGCCGTGACCAAGGCGCAGGTGCCGATCAAGGACTTCATGCTGGCCCAGACTCGCAGCAGCGATCTGGAGCTGTTCATGCGCTTGTCCAAACGCACCGACATCGCTACGCCTGATCAGGCGCCGCTGACGATTCTGGTTCCGGCGTTTGTCACCTCGGAGCTTAAAACCGCGTTCCAGATCGGCTTCATGATCTTCATTCCGTTCCTGATCATCGACCTGGTCGTGGCCAGTGTGCTGATGGCGATGGGTATGATGATGCTCTCGCCACTGATTATTTCCTTGCCGTTCAAGATCATGTTGTTCGTGCTGGTGGATGGCTGGGCGTTGATCATCGGCACCTTGGCGAGCAGCTTCGGCGGTGTTTCACCATGACGCCGGAAGTTGCCGTAGACATCTTTCGCGAAGCGCTGTGGCTGACCACCATGATGGTGGCCGTGCTGGTGATTCCGAGCTTGCTGGTGGGCTTGTTGGTGGCGATGTTCCAGGCGGCTACCCAGATCAACGAACAGACCCTGAGCTTCCTGCCGCGCCTGCTGGTGATGCTGGTGACGCTGATCGTTGCCGGCCCGTGGCTGGTGCAGACCTTCATGGAATACATTCTGCAGCTGTACCACAGTATTCCTCAGGTCATCGGCTAAGCCATGTCGCTGCTTCAGCTGACCGATACCCAGATCAGCACCTGGGTGGCGACGTTCATGTTGCCGTTGTTTCGCATCGGTTCGTTGCTGATGGTCATGCCGATTTTCGGCACGACACTGGTGCCCACGCGCGTGCGTCTGTACTTCGCCCTGGCGATCACCTTCGTGATCGCTCCCGGTTTGCCGCCAATGCCGCCGGTCAATGCACTCGACCTGAGCGCACTGCTGCTGATCGCCGAGCAAATCATCATTGGCGCGGTGTTGGGTTTCTCCTTGCAGCTGTTCTTCCAGGCGTTCGTGGTCGCCGGGCAAATTGTCGCGATCCAGATGGGCATGGGCTTCGCCTCGATGGTCGACCCTACGAACGGTGTGTCGGTGGCGGTGATCGGGCAATTTTTCACCATGCTGGTGACCCTGCTGTTTCTGTCGATGAACGGCCATCTGGTGGTGTTCGAAGTCCTCACCGAAAGCTTCACCACGCTGCCGGTCGGTGGCGGGTTGATGGTCCATCATTTTTGGGAACTGGCGGGCAAACTCGGCTGGGTGCTCGGTGCGGCGCTGTTACTGGTGTTGCCGGCGATCACTGCGTTGCTGGTGGTCAACATTGCGTTTGGCGTGATGACCCGGGCGGCGCCGCAGCTGAACATCTTCTCGATCGGCTTTCCGCTGACCCTGGTGCTTGGGCTGTTCATTGTCTGGGTTGGTCTGGCGGACATTCTCAATCAGTATCAACCGCTGGCCTCCGAGGCTTTGCAGTTGTTACGCGAACTGGCACGGGCGCGCTGAGTCATGGCTGAGAGCGAAAGCGGTCAGGACAAAACAGAAGACCCCACGGAGAAACGTAAAAAGGACTCCCGTGAGAAGGGCGAGATTGCGCGCTCCAAGGAGCTCAACACCCTGGCGGTCATGCTTGCCGGCGCTGGCGGGTTGCTGATTTTTGGCGGCGCCCTGGCCGAGGATCTGATGGAGCTGATGCGCATGAATTTCTCGCTTTCGCGAGAGGTGATTCTGGATCAGCGCTCCATGGGCACTTATCTGCTGCATTCGGGGCAGATTGCGTTGTTGGCGATTCAACCCGTGATGATCACTTTGCTGCTGGCCGCGCTTATTGGTCCGATCTCCCTGGGCGGCTGGCTGTTCGCGGCCGGCTCCATGGCGCCCAAGTTCAGTCGCATGAATCCGGGGGCGGGCCTGAAACGAATGTTTTCGGCCAAGGCGCTGGTGGAGTTGCTCAAGGCCCTGGCGAAGTTTTTCATCGTGTTGTTCGTGGCGTTGGCGGTCTTGTCGTCGGACATCGACGATCTGCTGCGCATCGCCCACGAGCCATTGGACATGGCGATCATTCACAGTCTGCAAGTGGTCGGCTGGAGCACCTTGTGGATGGCCTGCGGGCTGATCATCATTGCCGCGGTCGACGTACCGGTGCAGCTCTGGGAAAGCCACAAGAAGCTTTTGATGACCAAGCAGGAAGTGCGCGACGAGCACAAGGATCAAGAAGGTAAACCAGAGGTCAAGCAACGCATTCGCCAGTTGCAACGCGAGATGTCCCAGCGGCGGATGATGGCCGCGATCCCCGAGGCCGACGTGGTCATCACCAACCCGACCCACTATGCAGTGGCCCTCAAATACGATCCGGAAAAGGGTGGGGCGCCGATGCTGATCGCCAAGGGCAGCGACTTCCTGGCCTTGAAAATCCGTGAAATCGCCGTGGCCAACAATGTGCTGCTGCTCGAATCGCCGGCGCTGGCGCGTTCGATCTACTACTCCACGGAGCTGGAGCAGGAAATCCCCGGCGGGCTCTATCTGGCGGTCGCTCAGGTACTGGCCTACGTCTACCAGATCCGCCAGTTCCGCGCCGGCAAGGGCAAGCGTCCGGATCCGCTCCAGGATAATTTGCCGATTCCACCGGATTTGCGTCGCGATTCCTGATAGATCAAAAGATCGCAGTCTTCGGTAGCTACAGGGTGTACACAATGCTTGTGTAGGGACTGCCGAAGGCTGCGATCTTTTGCTCTGCGGGCAACCTTCCGCTTATCCGAAAAAACTTCTACCTATTTGTTCTGACAGTAGACAGTTTCCCTGCTTTAGCGATGTCATGAGGTCGGGAACCCTCCCTCTCAATGCCCAACCCGCCCGAGGACCATTATGCCTATAACTACTTTTTCGAGGCGGCGGGACAGATAGGCAATAACAAAGCGCCATTCGACATTTTCACTCACCCCAACGACTACATGAATCGTTGGAAGGCCTCTTCCCCACGGTCACCTGTTAGTTCTGACAGTAGGCGGGCGTTCAAATAAGGGCTCCAATAGCTTCGTCGCCTTGGGGCAGATTGCTCCGAGATAAATCGGAGGGTTTCTTATGAACGAAGCTATGGTAATGCCGGTCTTGAACGAGATTGACGATGCACAGGTTACTATCAATCACTTTCCAAACAGATCGGACAATGAGGCGGATTTGTTTTCGCTGAGCCCTCCTTACATCCCGGGACAGTTCATCGACATCGACTTTGCGCCAGCACAGGTGGGTGTCAACAAGCCCATGCTGTACACCCATGCCGATGGTCTGCTGGTGCTTGTTCAAGCCTATTTGAATATGGCTGAGCACGACGATATCAAGCTGTTCATCGACGACAAACTGGTTGCAAGCCTGGCGGTGCCTTCAGACCATGAAAATGCTGATCTTTCGTTGTATGTCGCCGCTGACAAGATCCCATCGGGCGTTCATGTCCTCAAGTACGACATTCAACGCAGCAGCGGTCAGCTACCGGAGTCGGCCGAGCTGACGGTCTGGTTCAAGATTGACCCCCCGGGCGGCCTCGACCCCGAGCCGGACGAGCCGGGTCATCAGTTGCTCAAGCCTGCGCAGCTGCAGTTGGCCTCGGGCAAGGTCATCGATCAGGAAGTGGCTGAAGAGGGCGTAACCGCCGTTGTGCCTGCCTGGCCGTTCATGGAAAAGGGCGATGAACTGTTTCTCCATTTCCATGGTGTGGTTATTCAGCGCACCGTGGCTGAAGAGGAGGTCGGCGAAGCGATTGAGGTCTTCATCACGCCGCGGGTGATTGCTGAGGCAGGTCCCGCACACCCGGCCGTCGTGGTTTATCAGCTCAGGGACCAGGTGCATAACGTCAGTGCTTTTTCTGAGCGTTTAACGATCATCAGTGACCCCGGGGTCAATTGGCTGGATCCGGTGTTTGTGCCGTTGGCCGGTAACGAGGACTGGGTAGGGCTCGATGAGGTGGGGTACGACGATCTGCTCGTCGAAATCGTGACGCGTCCAGGCTTTGCCCTCAATGAGAGGCTGCAGCTCAAATGGCTAAGCACGCCTCAGGGCGGTGTGGTGGTCGAGCACAGCGAGGAACAGACAATCACCCGCTTGGGCATTCAGAAGTTCGAGATTCCGAATGCTGTCGTGCTGGCCAGCGCGCCCGGTTTGGTACAGGTGGATTACCGGCGTACGAAGGTCGATGGTTCGCAGGATCCCTCTGAGCGCTATTGCCTGTCTGTGCTGGGCAAGAGCCTGCGTCTGCCTGCCCCACTGGTGTCGGATCTGGTTGGGGGGACTCTGGATTCCGGGTTGGCGCAAACGGTCGTGCAGTGTGGACCCGATGAGCGGATCAAAACGGGATGCCGGGTCACGCTCACTTGGTTAGGGACAACCGCATCGGGGCAGTCCCATCTCTACCAGGCTTATCGTGATGTCAGCGAGTCCCTGGAGGGCGAGGCTATTCCGTTTACCGTGCCAGCCAAGAATATCGGCCCGCTGATTCGGGGTTCTGTTGTCGTTTCCTATACGTTGAGTCATCCGTCGATGGGTGCACCCCTGGAGTCGGAGACATTGACCGCTCGTGTCGGAAAATTCGAGGCTAAACTGCCTGCTCCGAAGGTCGAGGGCGTGGTCGATGGGGTGCTCAATCCGAAAGATGTGCCTTACGGGACCAATATTGAAGTGGCAGCGGCTGCCTACACTCAGTTGGGAGACGTGGTGCATGTCGAGGGGCGTGGCGATACCCTTGAATCGGTGTTTCGGGATCGTTTGCTGATCGAGCATGGCAAGCAAGGCCAGGATCTTGACTTCTGGCTGGACGCATCGACGATCCAGGCCTTCCACGATCAATTCTTCAGCGTCTTGTGGTGGCTCGAGCGGCCGAAGACTTTGCCACAAGCGTCAGTAGCGCACGAGTTCTTCCTGGGTGAGGCATCGGCGGCCTTACAGCCGCCCACGGTCTGGCGTACGTCTGGTGGGACGCTTGACCCGATGGAAAACCCCACGGGCGCCACTGCGCGGGTGCATCTGGCAGCGCCGCGTCAGGACGATAGGGTGCAGCTAAAGGTCCTGGGGGCGCCAGGCGCGGGATCGCCGACGTTTGAACCTCTACCCCTGGACGCCGAAAATCGCGCGGCTTTCCCATTGACCACGGCGTTCATCGCGGAAAACCTGGGCAAAAAAGTCGAATTCAGTTACGAGCTGCACAGGAACTCCAGGACCCTCACATCCGAGTTGCTGGAATTGACCGTTAAAAAAATCATCGATCTGAATCCAGGCCTGACCGGTCCAAAAATTGCCGAGGCCGGCGCTGTGCCGCTTATCGACCTGAGGATCATCAAGACTGATCTGACATGCGTGATCAAGCCACCACTGCCAATTCCCGTGGTGGGGCAACGAGTCTGGATCGAGGTCAGCAGCGCCGGTGTCACGCCGCTGCGGTTGCGAGCAGGTACCCCGTTGACCGCCGAAGAGATCTCCCTGGGTATCAGCGTCAAGGCGGCTCGAAGCTGGTTTTATGCGCTCAAGGATCTTTCCCAATGCGAGGTGACGTGCAAAATCGCGCTGGGGAGTACCGACACTGAAAGCACTGCGTTGGTCCTGCCGAAGGCGCGGTACACGGTAAAAGTCACGTCGGCGTTGGCAATCAATGGTGCCCAGATGGATTTGAACGGCGTGAAAATCCTTGCCGCTCCCGGTTACGGCTTGCGGGAGAAGGAAGTTATTTTTAACACGGGAAAACGTACCCCTACCGGCGGTCGCCCAGGCTATACCTTTCGATCGACCAATCCCGCTGTCGCATCAGTGGATGGCAACGGTAAGGTCGTGGGGCTTAAAAATGGTTCGACCACCATCATCGCGAGGGATGCCGCCGGTGCTGAGGTTACCTACCCTGTTCGGGTGTCGAATGTTTACCGTTTGGTGCTCAATGAGTCTCGCTTTACGGCGAGTCAGGCGATCGGTTGGTTTGCCAGTATCGGGGCAATAGGGATTGGTCAAAACTATCTTCCCGTGGGTCCAGTGCTCCCCAGTCAATTCGTTGACTTCTCGTTGATTTTTGGAGGAATTGGTCCTTTTTACGGACGATTGCTTTCATTGAACCGTGACTTCCCGATTAGTTATGTCATCGCGCATGAGCTTGCTCCGGGCTCGGCATACGGGGGGCGTAACGTCCAGCTGAACGATCCGACGACTTGGCGACTCATGGCATACGTACCCACCTGACCAGTGGCGAATCGGAATCGTTTTTAGCGATCAGAGTGCGCGTGAAAAGGCAGCTTTCACGAGCACTTTTCGTATCGCTCCACCCTGTACCTCCTGCTCCTGTTCATTCAAGGCAAAAGTTGGAAGGCTTCTTGCAATAGCCGCCCTGCGCCTGCTTCAGGCGTCAAAAGTTTGCTTTAAAGGAACGGGGAAAACCGGTGGATCGCTCTCAGTTAATCAACACTGCACGCACAAACGTTGCCGACCTCAGTCGGGGCAATCTGGGTGTGCCGCTGTTGCTGCTGGTCATGCTGGCCATGATGATGTTGCCGGTGCCGCCGTTCCTGCTGGACGTGTTTTTCACCTTCAACATTGCCCTTTCCATCGTCGTGTTGCTGGTCTGCGTGTACGCTCTGCGGCCGCTGGATTTTGCGGTGTTCCCGACCATTCTGCTGGTGGCGACGTTGTTGCGACTGGCGCTGAACGTGGCCTCGACGCGGGTGGTGATGCTCCACGGTCAAGACGGCCATGCCGCCGCTGGCAAGGTGATCCAGGCCTTCGGTGAAGTGGTGATCGGCGGTAACTACGTGGTTGGTATCGTGGTGTTCGCGATTTTGATGATCATCAACTTCGTCGTTGTGACTAAGGGGGCCGGGCGGATTTCCGAGGTGAGCGCGCGTTTCACCCTCGATGCGATGCCCGGTAAACAGATGGCGATCGATGCCGACTTGAACGCCGGCCTGATCGATCAGAACCAGGCGAAACTGCGCCGGATGGAAGTGGCCCAGGAAGCCGAGTTCTATGGCTCCATGGACGGTGCCAGCAAGTTCGTACGCGGTGACGCCATCGCCGGCCTGCTGATTCTGTTCATCAACCTGATCGGCGGCATAGCAGTGGGTATCTTCCAGCACGGCATGACCTTTGGCGATGCCGGTCGGGTGTACGCCTTGTTGACCATCGGTGACGGTTTGGTGGCGCAATTGCCATCACTGCTGTTGTCGACTGCCGCCGCGATCATGGTGACTCGGGCTTCCGGCTCGGAAGACATGGGCAAGCAGATCAATCGTCAGATGTTCGCCTCGCCGAAAGCCCTGGCCGTGGCCGCTGGCTTGATGGCGGTGATGGGGCTGGTGCCGGGCATGCCGCACTTTTCCTTTCTGAGCATGGCAGCCTTGGCGGCCGGGGGCGCTTACCTGTTCTGGAAGAAGCAGAACGCCGTCAAGGTGCAGGCCCTGCAAGAGGTCAAGCGTCAGCAGGAGCTGTTGCCATCGCCGGCCCGCGCCCAGGAAACCAAGGAGCTTGGCTGGGATGACGTGACCCCGATCGACATGATCGGCCTGGAAGTCGGCTACCGCCTGATCCCGCTGGTGGATCGCAACCAGGGTGGTCAGTTGCTGGCGCGGATCAAGGGTGTGCGTAAAAAACTCTCCCAGGACCTGGGCTTCCTGATGCCGACGGTGCATATCCGTGACAACCTCGACCTGGCGCCAAGCGCCTACCGCCTGACCCTGATGGGCGTGATCCTGGCCGAGGCCGAGATTTACCCGGACCGCGAACTGGCGATCAACCCGGGGCAGGTCTATGGCACGCTCAACGGCATTACCGCCAAAGATCCGGCTTTTGGTCTGGAGGCAGTCTGGATCGAAATCAGCCAACGTGCGCAGGCGCAATCTCTCGGTTACACCGTGGTCGATGCCAGTACGGTAGTGGCAACGCACTTGAACCAGATTCTGTACAAGCATTCCAGCGAGCTGATTGGCCACGAAGAAGTCCAGCAACTCATGCAATTGCTGGCCAAAAGCTCACCGAAACTGGCCGAAGAACTGGTGCCGGGGGTGGTCTCGCTGTCGCAACTGCTCAAAGTCTTGCAGGCATTGCTGGCCGAACAGGTGCCGGTACGAGACATTCGCAGCATTGCCGAAGCCATCGCGAACAACGCCGCCAAGAGTCAAGATACTGCCGCTTTGGTGGCCGCGGTGCGCGTCGGCGTATCCCGTGCAATCGTGCAAAGCATTGTAGGCACTGAGTCGCAGCTGCCAGTGATCACCTTGGAACCAAGGTTGGAACAAATATTGCTCAATAGTCTTCAGAAGGCAGGACAAGGCTCGGAAGAGGGTGTTCTGCTGGAGCCAAGCATGGCAGAGAAGCTGCAACGCTCGTTGATTGAAGCGGCGCAGCGTCAGGAAATGCAAGGTCAACCGGTGATTCTGCTGGTGGCCGGCCCGGTGCGCGCGATGCTCTCGCGATTCGGTCGGCTGGCAGTCCCGGGTTTGCATGTGTTGGCTTATCAGGAAATTCCTGACAACAAGCAAGTGACCATCGTTGCGACAGTAGGGCCCAACGGCTGAGGTAGTGGTTTATGCAAGTTAAGCGTTTTTTCGCCGCCGATATGCGTCAGGCCATGAAACTGGTTCGTGATGAGCTGGGCGCCGATGCCGCCATCATTGGCAATCGCCGGATCGCCGGCGGTGTCGAGCTGACGGCCGCCCTGGATTACAAATTGTCGGCGCTGGCCCCGCGTGTTCCGAACATGGAACTCGAAGACGAGCTGCGCAAGACCCAATCGCGGATCGTCACCGCCCAGGCCGAACTGAGCCTGCGTGGCGATGGCGAGAGCGACAAGAGCACCAATCGCCAATTGTTCGCCGGCCTGCCGTTGACCGCCGCCGAGCCGCTGATTGAACCGACATTGGCCGAGCCTCGGCGTTCGGCCTCTGCGCCTGCCGCAGCGACCGGCGTTGACCCGCGTGCATTCGATTCGATGCGTTTCGAACTCAACAGCCTGCGTGAACTGATGGAAGTGCAACTGGGTTCGCTGGCCTGGAATCAGTTGCAAGGCAGCCGCCCGGCCCAGGCCAACCTCTGGCGTCGTCTGCAGCGCATCGGTCTGTCCGGTCCGTTGTCGCGCGATCTGCTGGCACTGATTACCGACATTGAAGAACCCCGTCAGGCCTGGCGCATGTTGCTCGCGCACCTGGCGCGGATGATCGCCACCCCGGAAGTCGAGCCATTGGAAGAGGGCGGTGTGATTGCGATGGTCGGCCCGGCCGGCATGGGCAAGACCACCACGCTGGCCAAACTCGCCGCCCGTTACGTGCTCAAGTACGGCGCGCAAAACATCGCGCTGGTGAGCATGGACAGCTACCGCATCGGTGCTCAGGAACAGCTCAAGACCCTGGGACGCATCCTCAACGTGTCGGTCACCCACGTCGACCCGGGCCAATCGCTGGTGCAGGCGTTGGAGCCTTTGCTGCGCAAACGCGTGGTGTTGATCGATACCGCCGGCCTTCAGGCCAGCGATCCGGCACTGCGCATGCAGCTCGAAAGCCTGGCCGGACGGGGCATCAAATCAAAAAATTATCTGGTCTTGGCAACCACCAGTCAAAAACAGGTTCTAACCGCTGCTTATCACAGTTACAAGCGCTGCGGCCTCGCTGGCTGCATCCTGACTAAACTGGATGAAACGGCAAGCTTGGGTGAGGTGTTGAGCCTGGCCATTAGTCATGAATTGCCGGTGGCTTACCTGACCGATGGCCCGCGGATTCCGGATGATTTGCATCTGCCGCGTCGTCATCAGTTGGTCAGCCGCGCCGTTAGCGTGCAAATGCAGGAAGAACCCAGCGAAGAAGCCATGGCTGATATGTTCGCTGATATTTACCACAGTCCGACCAAGCGGGTTGGCTGAGGTATTAATGAACAGTTTTTGTACCTACATCGATGGTCTGCCATGCATTGTTCAGTTGGTGAACGCGCAGCCAGTAATGTGGCCTCCGTCTAAGTAAGACAAGGTAAAGAAATAACATGGGCAGCATGCATCCCGTACAGGTGATCGCGGTGACCGGCGGCAAAGGTGGCGTCGGGAAGACTAACGTGTCAGTGAACTTGTCCCTGGCTCTAGCTGAGCTCGGCCGGCGCGTCATGCTGCTGGATGCCGATCTGGGGCTGGCGAACGTCGACGTCCTGCTGGGGCTGACACCCAAACGTACCCTGGCCGACGTGATCGAAGGCCGCTGTGAGCTGCGCGACGTGCTGTTGCAGGGGCCTGGCGGGATCCGCATCGTCCCGGCTGCGTCCGGCACCCAGAGCATGGTTCATCTGAGCCCGGCCCAGCATGCCGGCCTGATCCAGGCCTTCAGCGACATCGGCGACAACCTTGACGTATTGGTGATCGACACCGCTGCGGGCATTGGTGACTCGGTAGTCAGTTTCGTCCGCGCAGCGCAAGAAGTCTTGCTGGTGGTGTGCGACGAGCCGACCTCCATCACTGACGCCTACGCGCTGATCAAACTGCTTAACCGCGACTACGGCATGAATCGTTTCCGCGTCCTGGCCAACATGGCGCAGAGCCCGCAGGAAGGCCGCAACCTGTTCGCCAAGTTGACCAAGGTCACGGATCGTTTCCTCGACGTCGCCTTGCAATACGTCGGTGCGGTGCCTTACGACGAAAGCGTGCGCAAGGCCGTGCAGAAGCAGCGTGCCGTCTACGAAGCCTTCCCGCGTTCCAAGTGCGCCCTGGCGTTCAAGGCCATTGCGCAGAAGGTCGATACCTGGCCGCTGCCGGCCAACCCGCGTGGTCATCTGGAATTTTTCGTCGAGCGCCTCGTGCAACAGACCGCAGGACCCGTCCTATGACAGCCAGTGGCTACAACCTCTACAAGAAGTCGGCACGTGACGCGCAGTACGAGCTGATCGAGCGTTACGCGCCACTGGTCAAACGCATTGCCTACCACTTGCTGGCGCGTTTGCCTGCCAGTGTCCAGGTCGAAGACTTGATCCAGGCCGGGATGATCGGCCTGCTGGAAGTATCAACCAAATACGACGCCAGCAAAGGCGCGAGTTTCGAGACGTACGCGGGCATTCGAATCCGCGGCGCGATGCTCGATGAAGTGCGCAAGGGGGACTGGGCACCACGTTCGGTTCACCGCAATACCCGCATGGTCAGCGACGCAATTCGCTCGATTGAAGCTAAAACCGGTCGTGACGCTAAAGATCACGAAGTTGCGGCCGAACTCCAATTGAGTCTCGACGATTATTACGGAATTTTGAACGACACCCTGGGCAGCCGGTTATTCAGTTTCGACGATCTGTTGCAGGACGGCGAACACGAAGGGCTGCACGAGGATGGCGCCAGTGCTCATCTCGAGCCGTCACGCGATCTGGAAGATGAACGCTTCCAGGCGGCGCTGGCGGACGCGATTGCCAATTTGCCGGAGCGTGAGCGACTGGTGTTGGCGCTGTACTACGACGAAGAGTTGAATCTCAAGGAAATCGGTGAGGTCCTGGGGGTCAGCGAATCGCGGGTCAGCCAGTTACACAGCCAGTGCGCGGCCCGTTTGCGGGGGCGTTTGGGGGAGTGGCGAGCGCGCTGAAGGCAGTGTGGGGACACTGCGAATGGAGCGGGTGTGGTGTTGAACTGCGCCGGTCTCGATCTGTTGTGCTCCAGACAGTCATTGAGTGCTTTGCCGGATTGATTGAAATGGCGCGTCCAGGTGCTGGGCGCGTTTAAGACTGCTTGGAGGTCGAATTGGACAAGAACATGAAAATCCTCATCGTTGATGACTTCTCAACGATGCGGCGGATCATAAAAAACCTGTTGCGTGACCTTGGGTTCACCAACACGGTCGAGGCTGACGATGGCACCACTGCCATTCCGGTGCTCAACAGCGGGAGCATCGACTTTCTGGTAACGGACTGGAACATGCCTGGCATGACCGGTATCGACCTGCTGCGTCACGTGCGCGCCGATGAAAAGCTCAAGCACCTGCCGGTGCTGATGGTGACCGCTGAAGCCAAGCGCGAGCAAATCATCGAAGCGGCCCAGGCCGGTGTTAACGGCTATGTGGTCAAACCCTTCACAGCCCAGGCGTTGAAAGAAAAAATCGAGAAGATTTTCGAACGCATCGGTTGATGTACTGCGCCACGGGGGAGCTATGGAGCATAACGAATCTTCACAGGGCGATTTTGAGTCGACCCTGAAAAAACACGCGGTCGAACTGGTCGAAAGCCTTGAAAAAGGCAGGTTCGGCGACGCTGTGCAACTGATCCATGAGCTCAACCAGACCCGTGACCGCGGCCTGTACCAGGAAGTGGGCAAGCTCACCCGCGAGCTGCATAGCGCGATCGTCAATTTCCAGATTGACCCGCACATGCCGCAAGCCGAGGAAGTGTCTCAGATCACGGATGCCACCGAGCGCCTGGGTTATGTGGTCAAGCTGACCGAGGCCGCGGCCAACCGCACCATGGACCTGGTGGAAAATGCCACGCCACTGATCAACAGCCTGAGCGACGAAGCTCAGGCGCTGAGCACGGATTGGGGACGGTTCATGCGTCGCGAAGTCGGGGCTGAAGAGTTCCGCGAACTGGCTCGGCGGGTCGACGGTTTCCTGACACGCAGCAGCGAAGACAACCGCATCGTGTCGAGCAACCTCAACGACATTCTGCTGGCCCAGGATTACCAGGACCTCACCGGTCAGGTGATCAAGCGCGTGACCCAATTGGTCACCGACGTTGAAAGCAACCTGCTCAAGCTCGTGCTCATGGCCAGTCAGGTCGACCGCTTTGCGGGTATCGAACATGACCGTGAAGCGATGCTGGCTGAAAAAGATCCACAAAAACATCTCTCGCAGGGTGAAGGTCCGCAGATTCATGCCGATAAAAGAGAAGATGTTGTGTCCGGTCAGGACGATGTGGACGATTTGCTATCCAGTCTTGGATTTTAGTTTTCTGGGTTTTTAGACCTGTAGGAGCACCCCCTTAATGAGCTTCGGCGCCGATGAAGAGATCCTTCAGGATTTCCTGGTTGAGGCCGGCGAGATTCTAGAGCAACTGTCCGAACAGCTGGTCGAGCTTGAAAGCCGACCGGATGATGCGGACTTGCTCAATGCAATTTTTCGCGGTTTTCACACTGTAAAAGGGGGCGCCGGCTTCCTCCAGCTCAACGAGCTGGTGGAGTGCTGTCACATCGCCGAGAACGTGTTTGACATCCTGCGCAAGGGTGAACGACGCGTCGACTCGGAACTGATGGACGTGGTTCTCGAAGCACTGGACGCGGTGAACAGCATGTTCAGCGAAGTCCGCGAGCGCAGCCCGATCACGGCTGCCACGCCTGAATTACTGGCTGCCCTGGCCCGTCTGGCCGAGCCGCAAACCGCCGATGAAGCGGCGCCTGTTGCTGAAGCGGTGCAAGCACCTGCCGCCGAAAGCGAATCAGGCGACATCACCGATAACGAATTTGAACAACTGCTGGACTCGCTGAATGCCGTCAAGGCTCAGGCCGAGGCTCCCGTGGTTGTTTCGCCGCCTGCCGCCGATGTGGCAACCAGCGACGAAATCACCGATGCCGAGTTCGAGTCGTTGCTCGATCAATTGCACGGCAAAGGCCAGTTCGCCGCCGATGCAGTGGTTGCGGCATCCGCCGCACCGGCTGCCCCGAAAGCGGCAGGCGACAGCTCCGACATCACCGACGACGAGTTCGAGGCACTGCTCGATCAGTTGCACGGCAAAGGCAACTTTGCCGTCGATGCATTGGAGTCGGCGATTGCTTCGGCTCCGGCCCCGGCTGCGCCAACCGCTAAAGCGGCCGGCGACGATCTGATCTCCGATCATGAGTTCGAATCGCTGCTCGACGAATTGCATGGCAAAGGCAAGTTCACCGAGGTTGGCACTGGCGCAGTGGTTTCTGCTCCTGTCGCCAAGGCGCCAGCACCGGCTGCGAAACCTGTGGCCAAAGCGCCCGAGCCAAAAGTCGAATCGCCGAAACCGGCCGCCGCTGCTGCACCGGCTCCTGCCCGTGCCCCGTCTGCGCCACCACCAGAAAAACCGGCCAGCGAAGCCGAGACCACCGTGCGGGTCGATACCGCGCGTCTCGACGAAATCATGAACATGGTCGGCGAGTTGGTACTGGTGCGTAACCGCCTGGTCCGTCTGGGCCTCAACAGCGGCGACGAAGCCATGTCCAAGGCCGTGTCGAACCTCGACGTGGTCACGGCCGACCTGCAAACCGCGGTCATGAAGACCCGGATGCAGCCGATCAAGAAAGTCTTCGGACGCTTCCCGCGTCTGGTTCGCGACCTGGCTCGCCAGCTCAAGAAAGAGATCAACCTGGAGCTGGTCGGCGAAGAAACCGACCTCGACAAGAACCTCGTCGAGGCCCTGGCAGACCCGCTGGTCCACTTGGTGCGCAACTCGGTCGACCACGGTATCGAAGAGCCGGCTGATCGCGAAGCGATGGGCAAGCCTCGCAGCGGCAAGGTGATCCTGTCCGCCGAACAGGAAGGCGACCACATCCTGCTGTCCATCTCCGATGACGGCAAGGGTATGGACGCTGATGTTTTGCGCGGTATCGCCGTGAAAAAAGGTCTGATGGACAAGGATGCGGCGGACCGTCTCAGCGAGTCCGATTGCTTCAACCTGATCTTCGCGCCGGGTTTCTCGACCAAGACCGAGATTTCCGACGTCTCCGGGCGCGGCGTGGGCATGGACGTGGTGAAAACCAAAATCGCCCAGCTCAACGGCACCATCAATATCTACTCGACCAAGGGCAAGGGCTCGAAGATCGTCATCAAGGTCCCGTTGACCTTGGCGATCATGCCGACGCTGATGGTCATGCTCGGCAACCAGGCGTTCGCGTTCCCGCTGGTGAACGTCAATGAAATCTTCCACCTCGACCTGTCGCGCACCAACGTGGTGGACGGCCAGGAAGTGGTGATCGTGCGGGACAAGGCACTGCCTCTGTTCTACCTCAAGCGCTGGCTGGTCAGCTCCGCCGCTCACGAAGAGCAGCGCGAAGGCCATGTGGTGATCCTTTCGGTGGGCACTCAGCGGATCGGCTTCGTCGTCGACCAGCTGGTGGGCCAGGAAGAAGTGGTCATCAAGCCATTGGGCAAAATGCTCCAGGGAACCCCGGGCATGTCCGGCGCCACCATCACCGGTGACGGCCGCATTGCGCTGATTCTCGATGTCCCGAGCATGCTCAAGCGTTACGCCGCACGGCGTATTTGATTCTGGGGGAGCGGGGCGACTGAGCCTCGCCCCGTCTAACGGAGTGTTTATGGCAGTCAAAGTCCTGGTGGTGGACGATTCGGGGTTTTTCCGCCGCCGCGTCTCGGAAATTCTTTCAGCGGATTCGAATATCCAGGTCGTCGGTACGGCGACCAACGGCAAAGAGGCGATCGATCAGGCGCTGGCCCTCAAGCCAGACGTGATCACCATGGACTACGAGATGCCGATGATGGATGGCATCACGGCGGTGCGGCACATCATGCAGCGCTGCCCGACCCCGGTGTTGATGTTCTCCTCGCTGACTCACGAAGGCGCGCGGGTCACCCTCGATGCGCTGGACGCCGGCGCGGTGGACTTCCTGCCGAAGAATTTCGAAGACATCTCCCGTAACCCGGAGAAGGTCAAGCAACTGCTGTGCGAGAAGATTCTCAGCATCTCGCGCAGTAATCGTCGCGCCAGTACTTACAGCACCCCGACCCCGGTGGCTGCGCCAGCCCCGACACCTGCGCCTTCGAGCGTCAGCAGCTACGGCAGCAGCGCGCCTGCGCGTCCGGCACCGGCACCGATTCCGGCTCGCACCCATGCAGCGACGCCGTCGTCTCCGGCGCCGAAACGCAAAGCCTACAAACTGGTCGCCATCGGTACCTCCACTGGTGGCCCGGTTGCCCTGCAACGGGTTCTGACGCAGTTGCCGGCCAACTTCCCGGCACCGATCGTGCTGATCCAGCACATGCCAGCCGCCTTCACCAAAGCTTTCGCCGAGCGTCTGGACAAGCTGTGCCGCATCAGCGTCAAGGAAGCCGAGGATGGCGACATCCTGCGTCCAGGCCTGGCGCTGCTGGCTCCGGGTGGCAAGCAAATGATGATCGACGGCCGTGGCGCGGTGAAAATCCTGCCGGGCGACGAACGTCTGAACTACAAACCGTGCGTGGATATCACCTTCGGTTCCGCGGCCAAGTCCTACGGCGACAAAGTTCTGGCGGTGGTCCTGACCGGCATGGGCGCCGACGGTCGCGAAGGCGCGCGTCTGCTCAAGCAGGGCGGCAGTGCGATCTGGGCTCAGGATGAAGCCAGCTGCGTGATCTACGGCATGCCAATGGCGATCGTCAAAGCCGAGCTCGCAGACGCGGTGTACAGCCTGGACGATATCGGCCGACACCTGGTCGAGGCGTGTCTCTGATGGATGTACTCAGCCTTATCGGGATCATCATGGCGTTCGTCGCCATCATTGGCGGCAACTACCTTGAAGGTGGTCACCTCGGCGCGTTGGCCAACGGCCCGGCAGCGTTGATCGTGCTCGGTGGGACCGTCGGTGCGGCGCTGCTGCAATCGCCGATGAGCGCCTTCAAGCGCGCCATGCAGATTCTCGCCTGGATTCTTTTTCCTCCGCGCGTGGACCTGGCCGGCGGCATCGATCGCGTCGTGAACTGGAGCCTGACCGCCCGCAAGGAAGGTTTGCTCGGACTGGAAGGGGTGGCTGATGCCGAACCCGACAGCTACTCACGTAAGGGGCTGCAACTGCTGGTGGACGGCGCCGAGCCGGAAGCGATTCGCAGCATTCTGGAAGTGGATTTCTACACCCAGGAAAGCCGCGACATCGAAGCCGCCAAAGTCTTTGAAAGCATGGGCGGCTACGCGCCGACCATCGGCATCATCGGTGCGGTGATGGGCCTGATCCACGTCATGGGCAACCTGGCCGATCCGTCGCAACTGGGCAGCGGTATTGCCGTCGCCTTCGTCGCCACCATTTACGGCGTGGCCAGTGCCAACCTGATGCTGCTGCCGATTGCCGCCAAGCTCAAATCCATCGCATTGCGGCAGTCGCGTTATCGCGAGATGTTGCTGGAAGGGATCCTGTCGATCGCCGAAGGTGAAAACCCTCGCTCTATTGAATTGAAGCTTCAGGGTTTCATGGATTGATGGGGGAAATGAACCATGGCACGTCGCAGGCAACCTGAAGAACACGTAAACCATGAACGCTGGCTCGTTTCCTACGCCGACTTCATTACGTTGCTGTTCGCTTTCTTCGTGGTGATGTACTCGATTTCTTCGATCAACGAAGGCAAGTACAAGGTCATTTCCGAGGCGCTGATCGGGGTGTTTACCGACTCCGATCGCGCCCTCAAGCCGATCCCCATCGGCGAAGAACGGCCGAAAACCGTGACCCCGGCCAAGCCGCTGGTCAAGGACAGCGAGCAGGTCGATGCCGGCATCGCCGGTGCCAGCGATCCGCTCAAAAGCATTGCCGATGACATTAGCGCGGCATTCGGCGACTTGATCAGCTCCAACCAGATGACCGTGCGCGGCAATGAGTTGTGGGTCGAGATCGAGCTCAATTCCAGCCTGTTGTTCGGCAGCGGCGATGCCATGCCCAGCGACATCGCCTTCAACATCATCGACAAGGTCGCCGCGATTCTCAGGCCGTTCGACAATCCGATCCACGTCGAAGGTTTTACCGACGATCAGCCGATTCGCACTGCGCAATACCCGACCAACTGGGAGCTGTCCTCAGCGCGTTCGGCGAGCATCGTGCGCATGCTGGCGATGCAGGGTGTAAACCCCGGTCGTCTGGCGTCGGTGGGTTATGGCGAGTTCCAGCCAGTGGCCAATAACGCCACCGCCGAAGGCCGGGCGCGTAACCGTCGGGTGGTATTGGTTGTTTCACGAAATCTCGATGTACGCCGCAGCCTCACCGGTACCGGAACGGCTCATGCACAACCGGATGCCGCGTTGAAGCGGGCTGGCACACAAACTGCACCGGCTCCGGTCAAGTCGCCGGGACGAGAGAGCGCCGTCAATTCTCCGTCACCCGCATTAATACGTTGAGCTATTTCTCGGTCGACCTTTTTGACCGGGAGGAACAATCCGAATGAGAGTCTGGGCAGTCGCCAATCAAAAGGGTGGTGTCGGTAAAACCACTTCCTCCATCGCTTTAGCCGGTTTGCTGGCTGAGGCGGGCAAGCGCGTGGTTGTGGTCGATCTCGACCCGCACGGCTCCATGACCAGCTACTTCGGTTACGACCCCGACAGCCTGGAACACAGCAGTTACGACCTGTTTCTGCACAAGGGCAGCGTGCCGCAAGGCTTGCCCGGTCAGTTGCTGATGCCCACCAGTGACGAACGCATTTCCCTGTTGCCATCGAGCACCGCGCTGGCAACCCTTGAGCGCCAGTCGCCGGGGCAGAGTGGTCTGGGTCTGGTGATCGCCAAGAGCCTGGCGCAGTTGTGGCAGGACTTCGATTACGCCGTGATCGACAGCCCCCCGTTGCTCGGCGTGCTGATGGTCAATGCCTTGGCGGCCAGCCAGCAGTTGGTGATCCCGGTGCAGACCGAGCATCTGGCCGTCAAAGGCCTGGAGCGCATGGTCAACACCCTGGCGATGATCAACCGCTCACGCAAACAGGCGCTGCCGTTCAGCATCGTACCGACCCTGTTCGACCGCCGCACTCAGGCTTCCCTCAGCACCCTTCGCGTGCTGCGCGACAAGTACCCGGAAGAAATCTGGCAAGGCTACATCCCGATCGACACCCGCTTGCGTGACGCGAGCCGGGCAGGGCTGACGCCTTCGCAATTCGATGGCAAGAGTCGCGGCGTTCTCGCCTACCGCGCACTGCTCAAGCATCTGCTCGCCCAGCAACTTGTTCCGCAGGTGGCTTGAGATGAGCCTGATTCCTACGATGGTATTCGCATGACCCGGCCGGTGAAGATCACCTCGCGCCCGCAATTGGCCCTTCAGTCTTATCTGGATGGCTTGCTGCAGGACGCGACCGAAGAGCTGTTGCCTGAAGTCGAGGCGCTGCCCGAGGTTGTCGAGGCTGAAGCTGCCCTGGACGAGTTCCAGGCTGCCGTGCTTGAGGAACAGGCCCGTGATGCGCAGAAACCGGCAGTGGCCGCTGCACCTATCGTTGCGCCAGTGGTGAAAGCACCGGTGGCCGTGATCGACGCTCCGGCACCGATTCTGGCGCCCGTGTCGACGATTGCACCACTGCTGCAAGCGTTGGTGCCGCCGGTGGTTGAAGTTCATCTGCCGCCAAGCAACACGCCGCCACCGGTGGAAACCGACGGTCGTCCGGCATGGGCTGCCGAGCCGTTCGAATGCCTGTTGTTCGACGTCGCCGGGTTGACCCTGGCGGTGCCATTGGTATGCCTGGGCTCGATTTATTCCCTGGCCGGTCACGAGCTGACACCGTTGTTCGGTCAGCCGGAATGGTTCCTCGGGATCCTGCCGAGCCAGGCCGGTAACCTGAAAGTTCTGGACACGGCACGTTGGGTCATGCCGGATCGTTATCGCGATGATTTCCGCCAGGGCCTGCAATACGTTATTTCGGTTCAGGGTTACGAGTGGGGGCTGGCGGTGCATCAGGTCAGCCGCTCATTGCGCCTGGACCCGAACGAAATCAAATGGCGCAGCCACCGGGGGCAACGGCCATGGCTGGCGGGCACGGTGATTGAGCACATGTGTGCCTTGCTAGACGTTTCCGCACTGGCCGAGCTGATCGCCAGCGGTGGGGCGAAGCATATGTCCGGCACTAAACCGGGCCACAAACCGACATAACCAACACGCATCGGCATTCAGTGCCGTCGCACAGAACACACACCGCCAGGGCGGTTTTTTGAGGGGTCAGGGTATGAATGATAAGGCGACAGCTGCAAAGGGTTCCGAAGATCCGATCCTGCAATGGGTAACCTTCAAGCTGGACAACGAAACCTACGGCATCAACGTGATGCGCGTTCAGGAAGTCCTGCGCTACACCGAAATCGCCCCGGTCCCGGGTGCTCCGAGCTACGTGCTGGGCATCATCAACCTGCGCGGTAACGTCGTCACCGTGATCGACACCCGTCAGCGCTTCGGCCTGATGAATGCCGAGATCAGCGACAACACCCGTATCGTCATCATCGAAGCCGACAAGCAAGTGGTCGGGATCATGGTCGACAGCGTGGCCGAAGTGGTTTACCTGCGTCAGTCGGAAATCGAGACCGCGCCGAACGTCGGTAACGAAGAGTCCGCCAAGTTCATTCAAGGCGTGTGCAACAAGAACAACGAACTGCTGATCCTGGTCGAGCTGGACAAGATGATGAGCGAAGAAGAATGGTCGGAACTGGAGAGTATCTGATTGATTCTTGAGGTAGCTGTCATTGTCCTGTTCCTCTTCTGGGCAGGCACGCTGGCGATGTTCCTGGCGTACATCCGCGCCCAGCGGCAGATCGCCACGCAACAGGCCGAGGGCGATGCGCTGCGCGATCAGCGCATCAAGGACCTGGCCAAGCGGGTCGACGACTACCAGAACGGCAACGTGCGCATGGGTGAAGACCTGCACGAACTGCGCGCCGTCGTCGGCCCGTTGCCGGACAAACTGGCGCAGCTGGAGCAGCGTGATCCGTCGAGCCTTTCATTCGCCCAGGCCGCGCGTCTGGTGGGGATGGGGGCCAGCGTCGATGAACTGACTCAGTCTTGCGGGTTGACCCAGGCTGAGGCGGAGTTGATGAGCAAGTTGCACAGAAGCAGCTAGAAGCTACGCACTACACACAAAATCAAAGATCGCAGCCTTCGGCAGCTACTACATGGGTTCGTAATTACCTGTAGGAGTTGAAGAAGGCTGCGATCTTTTTATTATGCACGAATAACCGTTTGTCGGAACTGTCAGAACTGACAGTAGATGCCGTTCTGCGGCACTCAACATACTCAAGATTAAATATATTTTATCGGGAGTGTGAATATGAAATGTCTCTTGTTTTTAACGATATGGTTTGCCGCTAGTGTCAATGCCATGTCCGGCCAGGCATTGGTAACGGACTTGAATGCCAAGTACATGAGTAATGTTGCGCAGTGTTTGAACGGTTTGCCAGCCTACTACTGTTCCGGTATTACCTTGCGGGCGGTAGACTACAGCGCATTTTTCAAATTTTGGGATTATGGGTCAAAAGCAACAACATTGGGCTCAGTGGTCTTCACTTATATCCGAGCCGATATTGGCAGTACAACATTGAATGGTAACAGGAAAAGCGGTTTCATATTAAAAGATCAAACTTCGGCGCTGGCGGAAGGTAAAGCTCTGAACCTGCGTTGTATTTTCCCTTTTCCAACCGAATCGCTTGATGTCCGGGCAGATCACGGGTGTGGATTTGCACCTAAGGCGGTACAACTGGACGCGGATCTTGCCAATTGTGCAAAGTTGGTAGTTCCTGCAATAACGGCTGCTGCCTGGTTGAAAAATTTTCAGGAACATAGTTCATTACCGAAGAATCAGTGTTCGCTGAGCACGATGGTGGCGGGACAGTTCAAGGCCAGCCTCGAAGCGCATGGCCTTGTTGATGCGACCTGGGCGGCTAAACCGATGGAAGTGCTGGTTGAAACCTGGGATAAGAGTAAGCCGGAAAAACTGCCCATTGAGGCGGTGTTTTACGAGGCGTCGGCTCCGGCCAAACTAGTCGATGCGCAGAAATTTCAGCGTGAGTATTATCTGGCAACCTCGTTGTATGTTCCTATTGTCAAATTGAGTCTCGCGGCGACAGATAAGAATGTTTTCAGCTTCTCTGCGTTCGATCAAGTCTTCGGCGAGGCAGTCGCTGAACAGCTGAATGCGCGCTATGAGAATGTCTCGGACAGTTGCGGAGATGCAGCGGCTTATTTGTGTAGTGGTGTTTTGGTTAGAACCACAAAAGCAACGCCGAATTATCACGCGTGGGACCCGAGCGATAATTCGATAGCTCGTAATGGTGTTTCATTTTCTTATCTTCGTCGTGATGTACGCATGGAGAAGCTTTACATTGGTGAAGGTCAGGGATTTGTATTCAAGGGCCTAGAGGCTGCAAATAAAATTGGCTCTTATCCGACACCTGTACGTTGTTCGTTTCCTACGGATGGAGCCACTTCGCATCGAGTGCAGTCGTGCGGTCATCACGTTTATTTTCCAAATGCTGGTGAATCCTGCCCGGAAATAGGTGTTAATACACTGGTAAAGTGGAAAGAGCACTTTCACTCAGTAGATATAGGTAATAGATACTTTCATCAGTGTGCACTCGGGCCAAGCAGGGATCAATTTTCGATTTTCCTCCAGGCTCGAAATAATTTTGATGACCTCATCAATCTGAATTGGGCTAACAATGTGGAGATAGCTGCCTGGCCTCCCGGGATCCCAAGACAGTTACCTTTAGAGGCTTTTATTTACGTTCAATCCGCTAATCCTGAGGCGGCCCGTGCCGGTGCTCAATACATGCAGCAGGATTATTTTAATATGACAACTCAGTATCTACCTGTGATCCGTGTAACCTTTGAAGGTGGGCAGGCGAAATTTGATTTTTTTCCAGAAGATCAAGCGCAATGAGTTTCCGGCAGGTGAGGGCTGTGTCGACGGTCTCCTACGGGTATTGAATAAACAGCTAATCCATTAGCGATGGATTGGCTTTTGAGTGCTCCGGCGGCGGAGCTGGGTTATAGCATTACTCTTAACAGCTGTGAAAACATCAGGTTATTTGTCGTGCCGGAACGATGAACGCTGTAGTTGATTAATACCAGCTTTCCCATGTTTTCTTGAATCCAACTCGTAGGAATATCGAACGCCATCGATGAGTTATCTACAATCGGTTTGGTCTCTGTGTCGTGGACAATTGTGCCATGCCAGCGGACTCGAACTGTGTAGCCGGGACCCATGTTAACAAACTTGACAGTCACCTTTTTCCTGTCCACGGAAAGCCTGGGTTCAATCAAGTCAAAATCCTGAGCATCGACGTTCAGCGTTAGCGATTTTGAGATGATGAGCGGGGTGCCGGGCGCGGTGCGAACGCTATAGTTGACGGTTACCAGGCTGCCGATGGAGTCGATGACCTCCAGACGAGGAATTTTGAAGTTCTGCGGTGCCGGAATACCAATCGTCAAGGTTTCCGTATTGTACGTATAGCGGCCGCTTGCCCATCGAGCCCGGACGGTATGACCCTGATCCATGCCGACATAATGTGGGACCTGTATGTTGATATGTGTGCTGTTATAAACGTCGTTGAAGTTTAAACGATCCCCGGCGAAGCCATAGGCTTCGAGCACTTTCGGAGCAGTGAGATTAAGTTCCTTCGGTTCTGCGCTCATGGTTGTCGAACTCCATTCGGAAAGGTGATTGCTCGTTGTACCCGTACACAATCAGGTAGGTGATGTTACAGCGCTACTCTCAGTACTTGGGAAAACATGCTGTGTTCATCGATGCCCGGACGGTTGACGCTATAGTTGATCAATACGGTTTTGCCTTTGTTTTCAACAATCCAACTTTGAGGAATTAAGAACTCTGCGGTGACGCCTGTTTCCAGGTTTTGCCATTCCGTGTAGCGGGTAACCACCCCGGTGATACGTACTCTTGCGTGGTAACCGGTAGCCATTCCAGTGTATCGAATAGTCACCGTCTTCTGATCCGCAGTCAGTCGAGGAGGTGTTAGAACGAATGCTTGAGGATCCACGGCCAGCGGCAATGCCGCAGATCGATGCAAGGGGCCACTGGGAAAGGTACGTACGGTGTAGCTGACTGGAACAAGGCTGCCGATGGCATCAACCACTTCCATGCGAGGGACAATGAAGTTCATCGGTCCAACGTTCTCTACCGTTGTGATTGCGCTGTCATAGGTGATTCGAGGGCCAGCCCAGCGCGCCCGAATGGTTTGCCCGATGGCCATTCCCACATATTGTCGAATCTGAACCGTTACATGCCTCGCATAATAAATATCGACCATTTTCAAACGGTCGCCTTGCGCGCCGTAGGCTTCCAGAACCTTGGGTGGATCGAGGATGATCGTGGTTTTGATGCTTAAGGGTTTAGACTCGGAAACAAGTTTTATTCCTTCACGTTCCACGCGCAGGGTGATGCTGACAGAGCTCTGGTCGCTTTCGTTGGCCCAGGCAAGCAGTATCGGAAACTCCAATGTTCCGCTTCCTGGATATGTCTTGGCTGCCGTCTCGCGTTCGCCCCGTCCTTGCCAGTGAACTCGGACTCTGTCGCCAGCGATCAGCCCGATACCGGAAGCGACTACCTGGATATTTGTGACGTATGCAGGATCCAGCACCCCTCCTTGCTCACCTGTCACGGTCGGTGCCGGAATGCGGTTCGCATTTACACTGACTTCAGTGGGAATTGCCCACGGTGCATAGTCATGCGGACGGTTTCCACAGCGGTCGATCACCTGATAGGTAATCGAATGCTTGCCATCACCCGCGCGCTTGATCAGTTGTTCATCGAACTTGATCAGAATGGGATGGTTTTGCGGATCGCTGATTTGCTCGGCAGTGACGGGGTAGTGGATCACCTGCTCTTCATTACCCCATCGTGCGACGATGCGGTCGAACACGGTGATGTTCTGATAAGGCTCGATACGCATGGCAATACCCTGCTTTGCCATCTCACTGTCGACACCATCCTTGATATCCGGAATGAAGATATAACGCAGTCCGGGATGACCTAGTGGTTCAGGTTTGTCGAGAATGCCTCCCGGTAGCGTGCGTTTGATCAAAACGTTGAACTTGAACGAGTCGGCCTCGTTTCCGCTGAGGCGTTTGATACGATAAAAAACCGGGGATGCGCTTCCATCCAGGATATGGTTTGCCGGTAGATGGAAGAGAATTGGTTTGGAAAGCTCTTCGGGCGAATCGATAACCTCCGTGTGGTAGGGGGTTTTGTCGTCATCCCAGAAGAGAAGGCAACTCTGGCCGATCTCCATATCATGCCAAGGATTAACGATGACGAGCAGGTCGGCGTTCAGGGCTTTAGCACCAACGCCGCCATGGTAGCCTTCATCGCCATCTATTGGACTGATCAATTCGGGAATATGTGGAGCACCAAGTGCCAGCGAACTACTGTTCGTAGAGTTGCCATCAGGTTTGGAGGTCAAAGTCATCGGAGCGCTCCTGATAAGGGTAGCGCCGGGATCAAATTTGTCGACGCTCTCTGCCTATCTGGCGACAACAGCGAGTTGCCTCGCAACTATCAGATCTGACAGTTTCGACGAGCGGTAGACAGCAGTGAGAACCTTGAGTCAGACGAGTCCCAGGTTCAAAAGTCCTCACCGCACTCGGTAATGTCCTTCTCGACCATCGGCGTATCCGGGTTCTGTCCCTCTGGGAACTTCCCCTTCAAATTCCACGCAAACGCAATAATCTCGGCAATCGTGCGATACAACTCCTGCGGAATACTCTCCCCCAATTCCATCCGCGCCAGCAGTTTCACCAGCTCGGCGTTTTCGTAGATCGGCACTTCATAATCACGGGCAATCTGCAGAATGGCTTCGGCCAATTCCTCGTCACCTTTGGCCGTGAGGGTAGGGGCGTGGGTGCCGTCGTATTTGAGGGCGATGGCCTGGCGCGGTGCGGTGGATTCGTTCATGCGGTTTCGTCGACCCAGCGTTGTTCGAGGCGGGTTTGAGGGCCTTGTGGCGGTGTGCCGAGGTGGCAATCCAGATCGCCGACGTTCAGGCCTGAGGCCAACAGGCGTTCGCGCAGCCCGGCCAGATTGCTTTCGATCAGGCTCGCGGTGTACGGCCGTTCGGCCCACAGCTGACTGGAGAGGCTGCCTTTGATCAGTTGAGCCTGAATCTGCAACGGCCCTAATGGCTCCATATCGAACGCAAGTTCGACGCGCCACAACTGTTGCTTGGGTTCGCGTTCGTCGCGGCGTTCGTGAGGTTGTTCTTTCTCGGGTGCTTCTTCGCGCTGAAACTTGACCTGCAATGGCACGATGTCCTGCAGGTTGCGCATGGGGATTTCCAGTTGCCAGGTGCTGAGCAGGCGACCGTCGTCGGTGAGGCCGGTCTGTTCCAGGCTCGACAGTTGATGGCTTTGCAGGCGCGAGACGGCCGCTGCTGCCAGGCGCAGCAGGTGCTCGAGATCATCTTCGCCTTCCGCGCTTTGCAGCAGGCGCTCGGGGAGCGGGAAACTGGTCGGCAGCGGTTTGGCGCTGACTTGCCCCAGCATGCCGAGAGCGCTGCGCACGAAACCGGGCAGCGCTTGCGCCAGTGTATTGGCGGCGAGGATCGCGTTGAGATTGGTGTTGGCCGGCAGCCCCGGCGTCAGTTGTGCGATGAGCTTGAGCAGATCGCCTTTCATGTCAGGCGTCAGCGTCGGGTTTTGACCGGCGAGGAGTTTCGCTTCGAGGAACAGGCCGCTATTGGCCAACGCCTGGGCCAGGCCTTTGGGCGTGCTCAGTTGCTGAACATCCGGCAGGCCGGCGAGCAATTTGTCGACGACAGCGCGCAGGTCGCTGGAGGTCTGATCCGATGGCGGCAGGTTTTGCAGGACTTTGAGCAAGCCATCCAGAGAGCCCTGGCGACTTTGTTGGCTGACCAATTGTTGCGTCACCGCCAACTGTTCCTGGCGGTTGCTCAACGGGACGAATTTCAGGGTCTGGGTATCCTGCACCAAGGCGCTCAGCAACGTACCGATACGCAGGGGCGTCGGGCTGTCGATACTCAGCGTGCTGCCGCTCAGCGCGGTGTTGAGCAGGCTCACCATCGAGCGAAACACCGTCGGCTGACCCGGCACCTGCGGCATGACCTGAGAGGTCAGCACTTTGCCTTGCAGCAAGGTGCCGACCGGCAGTTGCGCCGTGTCGATGCGGGTGAGGGTGGCGACGCTGGAGGCGATGGCCTGTTGCACCGTGACCGCCAAGTTACCCGCCGACGGCTGAGTGATCGCCAGGCTGGTGCCCTGGGGCAACGGCTGAGTACTGGTGGCCTGGACCGTGGTCTGGCGACCGTTGTCGAGGGTGACTTTGAGCAACAGTTGAAAGGTCTGATCCGCCTGCTTTAGCGAGAGCACTTCAGCCTTGGCGGTTTGTCCAACGGAGATCAATCCCTCCATCGGCGTCAGCAGCTTGAGTAGATCACCACTGACCACCAGCGGCCGCGAAGTCGCGGGTGTGGTCTGCGGCAGCGGGAGGATGTTCATTTCGCCTGTCATACGTGGTCACAACCTGAGGAAAATGCGCTCTTTAGAGTCGGGCATGGCATGTATAATGCCGCCCGTCTTTCGGGGAGTGGCGAAAACATTGCATTTGTTTGACCTGGCTCCCTAGAACAAGCCGCCAATGCATCTATGCTGCATCTCTTTAGCGGCCGCTCTGCCGCCGACTTGAACCGCAAAAGGCCCGTGATCTCTTGACCAGTCCAGTCCTGCAAACCGTTGCCCTTGCCTGTGAGCGAGACCTTCGGCTGCTCTTCGAAAATCTCGAATTGAGACTGGCCAGTGGCGAAATGTTGCAGATCAGCGGCCCCAACGGCAGTGGCAAGACCAGTCTTTTACGTCTGCTTTGCGGTTTGATGCACCCGACCGCCGGTCAAGTATTGCTAAACGGCCAGCCATTGCATGAGCAACGCAGTGAACTGGCGCGCAACCTGTTGTGGATCGGCCACGCCGCCGGCATCAAAGACCTGCTGACCCCCGAGGAAAACCTCAGTTGGCTCTGCGCCTTGCATCAACCGGCCTCCCATGAGGCGATCTGGCAGGCGCTGACGGCGGTGGGGCTGCGCGGTTTCGAGGATGTTCCCTGTCACAGCCTGTCCGCCGGTCAGCAACGTCGGGTGGCCTTGGCGCGGTTGTATCTGGACAGCCCGCCGCTGTGGATCCTTGATGAACCGTTCACCGCGCTCGACAAACAAGGCGTGGCGCAACTCGAAGAACACCTGGCTGCGCACTGCGAGCGGGGTGGCATGGTGGTGCTGACCACTCACCACACCCTGACCCGGATGCCGGCCGGCTATCGCGACATTGATTTGGGGAACTGGGCCGTATGAGTGTTTTCGGCCTGTTGGTCGCCCGCGAGGCACGTTTGCTGTTCCGCCGCCCTGCCGAACTGGCGAATCCGCTGGTGTTCTTTGCCATCGTCGTCTCTTTGTTCCCGTTGGCGGTCGGCGCCGGGCCTCAATTGTTGCAAACCTTGTCCCCGGGACTGGTATGGGTGGCAGCACTTTTATCGGTCTTGCTCTCGCTGGACGGGCTCTTCCGCAGTGATTTCGAAGACGGATCGCTTGAGCAGTGGGTCCTTTCGCCGCACCCCCTCCCTATTCTGGTTTTGGCCAAGGTACTGGCACACTGGGCGTTTTCCGGCCTGGCGCTGGTGTTGCTCGCACCCTTGCTGGCGTTGATGCTGGGTTTGCCTGCCGCTTGTCTGCCGGTGTTGCTGCTTTCTTTATTGCTGGGTACACCGGTGCTGAGCCTGCTCGGTGCGGTGGGCGCGGCGTTGACGGTAGGATTGAAGCGCGGTGGCCTGTTACTGGCGCTGTTGATTCTGCCGCTGTACATCCCGGTGTTGATTCTCGGCAGTGGCGCCTTGCAGGCGGCATTGCAGGGCATGCCGGCGACCGGTTATCTCTTGTGGCTTGGTAGCCTGACCGCCCTGGCGATAACCCTGACACCTTTTGCAATAGCTGCTGGCCTGAAGATCAGCGTCGGCGAATAATGAGGTCTGATCAAAATTTGATCAGTAAAGACCCTGGCTGCTCGTGACAACGTGCGGCACCCGTGATGGAAATAGCAATGAACTGGACCTGGTTTCATAAGCTCGGCTCGCCCAAATGGTTTTACGGCATCAGTGGCAAATTGCTGCCGTGGCTGAGCGTCGCGGCGTTGCTGCTGATTAGCGTCGGCCTGGTTTGGGGGCTGGCCTTCGCGCCGCCGGACTATCAGCAAGGCAACAGCTTTCGGATCATCTATATCCACGTTCCCGCCGCCATGCTGGCGCAGTCCATCTACGTGATGCTGGCCGTGTGCGGCGTCGTCGGACTGGTCTGGAAGATGAAACTGGCCGACGTCGCCCTGCAATGCGCCGCGCCGATCGGGGCCTGGATGACCGCCGTGGCGCTGGTCACCGGCGCGATCTGGGGCAAACCGACCTGGGGTTCGTGGTGGGTCTGGGATGCGCGACTTACGTCCATGCTTATTCTGCTGTTCCTGTACTTCGGTCTCATTGCGCTGGGCAACGCGATCAGCAATCGTGACAGCGCGGCCAAGGCCTGCGCGGTACTGGCGATCGTCGGCGTGATTAACATCCCGATCATCAAATACTCGGTGGAGTGGTGGAACACCCTGCACCAGGGCGCGACTTTCACCCTCACAGAAAAACCGGCGATGCCGGTCGAGATGTGGCTGCCACTGCTGCTGACGGTGTTGGGTTTCTACTGTTTCTTCGGCGCCGTGCTGTTGCTGCGCATGCGCCTTGAAGTGCTCAAGCGCGAAGCCCGGGCGAGCTGGGTGAAAACCGAAGTGCAGAACAGTCTGGAGGCCGCTCGATGAGTTTCGCTTCATTCGGCGACTTTCTCGCCATGGGCCATCACGGCCTGTATGTCTGGTCAGCCTATGGCATAAGCCTGGCGGTGCTGGCCCTCAACGTGGCGGCGCCGATCCTGGCCCGCAAGCGGTATCTGCAACAAGAGGCGCGTCGTCTGCGTCGGGAGAACGGCAAGTGAATCCGCTGCGTAAAAAGCGTCTTATCATTATTTTCGCGATCCTGATCGGTGTCGGCGCTGCCGTTGGCCTGGCCTTGAGCGCCTTGAAGCAGAACATCAATCTGTTCTACACCCCGACCCAGATCGCCAACGGTGAAGCGCCGCAAGACACACGTATTCGCGCGGGCGGCATGGTGGAGAAAGGTTCGCTGCAACGTTCCGGCGATTCCCTGGACGTGAAATTCATCGTCACCGACTTCAACAAATCCGTAACCATCAGTTATCGCGGCATCCTGCCGGATCTGTTCCGCGAAGGGCAGGGCATCGTCGCCCTCGGCAAGCTCAACGCTGACGGCGTGGTGGTGGCCGATGAAGTGCTGGCCAAACACGACGAGAAGTACATGCCACCGGAAGTGACCAAGGCCCTGAAAGACAGCGGCCAGTCGGCGCCCACTCCTGCGAAAGAGGGTTAATTGATGACTTCTGCTCTCTATAGTTCAGGGCTGTTCATCCCCGAATTGGGCCACCTGGCCATGATCCTGGCGCTGTGTTTCGCGCTGGTTCAAGCCGTGGTGCCGTTGCTCGGTGCCTGGCGCGGCGATCGCTTGTGGATGAGCCTGGCCCAGCCGGCCGCCTGGGGGCAGTTCGCGTTTCTGCTGTTCGCTTTCGGTTGCCTGACTTACGCGTTCATGGCGGACGACTTCTCCGTCGCTTACGTCGCCAGCAACTCCAACAGCGCCTTGCCGTGGTACTACAAATTCAGCGCCGTCTGGGGCGCTCACGAAGGTTCGTTGCTGCTATGGGCACTGATCCTCGGCGGCTGGACCTTCGCAGTGTCGGTGTTCTCCCGGCAATTACCGCAAGTGATGCTGGCTCGCGTATTGGCGGTGATGGGCATGATCAGCACCGGTTTCCTGCTGTTCCTGATCCTGACGTCCAACCCTTTCGCCCGGATCCTGCCGCAGATGCCGACGGATGGGCGCGACCTCAATCCACTGCTGCAAGACATCGGCCTGATCGTTCACCCGCCGATGCTGTACATGGGCTATGTCGGTTTCTCCGTGGCGTTTGCCTTTGCCATCGCCGCGCTGCTGGGCGGTCGTCTCGACGCGGCGTGGGCACGCTGGTCGCGTCCGTGGACCATCGTCGCCTGGGCTTTCCTCGGTATCGGTATTACGTTGGGCTCCTGGTGGGCCTACTACGAACTCGGCTGGGGCGGCTGGTGGTTCTGGGACCCGGTGGAAAACGCATCCTTCATGCCTTGGCTGGTGGGCACGGCGCTGATTCACTCGTTGGCGGTCACGGAAAAACGTGGCGTGTTCAAGAGCTGGACGGTGTTGTTGGCCATCGCCGCGTTCTCGTTGAGTTTGCTCGGGACTTTCCTGGTGCGTTCCGGCGTGCTGACCTCGGTTCATGCCTTTGCCTCCGATCCTGAGCGCGGTGTGTTCATCCTGATCTTCCTGCTGTTCGTGGTCGGTGGCTCGCTGACGCTGTTCGCCCTGCGCGCTCCGGTGGTCAAGAGCCATGTCGGCTTCAACCTCTGGTCTCGGGAAACCCTGCTGCTGGGCAATAACCTGGTGCTGGTGGTGGCCGCTTCGATGATCCTGCTCGGTACCTTGTACCCGTTGATTCTCGACGCGATGACCGGCGCGAAGTTGTCGGTCGGCCCGCCGTACTTCAACGCGCTGTTCATTCCATTGATGGCGTTGCTGATGGTGGTGATGGCGGTTGGCATGCTGGTGCGCTGGAAAGACACCCCGGTCAAATGGCTTATGAGCATGTTGACACCGGTGTTGCTCGGCAGCGCTGCGCTGGCCGTGGTGGCCGGTGTCGCTTACGGCGATTTCAACTGGGCGGTGCTGGCGACGTTCATGCTGGCTGCCTGGGTGTTGTTGGCCGGTGTGCGGGATATCTTCGACAAGACCCGTCACAAAGGCCTGATCAAAGGTCTGCCAACCTTGACCCGCAGTTATTGGGGCATGCAAGTCGCGCATTTGGGCATTGCCGTGTGCGCGCTGGGTGTCGTGTTGTCCAGCCAGAACAGTGCCGAGCGTGATCTGCGCCTGGCGCCGGGTGAGTCCATGAGCCTGGCCGGTTATCAATTTGTGTTCGAAGGCGCCAAGCACTTCGAAGGGCCGAACTTCACGTCCGACAAAGGCACCATCCGGGTGATCCGCAATGGCAAGGAAATCAGCGTGCTGCACCCGGAAAAACGCCTGTACACCGTGCAGAACTCGGTGATGACCGAAGCCGGGATCGACGCCGGTTTCACCCGTGACCTTTATGTCGCCCTGGGCGAGCCGCTGGGCGAGGGCGCCTGGGCGGTCCGCGTGCACGTCAAACCGTTCGTGCGCTGGATCTGGTTCGGTGGGTTGCTCACCGGTCTCGGCGGGTTGCTGGCGGCGCTGGATCGTCGTTATCGGGTCAAGGTGAAAAGCCGCGTGCGTGAAGCGCTCGGCATGACGGGAGCCACCGCATGAGACGTTGGTTGATGTTGTTGCCACTGGCGATTTTTCTGGTGGTTGCTGTTTTCCTGTATCGGGGTTTGTACCTGAACCCGGCCGAGCTGCCTTCGGCGATGATCAACAAACCGTTCCCGGAGTTTTCGCTGCCCTCGGTGCAGGGTGACAAAACCCTGACCAAAGCGGACATTCTGGGTAAACCGGCATTGGTCAACGTCTGGGGTACCTGGTGCATTTCCTGCCGGGTCGAGCACCCGGTGCTGAACAAACTGGCCGAGAAGGGCGTGGTGATCTACGGCGTCAACTACAAGGACGTCAACGCCGATGCCTTGAAGTGGCTGGCCGAGTTCCACAACCCCTATCAACTGGACATTCGTGACGATGCCGGCACCCTGGGCCTGAACCTCGGTGTGTACGGCGCACCGGAAACCTTCTTCATCGACGCCAAGGGCATCATCCGCGACAAATTCGTCGGCGTGATCGACGAACAAGTCTGGCGTGAAAAACTGGCGGCCAAGTATCAGGCGCTGGTCGACGAGGCCAAGCCATGAAGCGCTGGATCGCCGCCGCCCTGCTGGGTTTGAGCATGGCCGGTGTGACCCATGCGGCCATCGACACCTATGAGTTCGCCAAAGAAGGCGACCGCGAGCGTTTTCGCGAGCTGACCAAAGAGTTGCGTTGTCCCAAGTGCCAGAATCAGGACATCGCCGACTCCAACGCACCGATCGCCGCTGACCTGCGCAAAGAGATTTTCCGCATGCTCGGCGAGGGCAAGGACAACCAGCAAATCATCGATTTCATGGTCGACCGCTACGGTGACTTCGTCCGCTACAAACCCGCCCTCAACGCCAAAACCGCACTGCTCTGGTTCGGCCCCGCCGGCCTGCTGCTGGGCGGTTTTGTGATCATCGCCGTGATCGTCCGCCGTCGTCGCGTGCAACGCACTGACAGCCCGGACACGCTTTCTGCCGAGGAGCGCGAGCGCCTCGACCACCTGTTGGATAAAACCAAGAATGATTGATTTCTGGCTCGCTGCAGGCCTGCTGCTCCTGGTTGCCCTGAGTTTTCTGCTGATCCCCGTTCTGCGTGGTCGCCGTGCTCAGCTTGAAGAGGACCGCACGGCACTGAACGTCGCGCTTTATCAGGAGCGTGTGGCTGAGTTGCAGACTCAGCAGGAAGAGGGCGTGCTCAACGCCGAACAGATGGACACCGGCCGCGCCGAAGCTGCCCGTGAACTGCTCGCCGACACCGAAGGCGTCGAGGCGCCGCGCGTGTCGCGTCTGGGCAAGCCATTGCCATTGCTGGCGGCGATTCTGGTGCCAATACTGGGCCTTGGACTGTACCTGCATTTCGGCGCCAGCGACAAAGTCGAGCTGACCCGCGAGTTCGCCCAGGCACCGCAGTCGATGGAAGAAATGACCCGTCGCCTGGAGCGTGCGGTCGCGGCCCAACCGGACTCGGCCGAAGGCCTGTACTTCCTCGGCCGCACTTACATGGCTCAGGACCGCCCGGCCGATGCGGCGAAGATCTTCGAACGCACCGTGGCCCTGGCCGGTCGTCAGCCCGAACTGCTCGGGCAGTGGGCCCAGGCCCAATATTTCGCCGACGGCAAGAAGTGGTCGAACAAGGTCCAGGCCCTGACTGACGAAGCGCTGAAAGCTGATCCTAAGGAAGTCACCAGCCTCGGTTTGCTGGGTATCGCGGCTTTCGAAGGCGAGCGTTATCAGGAAGCCATCGACTACTGGAATCGCCTGCTGGCGCAACTGCCGCCGGAAGACCAATCCCGCGTCGCACTGCAAGGCGGTATCACTCGGGCCGCCGAGAAGCTTGAAGCCAGCGGTGGCAAGGTTGCCCAGGCGCCTGCGGCCAAAGCTGCAGCGCTGCTCAAAGTGCATGTCGATCTGGCACCGGAGCTCAAAGCCAAGGTCCAACCAGGTGACAGCGTGTTCATTTTCGCCCGCGCCGTCACTGGCCCGCCCGCGCCGCTGGCCGCCAAACGTCTGACGGTCGCCGACTTGCCGGCAACCGTCGAACTGGGTGATGCCGACGCCATGATGCCGCAGTTGAAACTGTCGAACTTCCCTGAAGTCCAACTGGTTGCGCGTATCTCCCGCGCCGGCCAACCGACTGCCGGCGAATGGATCGGTCGCAGCCAACCCTTGGCCACCAGCACCACCGCGCAACAAAAACTGATCATCGACAGCCCGGATAAATAACAGGAAACGCCACCATGACCGCCATCGCTCGTATCACTCTCCTCAGCATGGTTTTGGGGTTAAGCGCTTGTGCGGTCCAGCAGCCCGAGCCCACACGGCTGCCGCCAATTCCACCTTCGGGGCCAAGCACCAAACCGCCTCCGCCGACGGTACCGAGTAAACCAAGCACTCCGGTCAAACCGTCAAAACCCGTGCCGCGCACCTCCGCCAGCTTCGCCCCGCCACCGGGGGGCAACAGCCATTGGGACGCGAAACTCGGTGTTTACGTTCTCGATGATCAGACCAACACCTTCTACCGCCAGCGCACTTACTACCGCTGGAACAACGGCTGGAGCCGCTCGATCAGCCCGAACGGGCCGTGGGAAGAGACGAATATCCATGGCGTGCCGAGTGGGTTAGGCAGAAAATTCGGGCAGTGAATGGAAACGGCGATCTGAGGATCGCCGTTTTGCTTTTTGGGGTTTGTGAGAGGCGATTAAAGAATCGCTCAATAGTGGGTCAACGCCTTGCTCGACTGAATCAGGCCTTGGCGCAAGAGTAGATTAAGATAGGTGCCGACATCCATCGGCGGCATCTTTAGCTGTTTGCGTTGCCGTTGTGCTGCCGCGACAACCGCTGCCGGGTCCAGGTCAAAGAGGTTATCGACGAATTCGTCAGGATGCTGCGCCTCGATGCCAAAAGGAATGCTGGAAGGCTATTCGAATCAAAACGAAATTCGCAATAAACGAAACCAGAGCTTGTTTAAGGCTCTTTTTCAGCAAGGTCTGGACGTAATCGACAAACGCCCGAGCCTTCGGAGGTCCGATCAAATCAACACCCTGTAAAACAACCGAGCGTCGTGATCCGGATTTTTGTGCTTGAGTAAAAGTAACTCTAGGGTTATTTTTGTTTGGGCCGGAGCAAGGAGGCTGGTGGTGCAGAGCAGGTTATTGATCAAGGAACTGATAGAGGCGGGCTGGACACTGGACCGGATCACCGGCAGTCATCACATCTTCACTCACCGTTACAACCCTTACACGATACCCGTCCCTCATCCGAAGAAGGATTTGCCGATCGGGACGGTCAAAAGCATCAGGAGGCGAGCGGGGCTTTATTGCCCAGGAGCCAGTTTGGCAGGAGATCCATAATGCAATACCCAATCTGTATCGAGTGGGGCGACGAGAACACCGCCATCGGTATTCAGATCCCCGATATTCCTGGTGCCGTTACGGCCGGGGATACGTTTGAAGATGCTTACAACGCGGCGGTCGAAATTGCCCACATCATGCTGCAGGAGATCGTGGCAGCCGGGGAGTCAATTCCGATGCCGACCTCAGCGGCTGCGCACCGCGAGAATCCGGAATTTGCCGACATGGGTTGGGGGATGCTGGAACTCGACATCTCGCCGTATCTAGGCAAGACCGAGAAGGTCAACGTGACGCTGCCTGGCTACGTAATCCAGCGTATTGACCGCTATGTGCGAGAGCACAATGTCAAAAGCCGCTCCTCCTTTCTCGCGGATGCGGCGATGGAGAAACTGGTCCGGCATTGAGTGGTATCAGTCGAATTGCCTTCGCGGGCAAGCCTCGCTCCTACAGGTCTTACACTAACCCTGTAGCAGCGAGGCTTGCCCGCGAAGCTTTTAGCGTCCTAAGCCGTTGCCAACGAACGCCTCTGCGAAACACTCAAAAACCGCAACAACGCCAACAACGGAAACGCACTACCCACAATCACGATCCACAACCAACCGCCATGCTCATACACCGCGCTGGCCACCGAAGAGCCAAACGCACCACCGACAAAGATGCTGGTCATATACAGCGCATTCAGACGGCCGCGGCTTTTAGCGTCGAGGGTATAGACCGCGCGCTGGCCGAGGACCATGTTCATTTGCACGCAGAAATCCAGCACTACACCCGTCACTGCCAGGCCGATAACGCTGTAGGCCGGATGGATGAAGGCGGGCAGGAAGCTCAGGCTGGCGAATAGCAGGGCCAACAGCGAGGCGATGCGGGTATGGCCGGCATCGGCCAGTCGACCGGCGATAGGAGCGGCAATCGCACCAATGGCGCCGACCAGGGCGAAGATCGCGATCTGGGTTTGCGACAAGCCATGATTACGCGACAGTTCCAGCGGCACTGCAGTCCAGAACAGGCTGAATGTGGCGAACATGCAGGCTTGGTAAAACGCGCGCTGACGCAACACCGGCTGCTGACGCAACAGCGTCCAGAGCGAACCCAACAACTGGCCATAAGAAGCGCTGTGATCAGGCTGGCGCTTGGGAATGGTCAGGGCCAGCACGATGCTGATTGCCGCCATCAACACCGCTGCGATGACGAACATCGCACGCCAGCCGAAGTGGTCGGCTATTACGCTGGACACCGGTCGAGCCAGCAGAATCCCCAGCAGCAAACCACCCATGATGCCGCCGACTACGCGGCCCCGGGATTCTTCCGGCGCCAGGTGGGCGGCCAGTGGAATCAGGATCTGCACCGACACCGAGCTGAACCCCACCAGCAACGAGATCAACAGAAACACGTTTGGCTGATCGGTGAATGCCGCGCCCAACAAACTGGCAATCGCCACCACGGTGGTGATGATCATCAAGCGGCGGTTTTCCAGCAGATCACCCAGCGGCACCAGGAAGAACAGACCCAGCGCATAACCAATCTGCGTCAGCGAAACGATCAGGCTGGCCATGGTGTCGGTCAGGCCGATGTCTGGCGCGATGAGGCCGATGATCGGCTGGGCGTAGTAGATATTGGCCACGATGGCGCCGCAGCAGAAGGCGAAGAGCAGCACCATGCTTCGGGTCATTGTCGCGGCACCGAGGGGCACCTGAGTCGTTGGATTCATAACGGGTCTCGTTGAACAAGAAGGAATGCGCAGAGGCTAATCGGCTGGCTAGAGCGGCGGAAGAGGGAATAGGCTGATAGTAATCATGCCTCTGAAGAATGATTGAGAGGCCGTTCATTTGGACCGATTGCATGCTCGATTGCAGCGGGCAAGGACGGCGTAACCCCTCCGATGTAATAGCGTGACGTAGGAAAAAGGCGACCTTTGCAGGTCGCCTTTTCATTGGAGTCAGGAATTACTGACCGCTGTAAATCTGATCAAAAACCCCACCATCATTGAAGTGGGTCTTCTGCACAGTGCGCCAGTCACCAAAGGTCTTCTCCACCGAAAGGAAATCCACTTTCGGGAAGCGATCAGTGTACTTGGCCAATACCGCCGGATCACGCGGACGCAGGTAGTTGGCAGCTGCAATCTCCTGACCTTCCGGCGACCACAGGTACTTCAAATATTCCTCGGCGGCAGCACGAGTGCCTTTTTTCTCGACCACTTTGTCGACCACAGACACTGGCGGCTCGGCCTCGGCGGAAACACTCGGGTAAATCACTTCAAACTGATCACGACCAAACTCACGCGCAATCATTTCCGCTTCGTTTTCGAAGGTCACCAGCACGTCGCCGATCTGGTTGGTCATGAACGTGGTGGTGGCTGCACGGCCGCCGGTATCCAGCACCGGGGCTTGTTTGAACAGTTTGCCGACGAAGGCTTTTGCCGTGCTTTCGTCCCCGCCATTTTTCAGCACATAGCCCCAGGCCGAGAGATAGGTGTAGCGACCGTTACCCGAGGTTTTCGGGTTGGGGACGATCACTTGCACGCCGTCCTTGAGCAGGTCCGGCCAGTCTTTCAGGGCTTTCGGGTTGCCTTTGCGCACGATGAACACGGTGGCCGACGTGAACGGCGCGCTGTTGTTCGGCAGGCGTGTGACCCAGTTGTCCGGGACCAGTTTGCCGTTATCCGCCAGGGCGTTGATGTCGGTGGCCATGTTCATGGTAATGACGTCAGCCGGCAGGCCATCGATCACTGAACGTGCCTGTTTGCTGGAGCCGCCGAAGGACATCTGCAGCGTGATGTTTTCGTTGTGCTCGGCTTGCCAGTGTTTCTGGAAGGCAGCGTTGTAGTCCTTGTAGAAATCTCGCATCACGTCGTAGGAAACATTAAGCAGGGTTGGTGCAGCCTGAGCCACGTTGCCCAAGGCCAGGCCAGCGGCCAGAAGTGAGGCGCCAAAGAGTTTTTTCACTGCGCATTCCTTGTTCTATCAAACATGTTCTATGGAAAGTGTTGGCAATTTGCCGGCGACTATAGCCGGGCTCGCATAGTCCTTTAAAGATTAAAAAGCACTTTGCTTATTCCAGTTTCTTGAACAGCGCATTGCCGCAACGGGAGCAAAATGCTGCGCCGTGTTCGTGACTGTTTTTCTGGCAGGTCGGGCAATCGTGTTGCAGTTGTTCGCCGCGCATGGCGTTGGCCAGTTCCGCGGTGAAAATCCCCGTTGGCACGGCGATGATCGAGTAACCGGTGATCATCACCAGCGACGAAACCACCTGACCCAATGGGGTCCTGGGCACGATATCGCCAAAGCCTACGGTGGTGAGTGTGACGATGGCCCAATAGATGCCTTTGGGGATGCTGGTGAAGCCTTGTTCCGGGCCTTCGATCACGTACATCAGCGTGCCGAACACCGTCACCAGGGTGCTGACGCTGAGCAGAAACACCACGATCTTCTGCTTGCTGCCGCGCAGCGCCGTCATCAAATAGTTGGCTTGCTTCAGATACGGGCTGAGCTTGAGCACGCGGAAAATCCGCAGCATCCGAATGATCCGGATAATCAGCAGGTACTGCGCATCGCTGTAATACAGCGCGAGAATACCGGGCACGATCGCCAGCAAATCCACCAGCCCATAGAAGCTGAACGCGTAGCGTAGCGGCTTGGGCGAGCAGTACAGGCGCAGGCCGTACTCGATGGCGAAAACGATGGTGAAGCCCCATTCGATGTACGCCAGTAGGTCGGCGTAGTTCTGGTGAACGCTGTCGATACTGTCCAGAACCACGGTCACCAGGCTGGCGAGGATGATCAACAGCAGAATGCTGTCGAAGCGCCGGCCGGCCGGGGTATCGGATTGGAAGATGATGACGTAAAGGTCTTCACGCCAGTTTTTATTGCTGTTCATGGAAAACGCCTGAACCAAGAATCAGCGAAGCCTAGGTCGATTCTCCCCGGTAGCGCAAGGCGCGCTGTCCATGGCGGCCTGACGCCACACCCTAATGCCTGCGCGAATCAGCCAGCAGGCGAGGATGAAGGGCGCCGTCAGCGTTGCCATCCCCAGTGCGGCGAACCCCGGCGTGAGCAACACCGCCAGCAGGATTCCCAACAATGGCAGCCAGGGCTGGCGACGATTTTGGCTGAAGGCGAGGGCGGCGAGCACGGCGTTGTAGCCGCTTAAACCCTGCAGGGCGGTTGATGTTTCGTGATGCAGCAGGGCGAAACCGAGACCGGCAACGGAGCCGAGCAGCGCCCACAGGAAGGCGCGACGGTCAGCGATCAGCAAACCCGTGGCAATCAGAGCTCCGGCCAGCGGATGACCGAGAAACAGTACCTGACCGAGCCCTTTCAATGACGCGGCGAGCAGGTTGAGTGTGGTCATTTCGATCAGCGGCGCGGGTTGCAGTGGAGCGGCAAACGATAGAAGCAACCAACTTATCGCAACGAAGGGCGCGGTGTAGGCGAGAAGGCAATGATGATCACGGGAATGCTTGAGCCATTGCTGGGTGAGCATCGCGCTCAGGCCCCCAGCGGCAATGATCAGCGGTGGCAACAGCGCTGACCATGGGAAATAAAGGCTCAGCAGCAGACCGAGCAGAATACCGTTGTAGCTGAACAACCCAGCCTGACGATCAGCCTTGGTATACCCGCGACGTTGCGCGGTGAGCAAACCGGCGACCCCTCCCAGTAACGCACCGCCGAGCAAGGTTGGCGCGCTGAACAGAATCGCCAACAGACACAGCAGTCCGCACAGCGGATGGCGCTGGAGAAAGATCTGGCTGAAGCCGTTGAGCAGGGCAGTGGCCCAGTCGGGGCAGTGGGTGTTGAAGTGGTTGGCAGGCATGATGGGGGCAGTCAGTACAGATCGTTCCTACGCTCTGCGTGGGAATGCCTCAATGGACGCTCTGCGTCTGCTCTTGGGACGCGGAGCGTCCCGGGCTGCATTCCCACGCAGAGCGTGGGAACGATCATTGTGAGGGGGGTTAGATTAATGTCTCGATACGCAACGAATTGGTCGACCCCGGCTGCCCGAACGGCACGCCCGCCGTGATCAACAACGTATCCCCCCGCTGAGCCATGCCCTGTGCCTGGGCAATCTCCAGCGCCGTCGAGCACACTTCGTCCACCTGGCGCAGCCGGTCGTTGACCACCGAGTGCACGCCCCACGCCACCGTCAAACGCCGCGCGGTTTGCAAATTCGGCGTCAGGTTGAGGATCGGCACCGTCGGCCGTTCCCGCGCCGCACGCAAACTCGATGTGCCCGACTCGCTGTAATTCACCAACACCGCCACTGGCAACACGTTGCTGATGCGACGGATCGCACAGCTGATCGCATCGGAAACGGTCGCCTCGGCTTTCGGTCGGCTCACGTCCAGTTGGGCCTGATAGTCGGGGCCGTTTTCCACCTGACGGATGATCTTGCTCATCATCTGCACCGCTTCCAGCGGGTACTCGCCGGATGCGGTTTCCGCCGACAGCATCACCGCGTCCGCGCCTTCGGCCACCGCGTTGGCGACGTCAGTGACTTCGGCGCGGGTCGGGGCGGGGGAAAAACGCATCGACTCCAGCATCTGCGTCGCCACCACCACCGGTTTGCCGAGTTGGCGGCAGGTGCAGATGATGTTTTTCTGAATCTGCGGCACGCTTTCGGCCGGGACTTCCACGCCCAGGTCACCGCGAGCGACCATGATCGCATCGCTCAATTCGGCGATTTCCCGCAGTTGAGTCACGGCCGATGGCTTCTCGATCTTCGCCATCAAATACGCCTTGTCGCCGATCAGTGCGCGGGCTTCGCGGATATCTTGCGGGCGTTGCACGAACGACAGCGCGACCCAATCCACCCCCAGCTCCAGACCGAAGCTCAAGTCGCGACGATCCTTGGCGGTCAGGGGGCTCAGATCCAGCACCGCTTGCGGCACGTTGACGCCTTTGCGATCCGACAGCTCGCCGCCATTGAGCACCGTGGTGTCGATAGCGTCGGCGTATTTGGTCACTACCCGCAGGCGCAGCTTGCCGTCGTCCAGCAGCAGGTCCATGCCTGGCTCCAGCGCTGCGATGATTTCCGGGTGAGGCAAGTTGACCCGGCGTTCATCGCCCGGCGTCGGGTCCAGGTCCAGACGCAAGGCCTGACCGCGATGCAGCTGCACTTTGCCTTGAGCGAATTTGCCGACCCGCAATTTCGGGCCTTGCAGGTCCATCAGAATTCCCAGCGGGTAATTCAGCTGGCGCTCGACTTCACGAATCCATTGATAGCGCTGGGCGTGGTCGGCGTGATCGCCGTGGCTGAAGTTCAGGCGAAAGATATTGACCCCGGCCAGCACCAGCTCACGGATGTCGTCGATTCCGTTGGTGGCCGGGCCAAGGGTGGCGAGGATTTTGACCTTCTTATCAGGCGTCATGTTTAGGGCTCTCGAGAATCAGAATGGCGCGCAAGTCGTTGACGTTGGTGCGAGTCGGCTCGGTGACGATCAGCGCGTCCAGCGCGGCGAAATAGCCGTAGCCATTGTTGTTGTCCAGTTCATCGCTGGCGCTCAGGCCGAGGGCGGCGGCGCGGGCGTAACTGCCCGGGGTCATGAGGGCGCCGGCGTTGTCTTCGGAGCCGTCGATACCGTCGGTGTCACCGGCCAGCGCGTAGACGCCGGGCAGGCCTTTGAGGCTGTCGGTCAGGCTCAGCAGGAATTCGGCGTTGCGCCCGCCACGGCCATTGCCGCGCACGGTGACGGTGGTTTCGCCGCCGGACAGAATCACGCACGGTGCTGCCAGCGGCTGGCCGTGCTGGACGATCTGTCGCGCGATGCCGGCGTGGACTTTCGCCACGTCCCGGGATTCGCCTTCCAGGTCGCCGAGAATCAACGGGCTGAAGCCGGCCTGACGGGCTTTAACCGCGGCCGCTTCCAGCGATTGCTGTGGGCGTGCGATCAACTGGAAATGACTGCGGGCCAGGCTCGGGTCGCCGGGTTTGACCGTTTCCGATTCCGGGCTTTGCAGCCAGTTGCGCACCGAGACCGGGACTTCGATGCCATAGCGCTTGAGGATCGCCAGCGCTTCGGCGGAGGTGCTCGGGTCGGCCACAGTGGGGCCAGAGGCGATGACCGTGGCGAGGTCGCCCGGTACATCGGAAATCGCATAGGTATAAACCGTGGCCGGCCAGCAGGCTTTGCCCAGACGTCCGCCCTTGATCGCCGAGAGGTGCTTGCGCACGCAATTCATCTCGCCAATGGTCGCGCCGGATTTGAGCAGGGCTTTGTTGATCGACTGTTTGTCGGCGAGGGTGATGCCGGCGGCGGGTAACGCGAGCAGGGCAGAGCCACCGCCCGAGAGCAGGAAGATCACGCGGTCGTCTTCGCTCAGGTCGCTGACCAGTTCCAGCACCCGTTTCGCGACAGCCAAACCAGCCGCATCCGGCACCGGGTGCGCGGCTTCGACCACTTCGATTTTTTCGCACGGGGCGCCGTGGCCGTAACGGGTCACCACCAGGCCGGACACTTCGCCCTGCCAGCAGCGCTCGACCACCTGGGCCATGGCCGCTGCGGCTTTACCGGCGCCAATGACGATCACCCGGCCGCTGCGATCTTTGGGCAAATGGGCTTCGAGGACGTGCTGCGGATGGGCCGCGTCGATGGCTGTGGCAAACAGCTCGCGCAGCAGTTGTTGCGGATCGACCGACATGGCGGGCTCCAATTTTTATTGTTCTGGGTATGGTGCTAATGATCGTTCCCACGCTCTGCGTGGGAATGCCTCAACTGGACGCTCCGCGTCCGCTCGGCAGGGACGCAGAGCGTCCCGGGCTGCATTCCCACGCGGAGCGTGGGAACGATCAGTGCCGGGGCAGGGCTTACTTATCGCGAATCGAGAAATTCGCCATGTGCTCCAGGCCCTTGATCAGCGCCGAGTGGTCCCAGTTGCTGCCACCGATGGCTGCGCAGGTGCTGAACACTTGCTGGGTATTGGCGGTGTTCGGCAAGTTGATGCCCAGTTCGCGAGCGCCGGCCAGTGCCAGGTTCAAATCCTTCTGGTGCAGGCTGATGCGGAAGCCCGGGTCGAAGGTGCCCTTGATCATGCGTTCGCCGTGAACTTCAAGGATCTTCGACGACGCGAAACCGCCCATCAGCGCTTCACGCACCTTGGCCGGATCAGCACCGTTTTTCGAGGCGAACAGCAAGGCTTCGGCGACGGCCTGAATGTTCAGCGCAACGATGATTTGATTAGCCACTTTCGCGGTTTGACCGTCGCCATTACCGCCCACCAGAGTGATGTTCTTGCCCATGGCCTGGAACAGCGGCAGGGCGCGTTCGAACGCATCGGCATCGCCACCGACCATGATGCTCAAGGTCGCAGCCTTGGCGCCGACTTCACCGCCGGACACCGGAGCATCGAGGTATTGAGCGCCTTTCTCGTTGATCTTGGCCGCGAAGGCTTTGGTGGCGGTTGGCGAGATCGAGCTCATGTCGATCACGACTTTGCCCTTGCTGACGCCGGCTGCAACACCGTCGGCGCGGAACAGCACGTCCTCGACCTGCGGGGTATCCGGCACCATGACGATGATGAATTCGGCTTCCTGGGCGACTTCTTTCGGGTTCGCCAGCGCAACGGCGCCAGCAGCCACCAGGTCGGCAGGCGCGGGGTCGTGGTGCGCCGACAGGAACAGGCTGTGACCGGCTTTCTGCAGGTTCAACGCCATTGGGTGGCCCATGATGCCGGTGCCGATAAATCCGATTTTAGCCATGAGAAAATCCTCTTGTTTTTATTGCTCTGTTCGCAAATTGATCGTTCCCACGCTCTGCGTGGGAATGCAGCCATCGATGCTCTGCGTCGCTTTAGATCGCGTTATGGGTTTTCAACCAGCCCAGACCCGCTTCGGTGGTGGTCAGCGGCTTGTATTCACAGCCAACCCAACCCTGATAACCGATGCGGTCCAGGTGTTCGAACAGGAAGCGGTAGTTGATTTCACCGGTGCCCGGCTCGTTGCGCCCAGGGTTGTCGGCCAACTGAATGTGGTTGATCTCGTCCAGGTGTGCGGCCATGGTGCGGGCCAGGTCGCCCTCCATGATCTGCATGTGATAGATGTCGTATTGCAGGAACAGGTTGGCGCTGCCGACCTGTTCGCGAATCGACAGTGCTTGCGCCGTGTTGTTCAGGTAGAAGCCCGGGATGTCACGGGTGTTGATCGCTTCCATCACCAGTTTGATGCCCGCCGCTTGCAGCTTGTCGGCCGCGTACTTGAGGTTGGCGACAAAGGTCTTTTCCACGGTGGCATCGTCGACGCCTTGTGGACGAATACCGGCCAGGCAGTTGATCTGGGTATTGCCCAGCACGTTGGCGTAAGCGATGGCCAGATCGACACCGGCGCGGAATTCTTCGACCCGATCCGGCAAGCACGCGATACCGCGTTCGCCCTTGGCCCAGTCACCGGCCGGCAGATTGAACAACACCTGGGTCAAGCCATTGGCATCGAGCTTGGCTTTGATTTCGGCGGAACTGAAATCGTAGGGGAACAGGTATTCGACACCACTGAAGCCGGCCTTGGCGGCAGCGTCGAAACGGGCAAGAAAATCCTGCTCGGTGAACAGCATGGACAGGTTGGCTGCGAAACGCGGCATGGTGGTCTCCCGTATATGTGTGAGGGCCGATCGTTCCCACGCTCTGCGTGGGAATGCCGCCCCGGACGCTCTGCGTCCAGCCGTTTTGTGACGCAGAGCGTCACCGGATGCATTCCCACGCAGAGCGTGGGAACGATCATCAATCGAGCAACGAGATCGCCGTTGGCGCATCGTTGCCGACCAGCGCCAGGTCTTCGAATTCGTTGACGGCGTTGATCTCGGTGCCCATGGAAATGTTGGTCACACGCTCCAGAATGATTTCGACGATCACCGGCACTTTGAACTCTTCGATCAGTTCCTGAGCCTTGCGCAGGGCAGGCTGGATCTGACCCGGTTCGAACACCCGCAGCGCCTTGCAACCCAGGCCTTCGGCGACCGCGACGTGGTCGACGCCGTAACCGTTGAGTTCCGGAGCGTTGAGGTTGTCGAAGGACAGCTGCACGCAGTAGTCCATATCAAAACCGCGCTGGGCCTGACGGATCAGCCCCAGGTACGAGTTGTTCACCACAACGTGGATGTACGGCAGCTTGAACTGCGCGCCCACCGCCAGTTCTTCGATCATGAACTGGAAGTCGTAGTCGCCCGAGAGCGCCACCACCTTGCGGGTCGGATCAGCCTTGACCACACCGAGTGCTGCCGGAATGGTCCAGCCCAGCGGGCCGGCCTGGCCGCAGTTGATCCAGTGACGCGGTTTGTAGACGTGCAGGAACTGCGCGCCGGCAATCTGCGACAGACCGATAGTGCTGACGTAGCAGGTGTCTTTGCCGAACACCTGGTTCATCTCTTCGTAAACCCGTTGCGGCTTGACCGGCACGTTGTCGAAGTGAGTCTTGCGCTGCAGGCTGGCTTTGCGCTGCTGGCAGTCTTGCAGCCAGGCGCTGCGGTTTTTCAGCTTGCCGGCGGCTTGCCATTCGCGAGCGACTTCGATGAACACAGTCAGCGCGGCAGCGGCGTCGGACACGATGCCCAGGTCCGGGGTGAACACGCGGCCGATCTGGGTTGGTTCGATGTCGACGTGAATGAATTTGCGGCCTTCGGTGTAAACGTCTACCGAACCGGTGTGACGGTTAGCCCAACGGTTACCGACGCCCAGCACCAGGTCCGACTTCAACATCGTGGCATTGCCGTAACGGTGCGAGGTTTGCAGACCGACCATGCCAACCATCAGCGGGTGATCGTCCGGGATGGTGCCCCAGCCCATCAGGGTCGGGATCACTGGAATGCCGGTCAGCTCGGCGAACTCCACCAGCAACTCACTGGCATCAGCATTGATGATGCCGCCACCGGCGACCAGCAGTGGGCGCTCAGCCTGATCGAGCATGGCCAGGGCCTTCTCGATTTGCACGCGGTTAGCGGTCGGCTTGGCCAGCGGCAGCGGCTCATAGGCGTCGATGTCGAATTCGATTTCAGCCATCTGCACGTCGAACGGCAGGTCGATCAGCACTGGGCCTGGGCGGCCGGAGCGCATTTCATAGAAGGCTTTCTGGAACGCGTAAGGCACTTGGCCCGGTTCCATAACGGTGGTCGACCACTTGGTGACCGGCTTGACTATGCTGGTGATGTCGACGGCCTGGAAGTCTTCCTTGTGCATACGGGCCCGCGGTGCTTGCCCGGTGATGCACAAGATAGGGATCGAGTCGGCCGAGGCGCTGTAGAGCCCGGTGACCATGTCCGTGCCGGCCGGGCCGGAGGTGCCGATGCACACGCCGATGTTGCCGGCCTTGGTGCGGGTGTAGCCCTCGGCCATGTGCGAGGCGCCTTCAACGTGGCGAGCGAGGACGTGATCGATGCCACCGACCTTCTGCAAGGCGGAGTACAGCGGGTTGATCGCGGCGCCTGGGATGCCAAAAGCGGTATCAACCCCTTCACGGCGCATCACCAGAACGGCGGCTTCGATTGCTCTCATTTTGCTCATTGTTTTGTGCCTCTTACGTTTTGTAATTGTATACAAGTGGCTTTGCGCAGAGTGTATTCACGGCGGACGGCGCAGGTCAATTCATTTTCTCAAGCGCCTGTTTCATTCGTCGGAAGCCCGAAGAACTGTGACTTTTCGTCGAGTGTGGCGCTTTTCGAGAATTATTGTATACAAAAAAATAATTCATTGTGTTCTATTTGTTGCATCGGATTGCGCAACAGAAAGCAATCCAACGGCTTTCCCAATAACAAAATGAGGACGGCACCATGAGCGCTTTAACCTTGAACGTCGCAGTCAACCTGGCCAATCAGGCCATCTCCGCAGGCCGGGAAATCTCCGCCGCACCCTTGACCGTTGCCGTGCTGGATGCCGGCGGGCACTTGATAACGCTGCAACGCGAGGACGGCGCCAGCCTGCTACGCCCGCAGATCGCCATCGGCAAAGCCTGGGGCGCGATCGCCCTGGGCAAAGGCTCTCGCCTGCTCGCCCAGGACGCCCAACAACGCCCCGCGTTCTTCGCCGCGCTGAATAGCCTGGGGCAGGGCAGCGTCGTCCCGGTACCGGGCGGCGTGCTGATTCGGGATCAGGATGGGAATGTGCTGGGAGCGGTGGGTATCAGCGGTGATTTGTCTGATGTTGATGAGCAGTGTGCGATCAGGGCGATCGAGGCGCAGGGGTTGAGGGCGGATGCGGGGGTGGTTAGTTGATCTTCAGCGTCTGATCGAATGTCATCGCGGGCTTGCCCGCGATTGGGGGGCACTCGGTCTATCAGTCCAGCTCACACCCCTTAAGTACCAACCGGATAATCGTCTGCGCCGCCGCTTCATAGTCGGCCTCATCCAGCTTGGCTTTGCCGGTAACCGCAGAGATCTGCCAGTCGAAGTCGGCGTAGGTCTGGGTGGCGGCCCAGATGCTGAACATCAGGTGGTTGGGGTCGATCGGGGCGATCTGGCCGCGGTCGATCCAGGTCTGGATGCAGTCGATGTTGTGCCTGGCCTGGCCGTTGAGCTGCTCGACCAAGTCGGGGCTCAGGTGCGGGGCGCCGTGCATGATTTCGCTGGCGAACACCTTGGAGGCGAAGGGCAGGTCACGGGAGATGCGGATTTTTGAGCGAATGTAGCCGCTCAGTACTTCGCTGGGTACGCCGTCGGCGTTGAACGGCGTCGAGGCCTGCAGGATCGGCTCGATGATGCTTTCCAGGACCTCGCGGTAGAGATTTTCCTTGGATTTGAAGTAGTAGTAGACGTTAGGCTTGGGTAGCCCGGCCTTGGCCGCGATGTCACTGGTTTTGGTCGCAGCGAAGCCCTTGTCGGCAAATTCTTCACTGGCGGCACGCAGGATCAGTTCTTTGTTGCGCTCGCGGATGGTGCTCATAAACCAAGGAGTTCCTTGCCTGTTCTGGCGGTTGCGCATGGTAGCACCGGCCTCGCGCGGCGCTCAAGAATGCCCCGTCTGGCCTCGGGTCGCGCTATGCTGCGCACCATTCATTCAAGAAGGAAACCTGATTCATGGCAGGAAGCAGTTTGCTGGTGCTGATCGACGACATCGCCACCGTACTGGACGATGTGGCGTTGATGACCAAAATGGCCGCGAAGAAGACCGCCGGCGTGCTTGGCGACGATCTGGCGCTCAATGCCCAGCAGGTTTCCGGCGTGCGTGCCGAGCGGGAAATCCCGGTGGTGTGGGCGGTGGCCAAGGGCTCGTTCCTTAACAAGCTGATCCTGGTGCCGTCGGCGTTGGCCATCAGTGCGTTCATTCCGTGGCTGGTCACACCATTGTTGATGGTCGGTGGCGCTTACCTGTGCTTTGAAGGCTTCGAGAAACTCGCCCACAAATTCCTGCACAGCAAAGCTGAAGATCAGGCTGAACACGCAGAACTGGTCGAGGCTGTAGCCAACCCAGCGGTCGATCTGGTGGCGTTCGAAAAAGACAAGATCAAGGGGGCGATCCGTACCGACTTCATCCTCTCGGCGGAAATCATCGCCATTACCCTGGGCACCGTGGCTGATGCTTCGCTGACCCAGCAAGTGATCGTGCTCTCGGGCATCGCCATCGTCATGACCATCGGCGTCTACGGCCTGGTGGCCGGCATCGTCAAGCTCGACGACCTCGGTCAGTGGCTGGCCCTGAAGCCCGGCCAGATGGCCAAAAGCATCGGCGGCGGGATTCTGCGCGCGGCACCGTACATGATGAAAAGCCTGTCGGTGATCGGCACGGCGGCGATGTTTTTGGTCGGCGGCGGAATTCTGACCCATGGCGTGCCGGTGGTTCATCACTGGATCGAGAGTGTCAGCGCGGGTGCCGGTGGGGCCGGGTTTATCGTGCCGACATTGCTGAATGCGGTAGCCGGGATTGTGGCGGGTGCGGCGGTGTTGGTTGGGGTGATGGCTGTCAGCAAGGTCTGGAAAACGGTAAAGGCCTGAACCTGGAGCGAGGCTTGCCCGCGAAGGCGATGTCACCTTCAATATTGATGTCGACTGACACACCGCTATCGCGGGCAGGCCTCGCTCCTATAGTGATTGCTGGTGTTTGAGACACCGCACATAAAAAAGGCCATTCGACGCAAATCGAATGGCCTTTTTTTTTGCCGATAGAATTACTCGGCAACCTGCAGCTTGCGCGACTCGGTGTACACGTAACGCACTTTTTCATATTCGAACGGCGTATTCAGCTGACCATAGCGGAAGCTGTTCTGATAGCGCTTATCGACGGCGCGCAGTGCCCAGACTTCCGGATGGTTGGAGCTGACTTCGGCCACGTTCAGGAAGTTGATCGCTGATTCGCCGGTGTAATCCACCACCAGGCCAGCAGTGTCACGCAGGTTCGACGGGCCGAGGATCGGCAGCACGAAGTAGGCGCCGCCCGGTACGCCGTAGAAGCCTAGCGTCTGGCCGAAGTCTTCGCTCTGGCGCGGCAGCCCCATGGAGGTGGCCGGATCCCACAGGCCGGCGACACCGATGGTGGTGTTGAGCAGCAGGCGCGCAGTGGTTTCCATCGAGCGCTGCCCCTTGAATTGCAGGAGGCTGTTCACCAGATTCGGTACATCGCCGACGTTGTTGAAGAAGTTGCTGACGCCGGTGCGCAGGAAGCTTGGGGTGATGTAGCGATAGCCGTCGACCACGGGCAGGAACACCCATTGGTCGAAACGGTAGTTGAAGTGGTAGACGCGGCGGTTCCACTCTTCCAGCGGGTCGTAGACGTTCAGCGCGTTGAGCGTCGAGCGTTCGAACTCGCGCTGATCCAGCCCCGGGTTGAATTTGAGTTTGCTCAACGGTTCCTTGAAGCCGTCACTATCGACCACCACAGGTGCATTGGCTTTGCTGTTGTCGGCGTTGGCGACGCCTGCACAGAGTAACGCTGCGATCAGCAGGGGGTATTTAGCCACGGAAAAACTCCAGCATTGCATCGCTGTTGACGCGATAGTTGAGGTTGCCGCAATGGCCGCCCAATGGATAAACAGTCAAACGGTCGCCAAAGGTGCGGCGCAGAAACCCCAGGTCGCCAGGGCCGAGGATCACGTCGTCAGCGTTGTGCATGACGGCGATTTTCGGGCTGCCGTGCAGGTAATCCTTGAGTGCATACAGGCTGACTTGATCGATCAGTTGGAGCAGGCTGCCGCCGTCGGTGCGGGCGCGCCACATCGGAATGACCTGTTCGGTCAGGTAGCAGTCGAAGTCGCATTGCAGCGCGCGTTTGAGAAATGGCGTGAGGGTGGTGCCTTCGGTGATCGGGTATTTCGGTGGCGTGATCAGGCCGCGACGGTTGATCAGGTCCGAGGTGAAGGCGATGTCGGCCGCCGAGAAGCGGAATGAAGTGCCGATCAGCATGGCCATCTGTTCGTTGCTCAGGTGCTGCTTGGACTGCTGGAAGTCGTAGAGGAGGGCGTCGTTGAGGTCGATGTAACCCTTCTGCTGGAAATAGCGGGTCAGCTTGCCCAGCACCAACTCATAGAAGGTGGTGCTGTTGTTGATGCCTTTCACCTCTGTTTGTACCAGCTTGTCCAGGTTGGTGATCGAGGTGTAAAGGTTGACCGGCGGGTTGAGCAGCAAGACTTTCTTGAAATTGAAACTGCGACGGGTTTCATCCAGGTGCGCAACAAAGGCCGCATCCAGTGCACCGAGGCTGTAACCGGTCAGGAAATAATCGGTGACTGGCAGTTTCGGGTTTTGCGCCCGCACGGCTTGCATCACCCGGTACATGTCTTCGGCATCTTCCTTGGTTATGCCCGGGGTGGCGAAACGGGAGGCGGCGCTCATGAAGTCGAAGCTGGTGGGCGACGACAACTGCACCACGTGATAGCCGGCCTTGTAATAGAGCTTTTTCAAGTACTCATTGAGGGTACTGTCATAGCGTGCACCGGTGCCGGAGATCAGGAAGATCAACGGTGCCGCTTGATCTTGCGTGGCGATGCGGTAGGTGAGTTTCTTTACCGGCCAGAAGTTGTCCGGCAGGCTGAACTCACGCTCGGGGCGCATCGTGACACTGCGGTCCGACTGATTGATATCGTCGTCCAGCGGTAATTCCGGGCGTAACTCCGGCGGTGTTGTGGCGATGGTCGCCTCGAACGGGTTGGTCAGGGGGTAGCCGTAACTGGCGGCATCAATGTCGGCCGCCAGTGCGGACGCACTTAAAAACAAGCCGCCAAACAGGGCGGCGCAGCGCAAGGAACGGAGCATGACTAGATCCCTTAGAGGAAGGTGCCGAATGAAGTTCGCAGGCTATGACCACAGGATTTGCGCCAAAGTGCCATGATGGGCGCCAAACAGGCCTGATTTCGGAGCAACGGTAGCGGACGATACACTTTGCAGCTATTTCATGAACAGTTATCTGTTGATGTCACTTGCTTACCGCGGGCGGGGGATTAAGCTGGCCGCCGATTTCGTTTATTGGAGTGTTTCATGTCCCGCCGTCTGCCCGTGATCCTGTTGCTCGTTCTTCTGCCGTTATGGCTGGCCGCCAGTTATGGCACGCGTTACGGCTTCATGGAGGATGCTCAATGGGTTGGCGTTTGCGTTGATGAGGCCAGTCGCTGGGAATGCCAGATTCGGTCGAATCTGGGCTTTATGATTCATTTCAAGGTGCTGGGCTGGTCGGCAATGGCCGCCGCTGTGCTCGGTTTTGTGCTGCCGGGGCGAGCGGGGTGGTGGTTGGCGGTGCTGGCGCTGGTGTTCGGATTTCCGGCGTTGGCGTTGTACAACACCACGTTAGCGGTGTTTGCGGTGGTGATTGCTGCTTTGCGTCTGGTCCGGGCTTCTCGTAGCGCCTGATAAAAAAGATCGCAGCCTGCGGCAGCTCCTACAGGGAAACGCATATCCCGTGTAGGAGCTGCCGCAGGCTGCGATCTTTTGATCTTGCTTTGTTGATCAGCCCTTGCGAACCCGCAAACTGCGCCACAACGCAGCCACCATCAATACACTCACCAGTGCCCAACCCCAGGCCTGCTGGTTCTGCAAACCTTCTTGATACAGCTGTGGCGCAATGCCGGCGCCGATAATGAAGGTCAGCAGGGCAATTTCCCGGCGCGGTACGCTGACCGGCCGGCACAGGTACACCAGCGCCGGCAGGATGAACGCGACACTCGGGAAGCTGCGATAACGCGGGTCGAACACCAGCTCCAGCATCATCACCGCCGTGGCAAAACCTGCCGCTGCCAGCCACCAGCCGGCACGACGTTCCAGTGCATTGAAGGCGCGTCCACGCCACCCGGTACGAGCGCTCAAGGTCAGCGCGGCATGCGCCAGAACCAACAGATTCAACCCCGTCAGCAAGGCGACCCATAGCCATTCACTGGCAAACCGGGTGGTGACACGAGCCAGATCGCCCCAGGCGCCAATCGAACAGGCCGCCAACGCGCCGAGCAGTGGCAGAACCAACGCCGCGCGTGTGCTGCGAATGCGACCGCCGAGAATCAGCGTGCCGATGAAGATCAAGCCACCCACCGCCAGCCATTGCGACCAGTACGGTACGTTCGAGACCGGCCCGGCGAGCACGCCCTTGTCCTGGCGATTGGCGTCGAACAGTCCCCAGTAACCCCCGACCGCACCTTCGCTGGCGCGTTTCCAAGGCTGGTCGAATGCTTCGATCAGGTTGTAATGCCAGCGTTGCTGCTCGGCCATGGCGACAAAACCGCGAATGAACTTGGCTTCGTTGACCCGGCTTGGCAAGGCGGTTTCGCGCTGACGGCCTTCGCTCGGCCAGCCGGTTTCGCCAATCATCACGTCTTTAGGCGCAAATTTGTTGCCGAACACCTGACGCACTTCGGCCACATGCTGCAGGGCAGCGTCGATGTTCGACGGATCGTCTTCCCAGTACGGCAGCAGATGGATGGTCAGGAAGTCCACCGCCGGAGCGATTTCCGGGTGCTTGAGCCAGAACTCCCAGACGTCGGCGTAGGTCACCGGTTGTTTGACCTGACTTTTGACTTTATTGATCAGCATCGCCAACTGCGCGCCGGTGACTTCCTTGCGCAACAGGGTTTCGTTACCTACGATCACCGAGGTCACGACATCGGCATTGGCATTGGCCGAGGCGATCAGCAGGTCGACTTCCTTGGCGGTGTCCACCGGGTTGCTGTTGACCCAGGCGCCGATCATCAGTTTCAAGCCGTGCTTGCGTGCCAGATCGGGCAGGGCCTCGAGGCCGGTCATGGAATAGGTGCGGATGCATTCGAAACGGGTTGCCAGCAGTGCGAGATCGGCGTCCATGCGCTCGGGGCGCAGTTTGAACGGCACATCGAACGGCGATTGGTCTTTGTCGAACGGGGTGTAGGAGGCGCATTGCAGCTTGTGCGTTGCGCTGGCCACGTCCGTCAGGATCTCCGGTTTGCCGAGGCCATACCAGAAGCCGCCGAGGGCAAACAGCCCCAATAGGCAGGCGAAGAGATAAGCAAAAAAAGGAAAGCGTGATGTTGCGGGCATGGTCAGGCCGTCTGGGAGCAAAGCCGGGCATGTTACCTGCATTTGTCCCGTGCTTGGTGGCCTGCATGATTTTGACATGCAAAGTTCGGGCGGGGTTGGCGCGCGTACTTTCGCGGGACGCAATTAATGGCCTTCTGATGTCGTTTCTCGATGCTTTGAGGTCGCTGGCAGAGCAGGTCGTCATTGCCGTCAGGTTGATGATCGCAACGTCAGTACTCCGCTGATGTTCGAACGAGTTTGCAGTGAGGCGTGATGGGGGCGCTGTGCACCATAACAATACGTTGAGCGACTCGACATCCGTCGGGAGCAGCACTTTCGGGGAAGTAACGATGAAGATGCGACGACTCTTGGGAGCAGGTGCCGCTTTGGTGCTGGCCATCAGTTCTACTGTGGCCAGCGCTGAAGGCAAGGCGGTAACGATCGGTTATGTCGATGGCTGGTCGGACAGCGTCGCCACGACCAACGTGGCTGCAGAAGTAATCAGGCAGAAACTCGGTTATGACGTGAAGCTGCAAGCCGTTGCCACCGGGATCATGTGGCAGGGTGTAGCCACCGGCAAACTCGACGCCATGCTGTCGGCGTGGTTGCCCGTGACTCACGGTGAATACTGGACCAAGAACAAGGATCAGGTCGTCGATTACGGCCCGAACTTCAAGGATGCGAAAATCGGCCTGATCGTGCCGGAATACGTCAAGGCCAAGTCCATCGAGGATCTGAAAACCGACGACAGCTTCAAAAATCGCATCGTTGGCATCGACGCCGGTTCAGGCGTAATGCTCAAGACCGATCAGGCGATCAAGGATTACGGCCTGGACAACTACACCCTCAAGGCCAGTTCCGGCGCCGGCATGATTGCCGAGCTGACCCGTGCCGAGAAGAAAAATGAATCCATTGCCGTCACCGGTTGGGTGCCGCACTGGATGTTCGCCAAGTGGAAACTGCGTTTCCTGGAAGATCCGAAAGGCGTTTACGGTGCGGCTGAAACCGTGAACAGCATTGGTAGCAAAGGCCTGGACGCCAAAGCGCCGGAAGTTGCGAAGTTCTTGAAGAACTTCCAGTGGGCGTCGAAAGACGAAATCGGCGAGGTCATGTTGGCGATTCAAGAGGGCGCCAAGCCTGAAGCCGCGGCGAAGGATTGGGTGGCCAAACACCCGGATCGCGTTGCCGACTGGATCAAATGATTTGAGTTAAAGCGTTTAGTCAGCACCTCTCGAGGCCCCTTGGCACACATGCCAAGGGGCCTTTTGCTTTTTTATGTGTTTAATGCCTGTCATGTCGTTCTAATACTAAGGTCGTCTGGAACCTGTCCGGCAGCCGCATAGAGTGGATACCGTTCCAACTAAATCTGTGCTGCGAGGATAAAAACAATGAACGACAGCATTTACCTCTCGATTCAAAACAGCTCGCGCTTCAAAGAGCTGGTCAGCAAGAGAGAACGATTCGCCTGGATTCTTTCGGCGATCATGCTTGGGCTGTACTCCGGATTCATCCTTTTAATTGCTTACGGGCCGCATATTCTGGGCGCGAAAATCAGCCCTGAGTCATCGATTACCTGGGGCATTCCGATTGGTGTCGGGCTGATTGTTTCGGCCTTTATCCTGACGGGTATCTACGTGCGACGCGCCAATGGCGAATTCGACGACTTGAACAATGCGATTCTCAAGGAGGCTCAGCAATGATCCGGCGTCTAATGGCTCTATTGAGCATCGCAGCTTTTGCACCTGGCGCCTGGGCGGCTGAAGCTTTGACGGGTGCAGTGCAGAAACAACCGCTCAACGTTTCCGCGATCCTGATGTTCGTGGCATTCGTGGGGGCGACCCTGTGCATCACTTACTGGGCCTCCAAGAAAAACAACTCGGCCGCCGACTACTATGCGGCGGGCGGCAAGATCACCGGTTTCCAGAACGGCTTGGCGATTGCCGGTGACTACATGTCCGCGGCGTCCTTCCTGGGTATTTCCGCCCTGGTGTTCACCTCCGGCTACGATGGCCTGATCTACTCGATCGGCTTCCTGGTGGGCTGGCCGATCATTCTGTTCCTGATCGCCGAGCGCCTGCGTAACCTGGGCAAGTACACCTTTGCCGACGTGGCGTCCTATCGCCTCGGGCAAACCCAGATCCGTTCGCTGTCGGCCTGCGGTTCGCTGGTGGTGGTGGCGTTCTACCTGATCGCGCAAATGGTGGGTGCCGGCAAGCTGATTCAGCTGCTGTTCGGTCTCGACTATCACGTTGCGGTCATCCTGGTCGGTATCCTGATGTGCATGTACGTGCTGTTCGGCGGCATGCTGGCGACCACTTGGGTGCAGATCATCAAGGCGGTGCTGTTGCTGTCCGGTGCTTCGTTCATGGCGCTGATGGTGATGAAGCACGTCAACTTCGACTTTAACGCGCTGTTCTCCGAGGCGATCAAGGTTCACCCTAAAGGTGAGGCGATCATGAGCCCGGGCGGCCTGGTGAAAGATCCGATCTCGGCGTTCTCCCTCGGCCTGGCGCTGATGTTCGGTACCGCTGGCCTGCCGCACATTCTGATGCGCTTCTTCACTGTGAGTGACGCTAAAGAAGCGCGTAAAAGCGTGCTGTATGCAACCGGCTTCATTGGCTACTTCTACATCCTGACCTTCATCATCGGCTTTGGCGCGATCTTGTTGGTAAGCACCAACCCGGCCTTCAAAGATGCGGCTGGCGCGCTGATGGGCGGCAACAACATGGCGGCGGTGCATTTGGCCAACGCGGTGGGTGGCAGTATTTTCCTGGGCTTCATCTCGGCGGTCGCGTTCGCAACCATCCTGGCGGTGGTGGCGGGTCTGACTCTGGCCGGTGCTTCGGCGGTATCTCATGACCTGTATGCCAGTGTGATCAAGAAGGGCAAGGCCAACGAGAAGGACGAGATCCGCGTCTCGAAAATCACCACCATTGCTCTGGCAGTGCTGGCGATCGGCTTGGGCATTCTGTTCGAGAAGCAGAACATCGCGTTCATGGTGGGCCTGGCGTTCTCTATCGCGGCGAGCTGCAACTTCCCGGTGCTGCTGCTTTCCATGTACTGGAAGAAGCTGACGACTCGCGGTGCGATGATCGGCGGCTGGCTGGGTCTGGTCAGTGCTGTTGGCTTGATGGTGCTGGGACCAACCATCTGGGTGCAGATCCTGGGTCACGAGAAGGCGATCTTCCCGTATGAATACCCGGCGCTGTTCTCCATGGCCATTGCGTTTGTCGGGATCTGGTTCTTCTCGATCACCGATAAGTCGGCTGAGGGTGTGAACGAACGTGCGCTGTTCTTCCCGCAGTTTGTTCGTTCGCAGACTGGGTTGGGGGCGAGTGGGGCGGTTTCGCACTGAGGTTTCTATATATAAGTTGTTCTGGCACGAATGCCCCGGTCGAGAGATCGGGGCATTTTTATTGGGGCAGGCAGAGCAAGATCAAAGGCCAAAGCAAAGGCATGATCAAAAGATCGCAGCCTTCGGCAGTTCCTACAGGGGGAACGCGTTCACTTAAAGTCAGGCCGGCCGGTAGGCCGCCTCGCTTTGGCTTTTGCGGTGCACGCCCCCTCGAGAGGCCGAGTGGAGGTTCTGCGCAGTGGGCAACCCGGCATGGATGCCGGGTTAGCCGCGCACGGCCATGGATGGCCGATCGCGGCGGGCCCACGGAGCAGGACCGGAGCGAGGGCATGCCGAGCCTGGGCGAGGCACCGAACGAAAGGGGCAAGAGCGCTTTGGTTACTTTGGGGCTTTTCCAAAGTGACTCGCTGTAAGAGCGAAACCATAAGTCGCCGTTACCGAAGAAACGGATATGCACACAANGGGCGAGGCACCGAACGAAAGGGGCAAGAGCGCTTTGGTTACTTTGGGGCTTTTCCAAAGTGACTCGCTGTAAGAGCGAAACCATAAGTCGCCGTTACCGAAGAAACGGATATGCACACAACCAAAGAGCGCAAACAAAAACGGCCTCTATCTACATAGAGGCCGTTTCCGATGCTACTTAAGACGCTATCGCAAGACAGGTCTTATCAGCGGTCTTCCAGCTTGGTGATATCACGCGACTCGTAGCCGGTGTACAACTGGCGCGGGCGGCCGATCTTGTACGGGCTGGAGAGCATTTCTTTCCAGTGGGAGATCCAGCCGACAGTCCGCGCCAGGGCGAAGATCACGGTGAACATGCTGGTCGGAATACCAATCGCCTTGAGGATAATCCCCGAGTAGAAGTCGACGTTCGGGTACAGCGAGCGTTCGATGAAGTACGGATCGGTCAGGGCGATCTCTTCCAGGCGCATGGCCAGTTCGAGTTGCGGATCGTTGGTGATGCCCAGCTCTTTCAGCACTTCGTCGCAGGTTTGCTTCATGACGGTGGCGCGTGGGTCGCGGTTTTTGTAAACCCGGTGACCGAAGCCCATCAATTTGAACGGATCGTTCTTGTCCTTGGCCTTGGCGATGTACTTGTCGATGTTCGAAACATCGCCAATCTCGTCAAGCATGGTCAGAACGGCTTCGTTCGCACCGCCGTGGGCAGGGCCCCACAGTGCAGCGATACCGGCGGCGATACAGGCGAACGGGTTGGCACCTGACGAACCGGCCAGACGTACGGTAGAAGTCGATGCGTTTTGCTCGTGGTCGGCATGGAGGATGAAGATCCGGTCCATGGCCTTGGCGAGTACCGGGCTGATCGGTTTGATCTCGCACGGGGTGTTGAACATCATGTGCAGGAAGTTTTCCGCGTACGACAGGTCGTTGCGCGGGTACATCATGGGTTGGCCCATGGAGTACTTGTAAACCATTGCGGCCAGGGTCGGCATCTTGGCAACCAGGCGGATCGCGGAGATTTCGCGATGCTGCGGGTTATTGATGTCGAGGGAGTCGTGGTAGAAGGCGGAGAGGGCGCCAACTACGCCGCACATGACGGCCATCGGGTGGGCGTCGCGACGGAAGCCGTTGAAGAAGGTCTTCAACTGCTCGTGAACCATGGTGTGGTTCTTCACGGTGCCGACGAACTGGGCCTTCTGTTCTGCGGTCGGCAATTCGCCGTTGAGCAGCAGATAGCAGGTTTCCAGGTAGTCCGACTTTTCAGCCAGCTGTTCGATCGGGTAGCCGCGGTGCAGCAAAATGCCGTTGTCGCCGTCGATATAGGTGATCTTCGACTCGCAAGAGGCAGTCGACATGAAACCAGGGTCAAAGGTGAAACGGCCCGTGGCGGTCAGGCCCCGAACGTCGATAACATCGGGACCAACGGTGCCGGTTAAAATGGGCAGCTCGACGGGGGCTGCGCCCTCGATGATCAACTGCGCTTTTTTGTCAGCCATGTGGCCTCCTATTTATGCTTGAAATCATCAGACAGACCCCCCACGCAGGGCCCGCACCACTATAGTGAGATAAATTCGAATGTCAATTTGCCTAAAGTCTTGCTCCAGAAGGCTTTAACCGGACTTTTTCCTCGAAATTGCCTGCCATTTACGCCTTTTATCCCTCTTGTGCAATCAGCTATTAGGGGAAGGTGAACGCGTTGTCATTAGTAGCCTAACTGTCTATACTCGGCCACCGACCGCCAGGGGCTTTTGGGCCTGCTTTATTGGGGGTCGCATCCCTGGGTGGTGGTTACCTGACCAGTGCACTCCCCAACAACTTTGCCCTGATTGTTAGGGGCTCTTCAGTGTGAAAAAAAGCCGTGAAAAGCCAACGACCTGTAAACCTAGACCTAAGGACCATCAAACTCCCCATCACCGGCGTTACGTCGTTTCTTCACCGTGTTTCCGGCATCATCCTCTTCCTGGGCCTTGGCTTCATGCTGTATGCATTGGGCAAGTCTCTGGGTTCCGAGGAAGGTTTTGCCGAGGTGAAGGCATGCTTGACCAGTCCGCTGGCCAAGTTCGTAGCATGGGGCCTCCTGTCCTCACTTCTGTATCACCTGGTAGCCGGTGTGCGCCATTTGATTATGGATATGGGCATCGGTGAGACGCTGGAAGGCGGCAAGCTGGGCTCGCAAATCATTATCGCCGTATCTGCGGTGTTGATCGTTCTGGCGGGAGTTTGGATATGGTAACCAGCGTTACGAACCTGTCGCGTTCGGGCCTCTATGACTGGATGGCACAGCGTGTGTCTGCGGTCGTTCTCGCGGCTTATTTCATCTTCCTGATCGGATACCTCGTTGCGAATCCAGGCATTGGCTACGACCAATGGCATGCCCTGTTCGCCCACAACGGGATGCGTATCTTCAGTCTGCTGGCCCTTGTAGCCCTGGGCGCTCACGCCTGGGTCGGCATGTGGACCATCGCGACTGACTACCTGACGCCGATGGCGCTGGGCAAGTCCGCGACTGCAGTACGTTTCCTTTTCCAGGCAGTATGCGGCGTTGCGATGTTCGCTTACTTCGTCTGGGGTGTGCAGATTCTCTGGGGTATCTGATCCATGGCTAACATTCCAACGATTTCTTTCGACGCCATCATTATTGGTGGTGGCGGTGCCGGCATGCGCGCAGCGCTGCAACTGGCACAGGGCGGTCATAAGACTGCCGTGATCACCAAGGTTTTCCCGACCCGTTCGCACACCGTGTCGGCCCAGGGCGGCATCACCTGCGCCATCGCATCTGCCGATCCGAACGATGACTGGCGCTGGCACATGTACGATACCGTCAAGGGTTCCGACTATATCGGTGACCAGGACGCTATCGAATACATGTGTCAGGAAGGTCCTGCCGCCGTATACGAGTTGGACCACATGGGTATGCCGTTCTCGCGTACCGAACAAGGTCGTATCTATCAGCGTCCGTTCGGTGGTCAGTCCAAGGACTACGGTAAAGGTGGCCAGGCCGCCCGTACCTGCGCCGCTTCCGACCGTACCGGCCACGCGCTGCTGCACACCCTTTATCAGGGCAACCTGAAAGCCGGCACTACGTTCCTGAACGAGTACTACGCTGTTGATCTGGTGAAAAACCAGGACGGCGCATTCGTCGGCGTGATTGCCATCTGCATCGAAACCGGTGAAACCACCTACATCCGTGCCAAGGCCACCGTACTGGCCACAGGCGGTGCAGGTCGTATCTACGCTTCGACCACCAATGCCCTGATCAACACCGGTGACGGCGTTGGTATGGCGCTGCGTGCCGGCGTACCGGTACAAGACATCGAAATGTGGCAGTTCCACCCGACCGGCATCGCCGGCGCCGGTGTACTGGTCACCGAAGGTTGCCGTGGTGAAGGTGGTTACCTGATCAACAAGCACGGCGAGCGTTTCATGGAGCGTTATGCTCCAAACGCCAAAGACCTTGCCGGTCGTGACGTTGTTGCCCGTTCGATGGTTAAAGAAATCATCGCCGGTAACGGTTGCGGTCCGAATGGCGACCACGTGATGCTCAAGCTCGACCACCTGGGCGAGGAAGTGCTGCACAGCCGTCTGCCAGGCATCTGCGAACTGTCCAAGACTTTCGCGCACGTTGACCCGGTTGTTGCTCCGGTTCCGGTTGTTCCGACCTGCCACTATATGATGGGCGGCGTTCCGACCAACATTCACGGTCAGGCAATCACCCAGAACGACGAAGGCGTCGACGAAATCATCCCTGGCCTGTTCGCAGTGGGTGAAGTGGCGTGCGTATCGGTTCACGGCGCCAACCGTCTGGGCGGCAACTCGCTGCTTGACCTAGTGGTATTCGGCCGCGCTGCCGGCCTGCACCTGGAAAAAGCGCTGACCGACGGTATCGAATACGATGACGCCACCGACGCCGACATCAACGCGGCCCTGGCACGTCTGTCCGCTCTGAACGAGCGTACCGAAGGTGAAGACGTGGCAACCCTGCGTCGCGAACTGCAAAGCTGCATGCAGAACTACTTCGGTGTGTTCCGTACCGGCGAATACATGCAGAAGGGTATTGCTCAGCTGGCTGATCTGCGTGGCCGTATCGCCAACGTCAAGATCAACGACAAGAGCCAGGCGTTCAACACCGCGCGTATCGAAGCGCTGGAACTGCAGAACCTGCTGGAAGTGGCCGAAGCCACTGCCATCGCTGCAGAAGTGCGCAAAGAGTCCCGCGGTGCTCACGCCCGTGAAGACTTCGAAGACCGTGACGACGAAAACTGGCTGTGCCACACCCTGTACTTCCCGGGTGACAAGCGCGTTGCCAAGCGTGCTGTGAACTTCTCGCCGAAGACTGTTCCGACTTTTGAACCTAAGATTCGGACTTATTAAGGGTGGCCGCCATGTTGCAAGTCAGTGTTTATCGTTACAACCCTGATCAGGACGCTGCGCCGTTCATGCAGGAATTCCAGGTTGATACCGGTGGTAAAGACCTGATGGTGCTGGACGTGCTGGCCCTGATCAAAGAGCAGGACGAAGGTTTCTCCTATCGTCGCTCTTGCCGTGAAGGTGTTTGCGGTTCCGACGGCATGAACATCAACGGCAAAAACGGTCTGGCGTGCATCACGCCGCTGTCTGCCGTCGTAAAACGTAACAAGCTGATCGTCCGTCCGCTGCCAGGTTTGCCGGTTATCCGTGACCTAGTCGTCGATATGAGCATCTTCTACAAGCAATACGAAAAGGTTAAGCCATACCTGCAGAACGACACGCCGGCTCCGGCCATCGAGCGTCTGCAGTCCCCTGAAGAGCGTGAAAAGCTCGACGGTCTGTACGAGTGCATCCTGTGCGCTTGCTGCTCGACTTCGTGCCCGTCCTTCTGGTGGAACCCGGACAAGTTCCTGGGTCCGGCTGCTCTGCTGCAAGCCTATCGCTTCCTGGCAGACAGCCGCGACAACAAGACATCCGAGCGTCTGGCTTCGCTGGATGACCCGTTCAGCGTATTCCGCTGCCGGGGCATCATGAACTGCGTCAACGTTTGTCCGAAAGGCCTGAACCCGACTAAGGCCATCGGTCACATTCGTAACATGCTGCTGCAAAGCGGCGTGTGATTCAGCTGCTGTACCCGTAGGACCGCTGTACCCGTAGATGCTACGGCGCAGGCTTCAACCGGCGCCGTAGTTTTAACCTGAGCAGCAGCTTATAAGGCTGCGGCTCTTATTTTGAAGAAATGAGACAAGCAGGGGCATCCGGGCTGGTACCCGGACTATCAGCGTGATCCTAAGTGGCTTGTTTTAGTCGCTGCATTCGGACTTCTGCAAGTTTTCTCGGTGTCGACGCCGGTGGTGTTCCCCTAACCGAGGGTGACCAAGCATGCAAGAAAGCGTGATGCAGCGCATGTGGAACAGCGCCTACCTATCCGGTAGTAACGCTGCCTATGTGGAAGAGCTCTATGAGCTCTACCTGCACGACCCTAACGCTGTGCCAGAAGAGTGGCGCACCTACTTCCAGAAGTTGCCTGCTGATGGCAACACTGCCACCGATGTTTCGCACTCCACAATTCGCGATCATTTCGTCTTGCTGGCAAAGAACCAGCGCCGCGCCCAACCGGTTTCCGCCGGGAGCGTGAGCAGTGAGCACGAGAAGAAGCAAGTTGAAGTGCTGCGATTGATCCAGGCCTACCGTATGCGTGGCCACCAGGCAGCCCAGCTTGACCCGCTGGGGCTGTGGCAGCGTCCTGCACCTGCAGACCTGTCGATCAATCATTACGGCTTGACCAATGCCGATCTTGATACGACCTTCCGTGCCGGCGACCTGTTCATCGGCAAAGAGGAGGCGAGCCTACGCGAAATTCACGAAGCGTTGCAGCAGACATATTGCCGCACCATCGGCGCTGAATTTACGCACATCACCGATTCCGAGCAGCGCCAGTGGTTCCAGCAGCGTCTGGAAAGCGTGCGCGGCCGTCCGACGTACTCCGCCGACATCAAGAGCCACCTGCTCGAGCGCGTCACCGCCGGTGAAGGCCTGGAAAAATACCTCGGGACCAAATACCCGGGTACCAAGCGTTTCGGTCTGGAAGGCGGCGAGAGCCTGATTCCGATGCTCGACGAGTTGATCCAGCGCTCTGGCTCCTACGGCACCAAGGAAATCGTCATCGGCATGGCCCACCGTGGTCGTCTGAACGTGCTGGTCAACACCTTCGGCAAGAACCCGCGCGAGCTGTTCGACGAGTTCGAAGGCAAGAAGAAGGTCGAGTTGGGTTCCGGTGACGTTAAATATCACCAGGGCTTCTCGTCCAACGTGATGACCACTGGCGGTGAAGTTCACCTGGCCATGGCGTTCAACCCGTCCCACCTGGAAATCGTTTCACCCGTGGTCGAGGGTTCGGTTCGCGCCCGTCAGGATCGTCGTAACGACCCTACCGGCGAGAAGGTTCTGCCGATCTCCATCCACGGTGACGCGGCATTCGCCGGTCAGGGTGTGGTGATGGAAACCTTCCAGATGTCGCAGACCCGCGGTTTCAAGACCGGCGGCACCGTGCACATCGTGATCAACAACCAGGTCGGTTTCACCATCAGCAACCCGTTGGACTCGCGCTCCACCGAGTACGCGACCGACGTTGCGAAGATGATCCAGGCGCCGATCCTCCATGTAAATGGTGATGATCCGGAAGCCGTATTGTTCGTGACCCAGCTGGCCATCGACTACCGCATGCAGTTCAAGCGTGACGTGGTGATTGACCTGGTCTGCTACCGTCGTCGCGGCCACAACGAGGCCGACGAGCCTAGCGGCACCCAGCCAATCATGTATCAGCAGATCACCAAACAGCGCACCACCCGTGAGCTGTATGCCGATCGTCTGACCCAGAGCGGTGTGCTGGACGCAGAGCGTGTTCAGGCGAAAGTCGACGAATACCGCAACGCGCTGGACAACGGTCTGCACGTAGTAAAAAGCCTGGTCAAAGAGCCGAACAAAGAGTTGTTCGTGGACTGGCGTCCGTATCTGGGCCACGCCTGGACCGCGCGTCACGACACTCGCTTCGATCTGAAAACCTTGCAGGAACTGTCCGCCAAGCTGCTGGAAATTCCGGAAGGCTTCGTGGTTCAGCGCCAAGTCTCGAAAATCTACGAAGACCGTCAGAAAATGCAAGCCGGCGGCCTGCCGATCAACTGGGGTTACGCCGAAACCATGGCGTACGCGACCCTGTCGTTCGAAGGTCACCCGATTCGCATGACGGGTCAGGACATCGGTCGCGGTACGTTCTCGCACCGTCACGCTGTCTTGCACAACCAGAAAGACGCGGGTACCTACGTCCCGCTGCAAAACCTGTACAAGGGCCAGCCACGTTTCGACCTGTACGATTCGTTCCTGTCCGAAGAAGCCGTGCTGGCGTTCGAATACGGTTACTCGACCACCACGCCTGAGGCGCTGGTGATCTGGGAAGCCCAGTTCGGCGACTTCGCCAACGGTGCCCAAGTGGTTATCGACCAGTTCATCACCAGTGGCGAGCACAAGTGGGGCCGTCTCTGCGGTCTGACCATGCTGCTGCCGCACGGTTATGAAGGTCAGGGGCCGGAGCACTCGTCGGCACGTCTGGAGCGTTACCTGCAGCTGTGCGCCGAGCACAACATTCAGGTGGCTGTACCGACTACCCCGGCCCAGATCTACCACTTGCTGCGCCGTCAGGTGATTCGCCCGCTGCGCAAGCCATTGATCGTTCTGACTCCGAAGTCGCTGTTGCGTCACAAGCTGGCCATCTCGACCCTGGAAGATCTGGCCGAAGGTTCGTTCCAGACCGTTATCCCGGAAATCGATGCACTGGACCCGAACAAGGTCGAGCGCGTTGTTCTGTGTAGCGGCAAGGTCTACTACGACCTGCTGGAAAAACGCCGTGCCGAAGGTCGTGATGACATCGCCATCGTGCGTATCGAGCAACTGTACCCATTCCCTGAGGACGACTTGAAAGAAGTCCTGGCTCCTTACACCAACGTCAAAAATGCCGTGTGGTGCCAGGAAGAGCCGATGAACCAGGGGGCGTGGTACTGCAGCCAACACCACATGCGTCGCAGCATCAGTAATCTCAACAAGTCTCTCGTACTTGAGTACGCGGGCCGTGAGGCTTCTGCTGCACCTGCATGCGGTTACGCATCGATGCACGCTGAGCAGCAGGAAAAACTGCTGCAAGACGCCTTTACTGTTTAACGCCTTCGCGCACTTGAAACCGAATTTAAGGACTCACAGATAATGGCTATCGAAATCAAAGCCCCCACTTTCCCGGAATCGGTTGCCGATGGCACCGTTGCCACCTGGCACAAAAAGCCGGGCGACGCCGTCAAGCGTGACGAACTGATCGTCGACATCGAAACTGACAAAGTTGTACTGGAAGTGTTGGCTACCGCTGACGGCGTGTTGGGCGCTATCGTCAAGAACGAAGGCGACACCGTTCTATCCGACGAAGTTCTGGGCTCCATCGGTGAGGGCAGTGCTGCTGCCGCTCCAGCCGCCGCTGCTGCACCGGCTGCCGCTGCCGCCGCTCCTGCCGAAGCGGGCGAAGACGATCCTGTTGCTGCACCGGCAGCTCGCAAGCTGGCTGAAGAAAACAGCATCAACATCGCTTCCGTTGCCGGCACTGGCAAAGGCGGTCGCGTGACCAAGGAAGACGTTGTTGCCGCTGTAGCTGCCAAGAAAGCCGCTCCGGCTGCCGCGCCTGCCAAGGCTGCTGCACCTGCTGCCGCTGCTCCAGTGTTCGCTGCTGGCGATCGCATCGAGAAGCGCGTACCAATGACCCGCGTGCGGGCCACCGTCGCCAAGCGTCTGGTTGAAGCTCAATCGAACATGGCAATGCTGACCACTTTCAACGAAGTCGACATGACCGAAGTCATGGCGTTGCGTTCGAAGTACAAGGACCTGTTCGAGAAGTCCCACAACGGCGTGCGCCTGGGCTTCATGTCGTTCTTCGTCAAGGCTGCCACCGAAGCGCTGAAACGCTTCCCGGCTGTCAACGCGTCGATCGACGGTGCTGACATCGTTTATCACGGCTACGCTGACGTCGGTGTGGCTGTTTCCAGCGACCGCGGCCTGGTTGTACCGGTTCTGCGTAACGCCGAACTGATGAGCCTGGCTGAAATCGAAGGCGGCATCGCCACCTTCGGCAAGAAGGCTCGTGACGGCAAGCTGTCGATGGACGAAATGACCGGTGGTACGTTCACCATCACCAACGGTGGTACTTTCGGTTCGATGATGTCGACGCCGATCGTCAACCCGCCACAAGCGGCCATCCTGGGCATGCACAACATTCTGCAGCGTCCTATGGCAATCAACGGTCAAGTCGTTATCCGTCCGATGATGTACCTCGCTCTGTCCTACGATCACCGTTTGATCGACGGCAAAGAAGCTGTGACCTTCCTGGTTACCATCAAGAACCTGCTGGAAGACCCGGCTCGTTTGCTGCTGGATATCTGATTTCGTTGCACGGGCCGCTCAGCGATGGGCGGCCCTTCTGTAATGACCAGCTTCGTCCCACGACGGTCCCCAAAAGGGGCCGTCCGGTTTGATTCGAGAAGGAATGACACATGACTCAGAAATTCGACGTGGTAGTGATTGGCGCGGGCCCTGGCGGCTACGTGGCTGCCATTAAAGCAGCGCAACTGGGCCTCTCCACTGCCTGCATCGAGAAATACACCGACAAGGAAGGCAAACTGGCCCTCGGCGGTACTTGCCTGAACGTCGGCTGCATTCCATCCAAGGCGCTGCTGGACAGCTCCTGGAAGTTCCACGAAGCCCAAGACGGCTTCGCAATCCACGGTATCAACCACGCTGGCGTGACCATGGACGTGGCAGCGATGGTCGGCCGTAAAGCCAACATCGTAAAAGGCCTGACCTCCGGCGTTGCGACCCTGTTCAAAGCCAACGGTGTGACCTCGATCCAGGGCCACGGCAAACTGCTGGCCGGCAAGAAAGTCGAAGTCACCAAGCCTGACGGTTCGGTAGAAATCATTGAAGCCGAGAACGTGATTCTGGCTCCAGGTTCGCGTCCGATCGACATTCCACCGGCTCCGGTCGACCAGAATGTGATCGTCGATTCGACTGGCGCGCTGGAATTCCAATCGGTGCCAAAACGTCTGGGCGTGATTGGCGCTGGCGTGATCGGTCTGGAACTGGGTTCGGTCTGGTCTCGTCTGGGCGCAGAAGTGACCGTTCTCGAAGCGCTGGACACCTTCCTGATGGCCGCTGACGCTGCCGTTTCCAAGGAAGCGCTGAAAACCCTGACCAAACAAGGTCTGGACATCAAGCTGGGTGCTCGCGTTACCGGTTCCAAAGTGAACGGCGACGAAGTCGTTGTGAACTACACCGATGCCAACGGCGAACAGAACATCACTTTCGACAAGCTGATCGTAGCTGTTGGCCGCCGTCCGGTGACCACTGATCTGCTGGCTGCTGATTGCGGCGTGACCCTGGACGAGCGCGGTTTCGTGCACGTTGACGATCACTGCGCTACCACCGTACCGGGCGTTTACGCCATCGGTGACGTGGTTCGCGGCATGATGCTGGCACACAAGGCCTCGGAAGAAGGCATCATGGTTGTTGAGCGCATCAAGGGCCATAAAGCCCAGATGAACTATGACTTGATCCCTTCGGTTATTTATACTCACCCGGAAATCGCGTGGGTCGGCAAAACCGAGCAGGCCTTGAAGGCTGAAGGCGTTGAAGTTAACGTTGGCACCTTCCCGTTCGCAGCCAGTGGCCGTGCCATGGCAGCCAACGACACCGGCGGTTTCGTGAAAGTCATTGCCGATGCCAAGACTGACCGCGTATTGGGCGTCCACGTGATTGGCCCGAGCGCTGCAGAACTGGTTCAGCAGGGCGCGATCGGTATGGAATTCGGCACCAGCGCTGAAGACCTGGGCATGATGGTTTTCTCCCATCCGACCCTGTCTGAAGCCTTGCACGAAGCAGCTTTGGCTGTGAATGGCGGCGCCATCCACATCGCCAACCGCAAGAAGCGTTAAGACAATAAGAAACCACGGCGGTACGGCCCGTCGTGAGCCTTGCATGCAAGACTCACCGCGGAATGTCCGCTGGACGCAGTCTTGCGTAGCTCTGCTACGCAAGCAGCAGTCACAGGTGGTGCGGCACTTGAACAAGTGCAGCACCGAATGCGCAGTACCTAACGAAGACGGTAATAAGCATGAATCTTCACGAGTATCAGGGTAAGCAGCTGTTCGCTGAGTACGGCCTGCCAGTTTCCACCGGCTACGCAGTAGACACCCCGGAAGCAGCAGCAGAAGCTTGCGACAAAATCGGCGGCAGCGAGTGGGTTGTCAAAGCCCAGGTCCACGCTGGTGGTCGCGGTAAAGCGGGCGGCGTAAAGCTGGTTCGCAGCAAAGAAGACGCCAAAGCATTCGCTCAACAGTGGTTGGGCAAGCGTCTGGTGACTTACCAGACTGATGCCAATGGTCAGCCAGTCACCAAGATCCTGGTTGAATCGTGCACTGATATCGCTAAAGAGCTGTACCTGGGCGCTGTCGTTGACCGTTCGAGCCGTCGCATCGTGTTCATGGCTTCCACCGAAGGTGGCGTGGACATCGAGAAAATCGCTCACGACACCCCTGAGAAAATCCTCAAGGCCACTATCGATCCACTGGTTGGCGCTCAGCCATTCCAGGGTCGCGAGCTGGCATTCCAGCTGGGTCTGGAAGGCAAGCAAGTTGCTCAGTTCGCCAAGATCTTCGTAGGTCTGGCCAAGCTGTTCAAGGATCACGACCTGGCTCTGCTGGAAGTGAACCCGCTGGTGATCAAGGCTGACGGCGATCTGCATTGCCTCGATGCCAAGATCAACATCGACGCCAACGCCATGTACCGTCAGCCTAAGCTGAAGACTTTCCACGATCCGTCGCAAGACGATCCGCGCGAAGCGCACGCTGCCAAGTTCGAACTGAACTATGTAGCGCTGGAAGGCAACATCGGTTGCATGGTCAACGGTGCTGGCCTGGCCATGGGTACCATGGACATCGTCAACCTGCATGGCGGCAAACCAGCCAACTTCCTCGACGTGGGCGGCGGTGCTACCAAAGAACGCGTTACCGAAGCGTTCAAGATCATCCTGTCCGACACTAACGTCGCTGCAGTACTGGTCAACATCTTCGGCGGCATCGTTCGTTGCGACATGATTGCCGAAGGCATCATCGGCGCTGTGAAAGAAGTCGGCGTGAAAATCCCGGTTGTTGTTCGCCTTGAAGGCAACAACGCTGAGCTGGGCGCTAAAGTACTGGCAGAAAGCGGTTTGAACATCATCGCTGCTACCAGCCTGACCGACGCTGCTCAACAAGTCGTTAAAGCTGCGGAGGGCAAATAATGAGCGTCCTGATCAATAAAGACACCAAAGTTATCTGCCAGGGTATTACCGGTTCGCAAGGTAGTTTCCACACCCAGCAAGCCATCGAGTACGGCACCAAGATGGTTGGTGGTGTAACGCCTGGTAAAGGCGGCACCGAACACCTGGGTCTGCCAGTGTTCAACACCGTGAAAGACGCTGTAGCTGCCACTGGCGCCACCGCCAGCGTGATCTACGTTCCAGCTCCTTTCTGCAAGGACTCCATCCTGGAAGCAGCCTTCGGCGGCATCAAGCTGATCGTTTGCATCACTGAAGGCATTCCTACCCTGGACATGCTGGATGCCAAGGTCAAGTGCGACGAGCTGGGCGTAGTCCTGATCGGTCCTAACTGCCCAGGCGTGATCACTCCAGGCGAATGCAAGATCGGCATCATGCCAGGTCACATTCACTTGCCAGGCAAGGTCGGTATCGTTTCCCGTTCCGGCACCCTGACCTACGAAGCTGTGAAGCAGACTACTGACGCCGGTTTCGGTCAGTCGACTTGCGTCGGCATCGGTGGTGACCCGATCCCGGGTTCGAACTTCATCGACATCCTGAAGCTGTTCCAGGAAGACCCGAAGACCGAAGCGATCGTGATGATCGGCGAGATCGGCGGTTCGGCTGAAGAAGAAGCGGCTGCCTACATCAAGGCACACGTGACCAAGCCTGTTGTTTCCTACATCGCTGGTGTGACTGCTCCTCCGGGCAAGCGCATGGGCCATGCTGGCGCAATCATCTCTGGCGGCAAAGGCACTGCAGACGAGAAATTCGCTGCGCTGCAAGACGCAGGCGTTAAAACCGTGCGTTCGCTGGCAGACATCGGCAAGGCCCTGGCCGAGCTGACCGGTTGGGCCGTCAAGTAAGCCTCGCGCTTAACTGACGCTTCACCAAACAAAGGCCACCTTCGGGTGGCCTTTGTCGTTTCCGGGTGATCGTTCCCACGCGCTGCGTGGGAACGCCGCCAGGGACGCTCCGCGTTCCGCCTTTGAATGTGACGCAGAGCGTCACGGGATTGCATTCCCACGCAGCGTGGGAATGATCTGTGCCGAGGTAGGAAAATTAGATATGTAAACGCGACATTGAAATGTCGCGTATCGGATAGTTCGCCCCGTAACAGTGCGTTTGTCGTGCAAATTCGTTAGGCTAGCAGCCATTTTTGCGTCCGCGGCCCACAAGGCAGCGACGCGCTAAACGGGTTAGTCCTATACGGGCCGACAGCATTTCCCTCACCCATAAGGGAAATCCCTCTCTAAATTCCGATTCAGTAGTGTGGTATTTCCTTGATGAAAGTGTTGAAAGGCCAGGACATCCTGGCACTGGGTTTTATGACGTTTGCTCTGTTCGTCGGGGCTGGCAACATCATCTTCCCGCCTATCGTCGGTTTGCAGTCCGGGCCTAATGTCTGGATGGCGGCGCTGGGTTTTCTGATCACCGCGGTTGGTTTGCCGGTGATCACCGTTGTTGCCCTGGCCAAGGTCGGTGGTGCAATGGATGCCTTGAGCAGCCCGATCGGTAAAGTCGCCGGTGGCTTGCTGGCAGCCGCGTGCTACCTCGCTGTTGGCCCATTGTTCGCGACGCCGCGCACCGCGACCGTGTCGTTCGAAGTGGGCCTGGCGCCGCTGACCGGCGAGAGCCCGCTGGCGCTGTTTCTCTATAGCTCGGTGTACTTCCTGCTGGTGTTCTTCATCTCGCTCTATCCGGGCCGTCTGCTGGACACGGTAGGACGTTTCCTTGCACCGCTGAAGATCATCGCCCTGGCCGTCCTCGGCATCGCTGCGTTCGCGTTGCCGGCTGGTGATATCGGCGTGGCCACACCTGAATATGTCGCGGCACCGTTCTCCCAAGGCTTTATCAATGGTTACCTGACCATGGATACCCTGGGTGCGCTGGTTTTCGGCATCGTCATTGTCAACGCCATTCGTTCCCGGGGCGTGGAATCGCCGGCGTTGATTACCCGTTACGCGATCATTGCAGGGCTGATTGCCGGCGTGGGGCTGGCGCTGGTTTACGTCAGTCTGTTCCGTCTCGGTTCGGGCAGCCATGAAGTGGCCGCCGGTGCTACCAACGGCGCGGCGGTATTGCACGCCTACGTTCAGCACACATTTGGTTCGTTGGGCAGCGGTTTCCTTGCGGTGCTGATCTCCCTGGCCTGCCTGGTAACAGCGGTTGGTCTGACGTGTGCCTGTGCCGAATACTTCAGCCGTGTACTGCCACTGTCCTACAAGACGCTGGTGATCATCCTGGCTGCGTTCTCCCTGTTGGTGTCCAACCTGGGCCTCACCAAGCTGATTGCTTTCTCGATCCCGGTGCTGACCGCCATCTACCCGCCGTGCATCGCCCTGGTAGCCCTGAGCTTCTGCAAGGACTTCTGGCATGAGCAGGGCCGTATTGTCGGTCCGGTGATGCTGGTGTCGTTCATCTTCGGCCTGATTGATGCCCTCAAAGGCGCCGGTCTGGCCGACTGGATGCCGACGCAACTGACTCACCTGCCGCTGAGCGAACAAGGTCTGGCGTGGCTGGTGCCATCGGTCATGACCCTGGTGGTTGCGGTGGTTTGTGACCGTCTGCTGGGCAAGCGCGCCGAAGCGCTGGCTTAAGCTGCTTCATGGCCCGCCACAAGCGGGCCTTGATCTGCTTTTTGGCAAAAAATAGAAATGCCCCGTATCAATCGATACGGGGCATTAATGAGATGGTCACCCCCACACCCTGCGAGGG
>NZ_JAKWJK010000011.1:0-203490 GCF_031570575.1 Pseudomonas sp. JL3
CCGAAACCCCTATCTGCGTATGCAGGTAGGGGTTTTGTTTTTGTCCGCAGGAAAATCTCGTTTGTAGGGTTTCTATGCAACAGCCCGGGGCATGGCTATCATGCGGGCCTCATTGTGAGGCGAGACTTGCATGCTGACGTTGTTAAAGCTTCTTAAGGATGGTCGATTCCATTCGGGCCAAGCCCTGGGTGCTGCCTTGGGCGTCAGTCGTAGCGCTGTATGGAAGCAGCTTCAGCACTTGGAAGCTGAGCTCGGTTTATCCATTCATAAAGTGCGCGGTCGCGGCTATCAACTGGCTGCGCCGTTGACACTGCTTGATCCTGCGGAAATAAGCGCGCGGGTGCCTTCTTGCGAGTGGCCTATTCTAGTCTTCGATTCAATTGACTCTACCAATGCTGAAGCCTTGCGCGCTATCGAGCGTGGCCAACCTGCGCCATTTCTGGTGCTCGCTGAGCGGCAGACGGCCGGTCGTGGGCGGCGTGGGCGCAAATGGGTGAGCCCGTTCGCGGAAAACATCTATTACAGTCTGGTACTGCGCATTGATGGCGGGATGCGGCAGCTGGAAGGCTTGAGTCTTGTTGTCGGGCTTGCCGTAATGCAAGCCTTACGAGGGCTTGGTGTTTCAGGTGTGGGGTTGAAGTGGCCGAATGATGTTCTGGTGGGGCAGCAAAAGATTGCTGGAATACTGCTCGAGTTGGTGGGGGATCCTGCTGATGTGTGTCACGTGGTGATCGGTGTCGGAATAAATGTGAACATGCAGATGACCGATGAGGTTGATCAGCAATGGACGTCCATGCGCCTCGAGTCGGGTAAGGCTGTTGATCGCAATCATCTGGTTGCGGAGTTAGGGTTGATGCTCCAGACCTATTTAAATCGCCACCAGAGCGGCGGATTTCCGGCTATCCAGGCGGAGTGGGAGCAAAATCATCTATGGCAGGGGCGGGCGGTATCGTTGATTGCCGGTGTTAGTCAGATAGATGGTGAGGTGCTGGGTATCGATGGTCAGGGTGCCTTGCGCTTGAAGGTGAATGGTGTGGAGAAGGTCTTTAGTGGTGGCGAGCTCAGCCTGAGGTTGCGTGATGATTCTTGAGCTCGATTGTGGAAACAGCTTCATCAAGTGGCGTGTGCTCGGCGAGGATGTCGGGCGGGTGATTGGCGAGGGGGTCGTTGATTCGGATCTCGCATTGCTGGAGAGCTTGAAAGGGCTCAAGGGGCTCGCTCTCATACATTGTCGCTTGGTCAGTGTCAGAACTGCCGAAGAAACCAGTGCACTGATTTCTCTGCTGGCCGAGGCTTTTGGCGTTTCCGTAGTGTGCGCGGCACCGGCTCGGGAGATGTCCGGGGTTCGGAATGGTTATGAGGAGTTCGAGCGGCTAGGGCTTGATCGCTGGCTTGCAATGCTCGGAGGATTTCATCTGGCTTCGGGTGCTTGTCTGGTGCTCGACTTTGGTACGGCTGTTACGGCTGACTTTATTGCGGGGGATGGTGAGCATCTCGGAGGATTTATCTGTCCGGGGATGGCTTTGATGCGCAACCAGCTGCGCACCCATACCCGTAGAATTCGCTATGGAGATCTTGCTGCCGAGCGCGCTTTGGAGAGTCTTGTTCCTGGGCGCACAACCGTCGAGGCGGTCGAGCGAGGTTGTTTGCTAATGTTGAGAGGGTTTGTCCTGACTCAGTTAGAGTTGGCGCGCAGCTATTGGGGAGAAGATTTCGCAGTCTTCCTGACTGGAGGGGATGCTGATCTGGTCTCCGAGATTGTGCCCGAGGCCAGGATGGTTCCAGACCTGGTATTTGTAGGTTTGGCGATGGCGTGTCCCTTGTCCTGAGGTTTTTATGCGTTGGTTGTTCCTGCTGTTGCTTGTTCTCAATGTGTTCTATTACGTCTGGCATCAACAGGAGGCTCCGCTTCGCGCGAAAGATGTAACCCCCTTGAGTTTGTATCGTGGCTCGCAGCAGGATATTCGCTTGTTAAGTGAAGCGACTGACGCGGCTCGTGATAAAGGAAAGCCTGCCCAGGCAGACGATGGATGCCTCTATCTTGGCGGTTTTACTCGTCAGGAAGCGGCTCAGGCGGTTGAGCGGCGATTGAGTGGCATGGAAATCAAGTTTGAGTCCTTGCTGAGGGCTCCCGCCGAGTCTGATGGTTACTGGGTGCGTGTGGCACCAGAAAGCCGGCGTTGGCTAGATGACTCGCAGCTAAAAAACCTTTCCAAAGAATTCAATGAGTTAAAACATAAAATAATGCCGTGCGAGGGGGTTGCACCCGCCGAATAGTTTGCATAGAATGGCGCCCGCTTCGCAGTGAAGACCTTTAACGGTTGGCAGTGTGAGGCGAGGTCAACGCAGCTAACCTCAGGTTTTTAATGAGAAAATGCTTGACAGAAGGCTGGCATGATATAGAATGCCGGCTCGCTTAGGAGGGGTTCCCGAGCGGCCAAAGGGATCAGACTGTAAATCTGACGTCTACGACTTCGAAGGTTCGAATCCTTCCCCCTCCACCATTTTTAGCGAGAGCTGCAAGCTCCGCGGGTATAGTTTAGTGGTAGAACCTCAGCCTTCCAAGCTGATGATGCGGGTTCGATTCCCGCTACCCGCTCCAAGTTTGCAGGTCCTGCAAAGTGTTACGCTCTTGTAGCTCAGTTGGTAGAGCACACCCTTGGTAAGGGTGAGGTCAGCGGTTCAAATCCGCTCAAGAGCTCCATATAACAAGGCAGATATGAAAATATCTGCCTTTGTTTTAATGGCTGATAGTACTTGCTTAATTCTTCTGCTAGGGGTGATTTCGATGGCTAAGGAAAAGTTCGAACGTAACAAGCCGCACGTCAACGTTGGCACCATTGGTCACGTAGATCATGGCAAAACGACTTTGACCGCCGCTCTGACCCGTGTCTGCTCCGAAGTGTTCGGTTCGGCAAAGGTTGACTTCGACAAGATCGATAGCGCCCCAGAAGAAAAAGCTCGTGGTATCACCATTAATACTGCTCACGTTGAGTACGATTCGGCTGTGCGTCACTACGCGCACGTTGACTGTCCAGGTCACGCTGACTACGTAAAAAACATGATCACCGGTGCTGCGCAGATGGATGGTGCGATTCTGGTTTGCTCGGCTGCTGATGGTCCGATGCCGCAAACCCGTGAGCATATCCTGTTGTCTCGTCAGGTTGGCGTTCCGTACATTGTTGTCTTCCTGAATAAGGCTGACATGGTTGATGACGCTGAGCTGCTAGAGCTGGTTGAGATGGAAGTGCGCGATCTGCTGAGCGCTTACGATTTCCCGGGGGATGACACTCCAATCATCATTGGTTCGGCGCTGATGGCGCTGAATGGTCAAGATGATAACGGGATGGGTACTACCGCCGTCAAGAGGTTGGTCGAGACTCTGGATAGCTATATTCCGCAGCCTGAGCGTGCTATCGATAAGCCGTTCCTGATGCCGATCGAGGACGTGTTCTCGATCTCTGGTCGCGGTACTGTCGTGACTGGTCGTGTTGAGCGTGGCATTGTTCGCATCCAGGAAGAAGTTGAGATTGTTGGTCTTCGCGACACTGTCAAAACTACTTGTACTGGTGTTGAAATGTTCCGCAAACTGCTCGACGAGGGTCGTGCAGGTGAGAACTGCGGCGTTCTGCTGCGTGGTACCAAGCGTGATGATGTTGAGCGTGGTCAGGTTCTGGTCAAGCCCGGCACTGTCAAGCCGCATACCAAGTTTACTGCTGAGGTTTATGTTTTGAGCAAGGAAGAAGGTGGTCGTCATACGCCATTCTTCAAAGGCTACCGTCCACAGTTCTACTTCCGTACAACTGATGTGACTGGTAACTGCGAGCTGCCAGAAGGTGTTGAGATGGTGATGCCAGGTGACAACGTTCAAATGACCGTTACCCTGATCAAAACCATCGCGATGGAAGATGGTCTGCGTTTCGCTATCCGTGAGGGCGGTCGTACCGTCGGCGCTGGTGTCGTAGCAAAAGTCATCGAGTAAGTTGTTGTAATGTCTTTTTCGGGCCGGCATAATGGTCGGCCTGATTTTGTTTTAGGTCAGTAGCTCAATTGGCAGAGCGACGGTCTCCAAAACCGTAGGTTGGGGGTTCGATTCCCTCCTGACCTGCCAGATTCACTTGGTGTGTCTGGCTTTCTTTTCACAGGATCTTCATAGATGACTCCTAAAGCTGAAGCTCAAGGCTCTCGCTTCGATCTGCTCAAGTGGCTAGTAGTAGTCGCTTTGGTGGTTGTTGGCGTTGTTGGCAATCAGTATTACTCTGCTTCGCCGATCCTGTACCGCGTACTTGCTTTGCTTGTCATTGCTGCTGTAGCTGCCTTTGTAGGCTTGCAGACAGTCAAGGGCAAGTCATTCTTTGTACTGGTTAAGGAAGCTCGCACCGAGATTCGTAAAGTCGTATGGCCAACTCGCCAAGAAACCACGCAGACCACGCTGATTGTTGTGGCTGTTGTTCTGGTTATGGCGTTGCTGTTGTGGGGGCTTGATTCCCTGCTCGGCTGGCTTGTTTCCTTGATTGTCGGCTAAGGGTGTCCCGTGGCTAAGCGTTGGTACGTTGTGCATGCTTACTCCGGTTACGAGAAGCATGTCATGCGCTCGTTGGTAGAGCGCGTAAAGCTGGCTGGCATGGAAGATGGCTTTGGCGAAATTCTGGTTCCCACTGAAGAAGTGGTTGAAATGCGTAATGGCCAGAAACGCAAAAGCGAGCGCAAGTTCTTCCCAGGTTATGTGCTGGTCCAGATGGACATGAACGAGGGTACTTGGCACTTGGTCAAGGATACTCCTCGGGTGATGGGTTTCATTGGCGGTACTGCTGATAAGCCTGCACCGATCACAGATAAAGAGGCAGAAGCGATTCTGCGTCGCGTTGCTGACGGTAGCGACAAGCCGAAGCCGAAGACGTTGTTCGAGCCGGGCGAGTCGGTACGTGTCAATGACGGGCCGTTTGCTGATTTTACTGGCACGGTTGAAGAAGTTAACTACGAGAAGAGCCGGATCCAAGTGGCAGTGCTCATTTTCGGTCGCTCTACTCCGGTAGAGCTAGAGTTCAGCCAGGTCGAAAAAGTCTAGCTGAGCAAGCATCCCAACCCCGCAGCCCTAGGCTGTGGGGTTTTGTCGTCACTGGGATAAACGCGCAAGTAACCGGGGAGCCTTTCGAGGCGTTCGAACCCGTAATTGGAGTGCCTCATGGCCAAGAAGATTACCGCTTACATCAAGCTGCAAGTGAAGGCCGCTCAGGCTAACCCAAGCCCACCTGTTGGTCCTGCTCTGGGTCAGCACGGCGTGAACATCATGGAATTCTGCAAGGCTTTCAACGCCCGTACTCAGGGTATTGAGCCAGGTCTGCCGACTCCAGTGATCATCACTGTCTATAGCGACCGTAGCTTCACTTTCGAAACCAAATCCACACCTGCTTCGGTTCTGCTGAAGAAGGCTGCTGGTCTGACTAGCGGTTCCGCTCGTCCGAACACCGTTAAGGTTGGCACCGTGACTCGTGCTCAGCTGGAAGAAATCGCGAAAACCAAAAACGCGGATCTGACTGCAGCTGATATGGAAGCAGCCGTGCGTACTATCGCCGGTTCTGCTCGTAGCATGGGCCTTAACGTGGAGGGTGTGTAATGGCTAAGTTGACCAAGCGTCAAAAGGCTATCGCCGGCAAAATCGAAGCAGGCAAGTCCTACAACTTTGTAGACGCTGCTGCTCTGCTGGCTGAGCTGTCGACTGTAAAGTTCAGCGAGTCGTTCGACGTTGCTGTGAACCTGGGTGTTGACCCGCGTAAATCTGACCAGGTTGTTCGTAGCGCTACTGTGCTGCCACACGGCACTGGCAAGACCGTTCGCGTTGCTGTGTTCACCCAGGGTCCAGCTGCTGAGGCCGCTCTGGCTGCCGGCGCTGACCGTGTAGGTATGGACGACCTGGCTGCCGAAATGAAAGGCGGCGACCTGAACTATGACGTAGTTATCGCATCCCCGGATGCAATGCGCGTTGTGGGTCAGTTGGGTCAGATCCTGGGCCCGCGCGGCCTGATGCCTAACCCTAAAGTCGGCACTGTAACTCCAGACGTAGCTACCGCGGTTAAAAACGCCAAGGCTGGTCAGGTTCGTTATCGCACCGACAAAAACGGCATCATCCACACCTCCGTTGGCAAAGTCGGCTTCGATGCCGTCAAGCTGAAGGAAAACGTTGAAGCCCTGATCGCTGATCTGAAGCGTATCAAGCCAGCTTCCTCGAAAGGTATTTACGTCAAGCGCGTTACCCTGAGCACCACCATGGGTCCAGGTCTGGTCATCGACCAAGGCTCGCTCGACGCGTAAGACACAGGTTGGCGCAAGCGATTGCGTCAATTGAAAGATTGGGGTCCCTGCCTGGCGGGGGCTATCCAAGACCGTAGGCGACGCAAGTCTTAAACCCCAAGCCTACGCAGATGGTGCTCCCGGTTCCTTACCGAATCAGACACCAAAACGACATCCGGCTTCGGTTGGATGAAACGGTAACAAGCAGGAGTTAAACCCGTGGCAATTAAACTCGAAGACAAGAAGGCCATCGTCGCTGAAGTCAACGAGGCTGCCAATGTTGCCCTGTCTGCTGTTGTGGCTGATGCCCGCGGCGTGACAGTTGGCGCTATGACCGGACTCCGTAAAGAGGCTCGTGAAGCTGGCGTTTACGTACGTGTTGTACGTAACACCCTGCTCAAGCGCGCCGTTGCTGGCACTCAATATGACGTGCTCAACGACGTGTTCACCGGCCCGACCTTGATTGCATTTTCGAAAGAACATCCGGGCGCTGCTGCTCGCATCTTCAAAGAATTCGCAAAAGGTCAGGATAAGTTCGAGATCAAGGCAGCTGCGTTCGAGGGCAAGTTCCTCGCAGCTAATCAGATCGACGTACTGGCAAGTCTGCCGACCCGTGACGAAGCAATTTCTCAGCTGATGAGCGTGATTCAAGGCGCAACCAGCAAATTGGCTCGTACTCTGGCGGCCCTTCGCGACCAGAAAGAAGCTGCCGCAGCCTAAGGCTGAGCGACTCCTTTCAGCGTTTATTGTTTATTTCGATGGCCGCGTAGGCTGTCACCCCAATACAGGAATTTATAGTCATGTCTCTGACTAACGACCAAATCATCGAAGCAATCGGCGAAAAATCCGTTCTGGAAATCGTTGAGCTGATCAAGGCCATGGAAGAGAAGTTCGGCGTTTCCGCTGCCGCTGCTTCCGCTGGTCCAGCTGCTGTTGCTGCCGTTGTTGAAGAACAAACTGAATTCAACGTCATGCTGACCGAAGCTGGCGAGAAGAAAGTTAACGTGATCAAGGCAGTACGTGAACTGACCGGTCTGGGCCTGAAAGAAGCCAAGGCTGTAGTTGACGGTGCTCCTGCGATGGTTCTGGAAGCTGTTTCGAAAGACGCAGCTGACAAAGCCAAAGCAACTCTGGAAGAAGCAGGCGCTAAAGTCGAGCTGAAGTAAGCATCGACTTTGCACCTCCAGCCCGAGCGTTAAGCGAAAGGCTGATGGCTGGTGGCTCTTGCCACCGGCCTTTTTCCGTTATTGGCAGCCGACTGGGTCGGTGCTGGTAACGAGTTGTAACCACCCGATGCGGTGGCGCAAACCATGGGGTTTGCACGATTTTCTGGCTGCTCCCGTCGGGAGGGGCCAAACAAGCAGGTGACCAAGCTGGGGAACGCTGATGGCTTACTCATATACTGAGAAAAAACGTATCCGCAAGGACTTTAGCAAGTTGCCGGACGTCATGGATGTGCCGTACCTCCTGGCCATCCAGCTGGATTCGTATCGTGAATTCTTGCAAGCGGGAGCGACTAAAGATCAGTTCCGCGACGTGGGCCTGCATGCGGCCTTCAAATCCGTTTTCCCGATCATCAGCTACTCCGGCAATGCTGCGCTGGAGTACGTCGGTTATCGCCTGGGCGAACCGGCATTTGATGTCAAAGAATGCGTGTTGCGCGGTGTAACTTACGCCGTACCTTTGCGGGTAAAAGTGCGCCTGATCATTTTCGACAAAGAATCGTCGAACAAAGCGATCAAGGACATCAAAGAGCAAGAAGTCTACATGGGTGAAATCCCCCTGATGACTGAAAACGGTACCTTCGTAATCAACGGTACCGAGCGTGTAATCGTTTCCCAGCTGCACCGTTCCCCGGGCGTGTTCTTCGACCACGACCGTGGCAAGACGCACAGCTCCGGCAAACTCCTGTACTCCGCGCGCATCATTCCTTACCGCGGTTCGTGGTTGGACTTCGAGTTCGATCCGAAAGACTGCGTGTTCGTGCGTATTGACCGTCGTCGCAAGCTGCCTGCATCGGTACTGCTGCGCGCTCTGGGCTATACCACTGAAGAAGTGCTGGATGCGTTCTACACCACCAACGTCTTCCACGTGCAAGGTGAAAACCTCAGCCTGGAACTGGTTCCTCAGCGTCTGCGTGGTGAAATTGCTGTCCTGGATATCCTGGATGACAAAGGCAAGGTTATTGTCGAGCAAGGTCGTCGTATTACTGCTCGCCACATCAACCAGCTGGAAAAAGCAGGGATCAAAGAGCTGCAAGTGCCTCTGGACTACGTCCTGGGTCGCACTACCGCCAAGGTCATCGTGCATCCGGCAACCGGCGAAATCCTGGCAGAGTGCAACACCGAGCTGAACACCGAAATCCTGGCAAAAATCGCCAAGGCTCAGGTTGTTCGCATCGAAACTCTGTACACCAACGATATCGACTGCGGTCCGTTCGTCTCCGACACTCTGAAGATCGACTCCACCAGCAACCAATTGGAAGCGCTGGTCGAGATCTATCGCATGATGCGTCCTGGCGAGCCGCCAACCAAAGACGCTGCCGAAACCCTGTTCAACAACCTGTTCTTCAGCCCTGAGCGCTATGACCTGTCTGCGGTCGGCCGGATGAAGTTCAACCGTCGTATCGGTCGTACCGAGATCGAAGGTTCGGGCGTGTTGTGCAAAGAAGACATCGTCGCGGTACTGAAGACTCTGGTCGACATCCGTAACGGCAAAGGCATCGTCGATGACATCGACCACCTGGGTAACCGTCGTGTTCGCTGCGTAGGCGAAATGGCCGAGAACCAGTTCCGCGTTGGCCTGGTGCGTGTTGAGCGTGCGGTCAAAGAGCGTCTGTCGATGGCTGAAAGCGAAGGCCTGATGCCGCAAGACCTGATCAACGCCAAGCCAGTGGCTGCGGCGGTGAAAGAGTTCTTCGGTTCCAGCCAGCTTTCCCAGTTCATGGACCAGAACAACCCGCTGTCCGAGATCACCCACAAGCGTCGTGTCTCTGCACTCGGCCCTGGCGGTTTGACTCGTGAGCGTGCTGGCTTTGAAGTGCGTGACGTACACCCGACTCACTACGGTCGTGTATGCCCGATTGAAACGCCGGAAGGTCCGAACATCGGTCTGATCAACTCCTTGGCTGCTTATGCGCGCACCAACCAGTATGGCTTCCTCGAGAGCCCGTACCGTGTGGTGAAAGACGCTTTGGTCACCGACGAGATCGTATTCCTGTCCGCCATCGAAGAAGCTGATCACGTGATCGCTCAGGCTTCGGCCACGATGAACGACAAGAAAATCCTGATCGACGAGCTGGTAGCTGTTCGTCACTTGAACGAGTTCACCGTTAAGGCGCCGGAAGACGTCACCTTGATGGATGTATCGCCCAAGCAGGTAGTTTCGGTTGCTGCGTCGCTGATCCCGTTCCTCGAGCACGACGACGCCAACCGTGCGTTGATGGGTTCGAACATGCAGCGTCAAGCTGTACCAACGCTTCGCGCTGACAAGCCGCTGGTCGGTACCGGCATGGAGCGTAACGTAGCCCGTGACTCCGGCGTTTGCGTCGTGGCTCGTCGTGGTGGCGTGATCGATTCCGTCGACGCCAGCCGTATTGTGGTTCGTGTTGCTGATGACGAAGTTGAAACCGGCGAAGCTGGTGTCGACATCTACAACCTGACCAAGTACACCCGCTCCAACCAGAACACCTGCATCAACCAGCGTCCGCTGGTGAGCAAGGGTGATCGGGTTCAGCGCAGCGACATCATGGCCGATGGTCCGTCCACCGATATGGGTGAACTGGCTCTGGGTCAGAACATGCGCATCGCGTTCATGGCATGGAACGGCTTCAACTTCGAAGACTCCATCTGCCTGTCCGAGCGTGTTGTTCAGGAAGACCGTTTCACCACGATCCACATTCAGGAACTGACCTGTGTGGCACGTGACACCAAGCTTGGGCCTGAGGAAATCACTGCAGACATCCCGAACGTGGGTGAAGCTGCACTGAACAAACTGGACGAAGCCGGTATCGTTTACGTAGGTGCTGAAGTTGGCGCAGGCGACATCCTGGTTGGTAAGGTCACTCCGAAAGGCGAGACCCAACTGACTCCGGAAGAAAAACTGCTGCGTGCCATCTTCGGTGAAAAAGCCAGCGACGTTAAAGACACCTCTCTGCGTGTGCCTACCGGCACCAAGGGTACCGTCATCGACGTACAGGTCTTCACCCGTGACGGCGTCGAGCGTGATGCTCGTGCACTGTCGATCGAGAAGACTCAGCTCGACGAGATCCGCAAGGATCTGAACGAAGAGTTCCGTATCGTTGAAGGCGCCACTTTCGAACGTCTGCGTTCCGCTCTGGTCGGCCACAAAGCCGAAGGCGGCGCCGGTCTGAAGAAAGGTCAGGAAATCACCGACGAAGTTCTCGACGGTCTTGAGCATGGTCAGTGGTTCAAGCTGCGCATGGCTGAAGATGCTCTGAACGAGCAGCTCGAGAAGGCTCAGGCCTACATCGTTGATCGCCGCCGTCTGCTGGACGACAAGTTCGAAGACAAGAAGCGCAAACTGCAGCAGGGCGATGACCTGGCTCCAGGCGTGCTGAAAATCGTCAAGGTTTACCTGGCAATCCGTCGTCGCATCCAGCCGGGCGACAAGATGGCCGGTCGTCACGGTAACAAAGGTGTGGTCTCCGTGATCATGCCAGTTGAAGACATGCCGCATGATGCCAATGGCACCCCGGTCGACGTCGTCCTCAACCCGTTGGGCGTACCTTCGCGTATGAACGTTGGTCAGATCCTTGAAACCCACCTGGGCCTCGCGGCCAAAGGTCTGGGCGAGAAGATCAACCGGATGGTAGAAGAGCAGCGTAAAGTTGCTGAACTTCGCACCTTCCTGGACGAGATCTACAACCAGATCGGCGGTCGTAACGAAGATCTGGATAGCTTCTCCGACCAGGAAATCCTGGATCTGGCGAAGAACCTGCGTGGCGGCGTGCCAATGGCCACTCCAGTGTTCGACGGCGCCAAGGAAAGCGAAATCAAGGCCATGCTGAAACTGGCAGACCTGCCAGAAAGCGGCCAGATGCAGCTGACCGACGGCCGTACCGGCAACAAGTTCGAGCGCCCGGTTACTGTTGGCTACATGTACATGCTGAAGCTGAACCACTTGGTAGACGACAAGATGCACGCTCGTTCTACCGGTTCGTACAGCCTGGTTACCCAGCAGCCGCTGGGTGGTAAGGCACAGTTCGGTGGTCAGCGTTTCGGGGAGATGGAGGTCTGGGCACTGGAAGCATACGGTGCTGCTTACACTCTGCAAGAAATGCTCACAGTGAAGTCGGACGATGTGAACGGCCGGACCAAGATGTACAAAAACATCGTGGACGGCGATCACCGTATGGAACCGGGCATGCCCGAGTCCTTCAACGTGTTGATCAAAGAAATTCGTTCCCTCGGCATCGATATCGATCTGGAAACCGAATAACACGTGACGCGAATCGAGAGCGGGGCAGGATTGCCCGCTCTCTGCTCCGCCAGGAGGAAAGGCCTTGAAAGACCTACTGAATTTGCTGAAAAACCAGGGTCAAGTCGAAGAGTTCGACGCCATCCGTATTGGATTGGCATCGCCTGAGATGATCCGTTCGTGGTCGTTCGGTGAAGTTAAAAAGCCGGAAACCATCAACTACCGTACGTTCAAACCTGAGCGTGACGGCCTGTTCTGCGCCAAGATCTTTGGCCCGGTAAAGGATTACGAGTGCCTGTGCGGTAAGTACAAGCGCTTGAAGCACCGTGGTGTGATCTGCGAGAAGTGCGGCGTTGAAGTCGCGCTGGCAAAAGTTCGTCGTGAGCGCATGGCGCACATCGAGCTGGCCTCGCCAGTTGCCCATATCTGGTTCCTGAAATCGCTGCCGTCCCGTATCGGCTTGCTGATGGACATGACCCTGCGTGATATCGAACGCGTTCTCTACTTCGAGAGCTATGTCGTTATTGATCCAGGCATGACCACCCTTGAAAAAGGTCAGCTGCTCAACGACGAGCAGTACTTCGAAGCGCTGGAAGAGTTCGGTGACGATTTCGATGCTCGCATGGGGGCTGAAGCTGTCCGCGAACTGCTGCACGCTATCGACCTGGAGCACGAGATTGGCCGTCTGCGTGAAGAAATTCCGCAAACCAACTCTGAAACCAAGATCAAGAAGCTGTCCAAGCGTCTGAAGTTGATGGAAGCCTTCCAGGGTTCCGGCAACCTGCCAGAGTGGATGGTGCTGACCGTTCTGCCGGTTCTGCCACCAGATCTGCGCCCACTGGTCCCGCTGGATGGCGGTCGCTTCGCGACTTCCGACCTCAACGATCTGTATCGTCGAGTGATCAACCGTAACAACCGCTTGAAGCGTCTGCTCGATCTGTCCGCTCCGGACATTATCGTGCGCAACGAAAAGCGTATGTTGCAGGAAGCCGTCGACGCACTGCTCGACAACGGTCGTCGTGGTCGCGCTATCACCGGTTCCAACAAGCGTCCTCTGAAATCCCTGGCTGACATGATCAAGGGTAAGCAGGGTCGTTTCCGTCAGAACTTGCTCGGTAAGCGTGTTGACTACTCCGGTCGTTCGGTAATTACCGTTGGCCCGACCCTGCGTCTGCACCAGTGCGGTCTGCCGAAGAAGATGGCTCTCGAGCTGTTCAAGCCGTTCATTTTCGGCAAGCTGGAAATGCGTGGTCTTGCTACCACCATCAAAGCTGCCAAGAAGATGGTCGAGCGCGAGCTGCCAGAGGTTTGGGACGTTCTCGCTGAAGTGATTCGCGAACACCCGGTTCTCCTCAACCGTGCACCGACCCTTCACCGTCTGGGTATCCAGGCGTTTGAACCGGTACTGATCGAAGGTAAGGCTATCCAGCTGCACCCTCTGGTCTGTGCTGCGTACAACGCCGACTTCGACGGCGACCAAATGGCCGTGCACGTACCGCTGACACTGGAAGCCCAGTTGGAAGCGCGTGCGTTGATGATGTCGACCAACAACATTCTGTCGCCAGCCAACGGTGAGCCAATCATCGTTCCGTCGCAGGACGTTGTATTGGGTCTGTACTACATGACTCGTGAAGCGATCAACGCCAAGGGCGAAGGTCGTGTGTTCGCGGATCTGCAGGAAGTTGACCGTGTGTTCCGTGCCGGCGAAGCCGCACTGCACGCCAAGGTCAAAGTGCGGATCAACGAAACCGTCAACGATCGTGATGGTGGCAGCGTCAAGAACACCCGTATCGTTGACACTACTGTTGGTCGTGCGCTGTTGTTCCAGGTTGTTCCACCTGGCCTGTCGTACGACGTCGTCAACCAGCCGATGAAGAAAAAGGCGATCTCCAAGCTGATCAACCAGTGCTACCGCGTGGTTGGTTTGAAAGAGACCGTGATCTTCGCTGACCAGTTGATGTACACCGGTTTTGCTTATTCGACCATCTCCGGCGTTTCCATCGGTGTTAACGACTTCGTTATCCCGGATGAAAAAGCCCGCATCATCGGTGCAGCCACCGACGAAGTGAAAGAGATCGAAAGTCAGTACGCCTCCGGCCTGGTAACCCAGGGCGAGAAGTACAACAAAGTAATCGACCTTTGGTCCAAGGCGAACGACGAAGTTTCCAAGGCGATGATGGCCAACCTCTCGAAAGAGAAAGTCATCGACCGTCATGGCGTCGAAGTCGACCAAGAGTCCTTCAACTCGATGTACATGATGGCCGACTCGGGCGCACGGGGTTCTGCTGCTCAGATCCGTCAGCTCGCCGGTATGCGTGGCCTGATGGCCAAGCCGGACGGTTCCATCATTGAAACGCCGATTACTGCGAACTTCCGTGAAGGTTTGAGCGTACTTCAGTACTTCATCTCCACTCACGGTGCTCGTAAAGGTTTGGCGGATACCGCGTTGAAAACTGCGAACTCCGGTTACCTGACTCGTCGTCTGGTAGACGTGGCGCAGGATCTGGTTGTGACCGAGATCGATTGCGGCACCGAACATGGCCTGGTAATGACTCCGCACATCGAAGGCGGTGACGTTGTCGAGCCGTTGGGTGAGCGCGTATTGGGTCGTGTCATTGCCCGTGACGTATTCAAGCCAGGTACCGAAGAAATCATCGTTCCTGCCGGCACGCTGGTAGACGAGAAGTGGGTCGAGTTCATCGAGCTGAACAGCATCGACGAAGTGATCGTGCGTTCGCCGATCAGCTGCGAAACCCGCTACGGCATTTGCGCCAAGTGCTACGGCCGTGACTTGGCTCGTGGTCACCAGGTGAACATCGGTGAGGCGGTCGGCGTTATCGCTGCCCAGTCCATCGGTGAGCCGGGTACCCAGCTGACCATGCGTACTTTCCACATCGGTGGTGCGGCAAGCCGGACCTCCGCAGCCGACAGCGTTCAGGTGAAGAATGGCGGTACCGTCCGTCTGCATAACCTGAAGCATGTTGAGCGAGTGGATGGTTGCCTGGTTGCTGTGTCCCGTTCCGGTGAGCTGGCGATCGCTGATGACTTCGGTCGTGAGCGCGAGCGTTACAAGCTGCCGTATGGTGCTGTGATTTCGGTTAAAGAAGGTGACAAGGTCGACGCTGGCGCAATCGTGGCCAAGTGGGATCCGCACACTCACCCAATCGTTACCGAAATGAAAGGTACCGTGACCTACGTGGGCATGGAAGAAGGCATCACGATCAAGCGTCAGACTGACGAATTGACCGGTATGACCAACATTGAAGTACTCGACGCCAAAGACCGTCCAGCTGCCGGCAAAGATATCCGTCCTGCTGTGAAGATGGTTGATGACAACGGTAAGGATCTGTTGCTGCCAGGCACTGACGTTATCGCTCAGTACTTCCTGCCAGCCAACGCCCTGGTCGGTGTTGCGGATGGTGCGAAAATCGCGATCGGTGATGTTATCGCTCGTATTCCGCAAGAGACTTCGAAGACCCGTGACATCACCGGTGGTCTGCCGCGTGTTGCCGACTTGTTCGAAGCCCGTCGCCCGAAAGAAGCGTCGATTCTGGCTGAAGTCAGCGGCACCATCGCGTTCGGTAAAGAGACCAAAGGCAAGCGCCGTCTGGTTATCACCCCGAACGACGGTAGCGATCCGTACGAAGAGCTGATTCCGAAGTGGCGTCACCTGAACGTCTTCGAAGGCGAACAGGTAAACCGCGGCGAAGTTATCTCCGACGGTCCGAGCGATCCACACGACATCCTGCGTCTGCTGGGTGTGAGTGCGCTGGCCAAGTACATCGTGAACGAGATCCAGGACGTTTACCGTCTGCAAGGCGTGAAGATCAACGATAAGCACATCGAGACCATCCTGCGTCAGATGCTGCGTAAAGTTGAAATCGCTGAATCCGGCGATTCCAGTTTCATCAAGGGCGACCAGATGGAATTGACTCACGTTCTGGTAGAGAACGAGCGTCTGGCTGGCGACGAGAAATTCGTTTCCAAGTTCACTCGCGTGCTGTTGGGTATCACGAAGGCGTCGTTGTCCACCGAATCGTTCATTTCGGCGGCTTCCTTCCAGGAAACCACCCGCGTACTGACCGAAGCGGCGGTAACCGGCAAGCGCGATTACCTGCGCGGCCTGAAAGAAAACGTAGTCGTGGGTCGTCTGATCCCGGCGGGTACCGGTCTGGCTTATCACAGTGAGCGTAAGCGCCGTCGTGATGCTGACAAACCGTTGCGCGTAAGCGCCAGTGAAGTGGAAGCTGCACTGACCGAAGCGCTGAACTCAAGCGGTAACTGAGTTCTGCGATAAATGAGCGTAAGGCCCTGGCCGTTCCGTTCATCGAATCGAGACAATTTGTCGAGGTTGGATGAGCGGGGAGGTCGGGGCCTTGCCTTGACTGGGGACAAGATCCTCTTTAGACTCTTGTACCCCTAAATTTGGCGGGAATTCGTTCCTGCCATTTTGCTTTTCTTGCAAGACAATAGCGTCGCAAGACAACAGTGGAGCTAGTAGATGGCAACTATCAACCAGCTGGTACGTCAGCCGCGTAAGCGTATCGTCGAGAAATCCGACGTGCCTGCGCTGCAGAACTGCCCGCAACGTCGTGGCGTATGCACCCGTGTGTATACCACCACGCCGAAAAAACCTAACTCGGCACTGCGTAAAGTATGCCGTGTGCGTCTGACCAACGGTTTCGAGGTTTCCTCGTACATCGGTGGTGAAGGCCACAACCTGCAAGAGCACAGCGTGGTACTGATCCGCGGCGGTCGTGTAAAAGACTTGCCAGGTGTTCGTTACCACACCGTACGCGGTTCTTTGGATACTTCCGGCGTTAAAGGTCGTAACCAGGGTCGTTCGAAGTACGGTACCAAAAAGCCTAAGTAGTAGTGGCTTTTTGTAAGAACTGATTTTCTATTTTTCTGAGTCGATAAGAGTAAGGTCGGAGGCGTCCCGAAAGGGCACCGATTCCGAGCGAACCTGAAGACCGTTTGAGGGCTTATCCATGCCAAGAAGACGCGTAGCAGCCAAGCGCGAAGTGCTTGACGATCCAAAATACGGCAGCCAGATTCTGGCCAAGTTCATGAACCACGTAATGGAAAGCGGCAAGAAAGCCGTTGCCGAGCGTATCGTTTATGGCGCGCTGGAAAAGGTTAAAGAACGCAAGAACAGCGATCCCCTGGAAATCTTCGAGAAAGCTCTCGACGCCATCGCTCCGCTGGTCGAAGTGAAGTCGCGCCGTGTAGGCGGTGCTACTTACCAGGTTCCGGTCGAAGTTCGTCCGTCCCGTCGTAACGCTCTGGCAATGCGCTGGTTGGTAGACTTCGCCCGTAAGCGCGGCGAGAAGTCTATGGCTCTGCGTTTGGCTGGCGAACTGTTGGACGCTGCCGAAGGCAAAGGTGCTGCAGTTAAGAAGCGTGAAGACGTGCACCGTATGGCTGAAGCCAACAAGGCTTTCTCGCACTACCGCTTCTAATTTTAGCGTCACTAATTTTGCGAGGGCTTTATGGCTCGTACTACACCGATTAACCGCTACCGTAACATTGGTATCGTTGCTCACGTGGATGCTGGTAAAACCACCACCACCGAGCGCGTCCTTTTTTACACTGGCAAAAGTCACAAAATGGGCGAGGTGCATGACGGCGCCGCGACCACAGACTGGATGGTGCAGGAGCAGGAGCGTGGTATTACCATTACTTCTGCTGCCATTACCGCCTTCTGGCAGGGTTCCGAGAAGCAGCACAAGGACCAATACCGCTTCAACGTCATCGACACCCCGGGCCACGTTGACTTCACTATTGAAGTTGAGCGTTCCTTGCGTGTTCTCGACGGCGCGGTCGTTGTGTTCTGCGGCACCTCGGGTGTTGAGCCTCAGTCGGAAACCGTATGGCGTCAAGCCAACAAATACGGCGTTCCACGTCTTGTTTACGTAAACAAGATGGACCGTGCTGGTGCCAACTTCCTGCGCGTGATCGGTCAGATCAAGCAGCGTCTGGGTCACACTCCGGTGCCAATCCAGTTGGCCATCGGTTCCGAAGACAACTTCCAGGGTCAGATCGATCTGATGTCCATGGAAGCTGTTTACTGGAATGATGCTGACAAGGGCATGGTTCCAGTTCGCAAGCCTATCCCTGCTGAACTGCAGGAACTGGCTGACGAGTGGCGCGGCAACATGGTTGAGGCTGCGGCCGAAGCCAGCGAAGAGCTGATGAACAAGTACCTCGAAGGTGAAGAGCTCACCAACGCGGAAATCAAGGCCGCTCTGCGTCAGCGTACTATCGCTGGTGAGATCGTTCTGGCTGTTTGTGGTTCTTCCTTCAAGAACAAGGGTGTTCCCCTGGTTCTCGACGCCGTGATCGACTACCTGCCGGCTCCTACCGACATTCCTGCCATCAAGGGTACTGACCCGGATGACGAGACCAAGGAGATGGAGCGTCACGCAGACGACAGCGAGCCGTTCTCGGCTCTGGCGTTCAAGATCGCTACCGACCCATTCGTGGGTACCTTGACCTTTGTTCGGGTTTACTCGGGCGTGTTGGCCTCCGGCGACGGCGTTATCAACTCGGTTAAAGGCAAGAAAGAGCGCGTGGGTCGTATGGTGCAAATGCACGCAAACGCCCGTGAAGAGATCAAGGAAGTACGCGCTGGTGACATCGCGGCCTTGATCGGCATGAAGGATGTCACCACTGGTGAGACTTTGTGCAACGCTGACAAGCCAATCATCCTGGTTCGCATGGACTTCCCGGAGCCGGTTATTTCGGTTGCCGTAGAGCCTAAGACCAAGGACGACCAGGAAAAAATGGGTATCGCTCTGGGCAAACTTGCTCAGGAAGACCCGTCTTTCCGCGTCAAGACTGATGAAGAGACTGGTCAAACGATCATCTCCGGCATGGGCGAGTTGCACCTGGACATCCTAGTTGACCGGATGCGCCGTGAGTTCAACGTCGAAGCCAACATCGGTAAGCCTCAAGTTTCGTACCGTGAGCGCATCACGAAGAGCTGCGAAATTGAAGGCAAGTTCGTTCGTCAGTCCGGCGGTCGTGGCCAGTTCGGTCACTGCTGGATTCGTTTTGCTCCTGCTGACGAAGGTCAGGAAGGTCTGCAATTCCTGAACGAAGTAGTGGGTGGTGTGGTTCCTAAGGAATACATCCCGGCTATCCAGAAGGGCATCGAAGAGCAGATGAAGAACGGCGTCGTCGCCGGCTATCCGCTGATCGGCTTGAAGGCTACCGTGTTTGATGGTTCCTACCACGACGTCGACTCCAACGAGATGGCGTTTAAGGTGGCTGCTTCCATGGCGACCAAGCAACTGGCCCAGAAGGGTGGTGGTGAGCTGCTTGAGCCGATCATGGCGGTAGAGGTTGTTACGCCTGAAGACTATATGGGTGACGTGATGGGCGACCTTAACCGTCGTCGCGGCATGATCCTGGGTATGGAAGACACGGTCTCCGGCAAAGTAATTCGTGCCGAAGTTCCGCTGGGCGAGATGTTCGGTTATGCAACTGACGTCCGTTCCATGTCCCAAGGTCGCGCAAGCTACTCTATGGAATTCAAAAAATACAATACGGCTCCGTCGCACATCGTCGAAACCGTTACCAAAAAACAAGGCTGATTCAGCCCCTTTAGGCTAGGAGTTAATTGTCGTGGCTAAAGAAAAATTTGACCGTACCCTCCCGCACGTCAACGTTGGCACCATCGGTCACGTCGACCACGGTAAAACCACGCTGACCGCTGCTCTGACTCGCGTCTGCTCCGAAGTTTTCGGTTCGGCCGTTGTTGCTTTCGACAAGATCGACAGCGCTCCGGAAGAAAAGGCTCGTGGTATCACCATCAACACCGCGCACGTTGAATACAACTCGCTGATCCGTCACTACGCTCACGTTGACTGCCCAGGTCACGCTGACTATGTGAAGAACATGATCACCGGTGCTGCTCAGATGGACGGCGCTATCCTGGTTTGCTCGGCCGCTGATGGTCCGATGCCTCAAACCCGTGAGCACATCCTGCTGTCCCGTCAGGTTGGCGTTCCGTACATCGTGGTCTTCCTGAACAAGGCTGACATGGTTGACGACGCTGAGCTGCTGGAACTGGTTGAGATGGAAGTGCGCGATCTGCTGAGCACTTACGACTTCCCGGGCGATGACACTCCGATCATCATCGGTTCGGCTCTGATGGCTCTGAACGGCCAAGACGACAACGAAATGGGCACCACTGCCGTTCGTAAACTGGTTGAGACTCTGGATAGCTACATCCCAGATCCGGTCCGTGTTATCGACAAGCCGTTCCTGATGCCAATCGAAGACGTATTCTCGATCTCCGGTCGCGGTACTGTTGTAACTGGCCGTATCGAGCGCGGTATCGTCAAGGTTCAGGATCCACTGGAAATCGTTGGTCTGCGTGACACCACCGTCACCACCTGCACCGGTGTTGAAATGTTCCGTAAGCTGCTCGACGAAGGTCGTGCTGGCGAGAACTGCGGCGTTCTGCTGCGTGGTACCAAGCGTGACGACGTTGAGCGTGGCCAGGTTCTGGTTAAGCCAGGTTCGGTTAAGCCGCACACCAAGTTCGAAGCTGAAGTCTACGTTCTGAGCAAAGAAGAAGGCGGTCGTCACACTCCGTTCTTCAAAGGCTACCGTCCACAGTTCTACTTCCGTACAACTGACGTGACTGGTAACTGCGAACTGCCGGAAGGCGTTGAAATGGTAATGCCAGGCGACAACATCAAAATGGTTGTCACCCTGATCAAGACCATCGCAATGGAAGACGGTCTGCGTTTCGCTATCCGTGAAGGCGGTCGTACCGTCGGCGCTGGCGTCGTAGCCAAAATCATCGAGTAAGCTCTTTTTTGAGTAAGCTTCGATAGTTGAAAAAGCCCCCGCTTAGCGGGGGCTTTTTTATTGGGTTGACACCTATATGGGGCGTCTATAGAATTGCGCCTCCTTTTAACGGGCGTATTGCGCTCGGTGGGAATAGCAGCCGGAGTCTGAAATCCAATGCAAAATCAGCAAATCCGTATCAGGTTGAAGGCTTTTGACCATCGCCTGATCGACCAATCCACCCAGGAAATCGTGGAAACCGCGAAACGTACTGGTGCTCAAGTGCGTGGTCCAATTCCACTGCCTACCCGTAAAGAGCGGTTCACCGTTCTGGTCTCCCCGCACGTCAACAAAGACGCGCGTGACCAGTACGAGATCCGTACTCATAAGCGCGTTCTGGACATCGTCCAGCCAACGGATAAAACCGTTGATGCACTTATGAAGCTTGATCTTGCGGCCGGTGTGGAAGTGCAGATCAGCCTCGGCTAAGACTCGGTCTTAGTCGTGTAACGCTCTGAAATGGGCGGCCATAGCGGGTGAAAGCCCCGTACACTCATGAGGTTTACAACATGACTATTGGTGTAGTCGGTCGTAAATGCGGTATGACCCGTATTTTCACCGAAGAAGGTGTCTCCATTCCGGTCACGGTCATTGAGATCGAGCCGAATCGCGTCACCCAGTTCAAAACTGAAGAGACCGATGGCTATCGTGCAGTGCAAGTCACTGTAGGCGAGCGTCGTGCTTCGCGTGTTACAGCTGCTCAAGCTGGCCACTTCGCTAAAGCGAACGTTGCCGCTGGTCGTACCGTAATGGAATTCCGCCTTGAAGAAGGCGAGTACCAGGCCGGCGATCTGATCAACGCTGAAATCTTCGCTGCTGGTCAACTGGTTGATGTAACCGGTCAGTCCAAGGGTAAAGGCTTCCAGGGTACGATCAAGCGTTGGAACTTCCGCGGGCAAGATAATACCCACGGTAACTCCGTGTCCCACCGCGTTCCAGGCTCTATCGGCCAGTGCCAGACTCCTGGTCGTGTATTCAAGGGCAAAAAAATGTCCGGTCATATGGGCGCTGAGCGCGTGACCGTGCAGTCCCTCGAAGTAGTGCGCGTGGACGCTGAACGCAATCTGTTGTTGGTCAAGGGTGCTGTTCCTGGCGCTACTGGCGGCAACTTGGTTGTACGTCCAGCAGCCAAGGCTCGCGGTTAAGGGGAAGCTGACATGCAATTAAATGTAAATGACGCTCAAGCGATCGAAGTTTCCGAACTGACATTTGGCGGCGAATTCAACGAGACGCTGGTTCACCAAGCAGTCGTGGCCTACATGGCCGGCGGCCGTCAAGGTAGCAAGCAGCAAAAGACCCGTTCCGACGTTCGTGGTGGCGGTAAGCGCCCATGGCGTCAGAAAGGTACTGGCCGTGCTCGTGCCGGTACTATCCGTAGCCCAATCTGGCGTGGCGGCGGTACCACTTTCGCAGCTCGTCCTCAGGATCACACCCAGAAGCTGAACAAGAAGATGTATCGCGCAGCAATGCGTTCCATCCTTGCTGAGCTGGTGCGTACTGATCGTCTGGTTGTGGTTCAGGACTTCGCTGTTGATGCACCGAAGACCAAAGATCTGCTGAACAAACTGACCGGCATGGGCCTGACTGACGTCTTGATCGTGTCTGAAGTGGTTGATCAGAACCTGTACCTGGCTGCTCGCAACCTGCCACACGTTGATGTACGTGACGTGCAAGGTTCCGATCCAGTTAGTCTGATCGCATACGACAAGGTGTTGATCACCGTGTCGGCCGTGAAGAAATTCGAGGAGCTGCTGGGATGAACCAGGAACGCGTATTTAAAGTTCTGCTTGGCCCGCACGTTTCCGAGAAGGCTACGGTTCTGGCTGACAAGAAAGGCCAGTTCGTTTTCAAGGTTGCGACTGACGCAACCAAGCTGGAAATCAAGAAGGCCGTCGAAAGCCTGTTCAGCGTGAAAGTAGAGCGTGTTACTACCCTGAATGTTCTGGGTAAGAGCAAGCGCACTGCTCGCGGTCTGGGCAAGCGTAATGACTGGAAGAAGGCAGTTATCTCCCTTCAGCCAGGCCAAGATCTCGATTTCAGCAGCAGTGCTGAGTAAGGAAGGGGTGCATCATGGCAATCGTTAAATGCAAACCGACTTCCCCTGGCCGCCGTTTTGTGGTCAAGGTGGTCAACCAGGAGCTGCATAAAGGCGCTCCTCACGCACCGCTGCTCGAGAAAAAATCGAAGACTGGTGGTCGTAACAACAATGGTCGCATTACCACTCGTCACATCGGTGGTGGCCATAAGCAGCATTATCGTCTGGTCGATTTCCGTCGCAACGACAAAGATGGCATCTCTGCCACCGTCGAGCGTATCGAATATGATCCAAACCGTACTGCTCACATCGCTCTGCTGCTGTACGCAGATGGCGAGCGTCGCTACATCATCGCCCCTAAAGGCGTGAGTGCTGGTGACCAGCTGATCGCAGGTGCTTTGGCGCCGATCAAGCCGGGCAACGCTCTGCAACTGCGTAACATTCCAGTTGGTAGCACCGTACACGGCATCGAATTGAAGCCAGGTAAAGGCGCGCAAATCGCTCGTTCCGCTGGTGCTTCGGCTCAGCTGATCGCTCGTGAAGGTGTCTACGTGACCCTGCGTCTGCGTTCTGGTGAGATGCGTAAAGTGCTGGCTGAATGCCGCGCGACCCTGGGCGAAGTCTCGAACTCCGAGCACAGCCTGCGTTCGCTGGGTAAAGCTGGTGCCAAACGCTGGCGTGGCGTTCGCCCAACCGTTCGTGGTGTTGCCATGAACCCGGTTGACCACCCACATGGTGGTGGTGAAGGTCGTACCTCTGGTGGTCGTCATCCGGTATCGCCATGGGGCTTCCCGACTAAGGGCGCGAAGACTCGTGGTAATAAGCGTACCGACAAAATGATCGTCCGTCGTCGCAAGTAAATAGAGGGATACGACAGTGCCACGTTCTCTGAAAAAAGGTCCTTTTATTGATCTTCACCTACTGAAGAAGATCGAAGTGGCGGCGGAAAAGAACGATCGCAAACCAGTTAAAACCTGGTCGCGTCGTTCGATGATCCTGCCACAAATGGTCGGTCTGACCATTGCAGTGCATAACGGTCGTCAACATGTTCCAGTTCTCGTGAACGAAGACATGGTCGGCCACAAACTGGGCGAGTTTGCCGGTACCCGCACATATCGTGGGCACGTGGCAGACAAGAAAGCCAAGCGTTAAGGGGTAAGGAACGATGGAAGTAGCCGCTAAGTTGTCGGGCGCTCGAATCTCCGCCCAGAAAGCCCGCTTGGTCGCCGACCAGATCCGCGGGAAGAAGGTGGGCGAAGCGCTCAACCTGTTGGCTTTCAGCAGTAAGAAAGCCGCCGAGATCATGAAGAAAGTGCTGGAGTCGGCCGTAGCCAACGCCGAGCATAACGAAGGCGCAGATGTTGATGACCTGAAGGTCAGCACCGTTTTCGTCAACGAAGGGCGTTCGCTGAAGCGAATCATGCCACGTGCCAAAGGCCGTGCTGATCGCATCGTCAAGCGGTCTTGCCATATCACTGTCAAGGTTGCTGACAAGTAACGGAGTCGAAGAGATGGGTCAGAAAGTACATCCCATTGGCATTCGCCTGGGAATCGTCAAGGAGCACACCTCCGTCTGGTACGCAGACGGTCGGACTTATGCGGACTATTTGTTCGCTGATCTGAAGGTGCGTGAGTATCTCCAAGACAAACTAAAAAGCGCGTCCGTAAGCCGTATCGATATCCATCGTCCGGCTCAGACTGCACGTATCACCATCCACACTGCTCGTCCAGGTATCGTTATCGGGAAGAAAGGTGAAGATGTTGAGAAACTGCGTCAGGACCTGACCAAACAAATGGGTGTGCCTGTGCACATCAATATCGAAGAAATCCGCAAGCCGGAACTCGACGGTATGTTGGTTGCGCAGAGCGTAGCTCAGCAGCTGGAGCGTCGCGTAATGTTCCGTCGCGCTATGAAGCGCGCTGTACAGAACGCCATGCGCATTGGTGCCAAAGGCATCAAAATCCAAGTGAGTGGTCGTCTCGGCGGTGCTGAAATCGCACGTACTGAATGGTATCGCGAAGGTCGTGTGCCACTGCACACCCTGCGTGCCGACATCGACTATGCCAACTACGAAGCTCACACCACTTACGGTGTGATCGGTGTAAAGGTTTGGATCTTCAAAGGCGAAGTAATTGGTGGTCGCCAAGAAGAACTGAAACCACAAGCACCAGCGCCTCGTAAAAAAGCTGCTAAGTAAGGGGTACGCCAAATGTTGCAACCAAAGCGTACGAAGTTCCGCAAGCAGATGACAGGCCACAACCGTGGTCTGGCTCAGCGCGGTAGCAAAGTCAGCTTCGGCGAGTTCGCGCTGAAGTCTGTAGCTCGTGGTCGTCTCACCGCTCGTCAGATCGAGTCAGCGCGTCGTGCTCTGACCCGTCACGTTAAGCGTGGCGGCAAGATCTGGATCCGTGTATTCCCGGACAAGCCTATTTCCAAAAAGCCACTCGAAGTTCGGATGGGTAAAGGTAAGGGTAGTGTGGAGTACTGGGTTGCCCAGATTCAGCCAGGCAAAGTCCTGTATGAAATCGAGGGTGTTTCTGAAGAGCTGGCGCGTGAGGCTTTTGCCCTGGCTGCTGCAAAGCTGCCGCTCGCCACCGCCTTTGTTAAACGGACGGTGATGTGATGAAAGCGAATGAACTTCGTGAAAAATCCGCACAGCAGCTGAACGAGCAACTGCTCGGCTTGCTGCGCGACCAGTTCAATCTGCGTATGCAGAAAGCAACTGGCCAGTTGGGGCAGTCTCATCTGCTCTCGCAAGTTAAGCGTGACATCGCTCGCGTGAAGACTGTGCTCAACCAGCAGGCAGGTAAGTAATCATGGCTGAAGCCGAAAAAACTGTCCGTACGCTGACTGGCCGTGTTGTCAGCGACAAGATGGACAAAACCATCACCGTTCTGATCGAGCGTCGCGTTAAGCACCCGATCTACGGTAAATACGTTAAGCGTTCGACTAAGCTGCACGCGCACGACGAAACCAATCAGTGCCACATCGGCGACAAAGTCACTATTCGTGAAACTCGTCCTTTGGCCAAGACTAAGTCTTGGGCGCTGGTTGATGTTCTCGAACGCGCTGTGGAAGTCTAAGGACTAGGGGTCGGAGAAATTATATGATTCAGACTCAATCCATGCTCGATGTGGCCGATAACAGCGGCGCTCGCCGTGTTATGTGCATCAAGGTGCTGGGTGGCTCCCATCGTCGTTACGCTGGTATCGGTGACATCATCAAAGTTACCGTGAAGGAAGCAATTCCTCGCGGTAAAGTGAAAAAAGGCCAAGTGATGACTGCTGTAGTAGTCCGCACTCGTCACGGCGTTCGCCGTGCTGATGGCTCCATTATCCGCTTTGATGGCAACGCTGCTGTTCTTCTGAACAACAAGCAAGAGCCGATCGGCACCCGTATCTTTGGGCCAGTGACCCGTGAACTTCGTACTGAGAAGTTCATGAAGATCGTCTCGCTCGCCCCAGAAGTGCTGTAAGGAGATCCGACATGCAAAAGATTCGTCGTGACGACGAGATCATCGTGATCGCCGGCAAAGACAAAGGTAAGCGCGGTAAGGTGCTTAAGGTTCTGGCTGACGACCGTCTGGTCGTTGGTGGTCTGAACCTGGTCAAGCGTCATACCAAGCCTAACCCGATGTCGGGCGTACAAGGCGGTATCGTCGAGAAAGAAGCGCCACTGCACGCTTCCAACGTTGCCATTTTCAACGGCGAAACCAACAAGGCTGATCGCGTTGGTTTTAAAGTAGAAGACGGCAAGAAAATTCGTGTCTTCAAGTCGACCCAAAAAGCGGTTGATGCTTGAACACTGCTAGGTAGAAGACCATGGCACGACTAAAAGAGATTTACTGGAAGGAAATCGCACCGAAGCTTAAGGAAGAACTTAAGCTTTCGAACGTGATGGAAGTTCCACGCGTTACCAAAATCACCCTGAACATGGGTCTGGGCGAAGCGGTCGGTGACAAGAAAGTCATCGAGCACGCTGTTGCCGACCTGGAAAAGATCACTGGTCAGAAAGTCGTTGTGACTTACGCTCGGAAATCCATCGCTGGCTTTAAAGTCCGTGAAGGTTGGCCGATCGGCGTCAAAGTGACCCTGCGCCGTGAGCGTATGTACGAATTCCTGGATCGTCTGCTGTCGATCTCCCTGCCTCGGGTGCGCGACTTCCGCGGCCTGAATGCCAAGTCCTTCGATGGTCGTGGTAACTACAGCATGGGCGTTAAAGAGCAGATCATCTTCCCGGAAATCGACTACGACAAGATCGATGCTCTCCGCGGTCTGGACATTACCCTGACCACCACTGCCAAGAACGATGATGAAGGTCGCGCTCTGCTGCGCGCTTTCAAATTCCCGTTCCGCAACTGATTGGAGTAGGAAAATGGCCAAGATGAGCATGAAAAACCGCGAGCTGAAACGTCAGCTCACGGTTGCCAAGTACGCCAAAAAGCGTGCAGCACTGAAAGCTATCATCGTTGATCTGAACGCAAGTCCAGAAGCGCGTTGGGAAGCTACAGTAGCTCTGCAGAAGCAGCCACGTGACGCAAGCGCTTCGCGCATGCGTAACCGCTGCCGCCTGACCGGTCGTCCACACGGCGTTTACCGCAAGTTCGGCCTCGGCCGTAACAAGCTGCGTGAAGCTGCAATGCGTGGTGACGTACCTGGTCTGGTTAAAGCCAGCTGGTAAGCACTATCAAAGTCTCGGTGTTCGGGATCGCAAGATCCTGACCATCGGTGACCTTGAACTTGAATCAAGCCCCTATTGGGGCTTGATTCATTTGTGGGGTGTGTCTAGAATACCCGGCTCGCCTGAGCCCGTGCTTTTTTCGCGCGGATGTACTCGGCGACACGTAGTAGCCGCAAGGCTAATTTTTTGTGTATTAGGAGCGTCTAGCCCATGAGTATGCAGGACCCGTTAGCGGACATGCTAACTCGAATCCGTAATGCCCAGATGGCTGAAAAGTCCGTCGTAAGCATGCCATCTTCTACTTTGAAGGTAGCTGTTGCCAAAGTCCTGAAGGATGAAGGTTACATTGCGGGTTATCAGATCAGCAGCGAAATCAAACCACTGCTGTCCATCGAGCTGAAGTACTTCGAAGGCCGTCCGGTCATCGAGGAAGTGAAGCGCGTTAGCCGTCCAGGCCTGCGTCAGTACAAGTCCGTCGATGATCTGCCAAAAGTTCGTGGCGGTCTCGGTGTGTCTATCGTCTCCACCAACAAAGGTGTGATGACGGATCGTGCTGCGCGCGCTGCCGGTGTCGGCGGCGAAGTTCTTTGCACTGTGTTCTAAGGGGGGATAAGCATGTCACGCGTCGCTAAGAACCCCGTTAAGCTGCCAGCCGGTGTCGAAGTCAAATTCGCAGGCCAACAGCTTTCGGTGAAGGGTGCCAAGGGTACTCTCGAACTGAACATCCATTCGTCCGTTGAGATCGTTGAAGAAGCTGGTGAGCTGCGTTTCGCTGCTCGCAATGGCGATCAACAAACTCGCGCAATGGCTGGTACCACTCGTGCGTTGGTTAACAACATGGTCCAAGGCGTAAGCCAAGGCTTCGAGCGTAAGCTCCAGCTGGTCGGTGTTGGTTACAAAGCGCAAGCAAAAGGCACAGTGCTGAACCTGGCTCTTGGCTTCTCGCATCCAGTGGATTATGAACTGCCGGAAGGCATCACCGCTGAGACTCCTAGCCAGACCGATATCCTGATCAAGGGCATCGATAAGCAGCTGGTAGGTCAAGTGGCCGCCGAGATCCGCGACTTCCGTCCACCAGAGCCGTACAAAGGCAAAGGTGTGCGCTACGCGGACGAAGTCGTCCGTCGTAAAGAAGCCAAGAAGAAGTAGGGCATAGCAAATGACCGACAAAAAAGTTACTCGACTGCGTCGCGCTCGCAAAGCACGCCTGAAAATGCACGAACTCGAAGTCGTGCGTCTCTGCGTGTTCCGCTCGTCGCAGCACATCTACGCCCAGGTCATTTCGGCCGACGGCAACAAAGTCCTGGCAAGTGCCTCGACTTTGGATAAAGAACTGCGTGATGGCGCCACTGGCAACATCGACGCGGCCACTAAGGTTGGCCAGCTGGTCGCTACGCGTGCTAAAGCCGCTGGCGTCTCGCAGGTGGCTTTCGACCGCTCTGGCTTCAAGTATCACGGCCGCGTCAAGGCGCTGGCTGATGCTGCTCGTGAAGCTGGGCTGGAGTTCTAAGTTATGTCAAATAACGACCAAAAGCGCGACGAAGGCTACATCGAGAAGCTGGTTCAAGTTAACCGCGTAGCCAAAACCGTTAAAGGCGGCCGTATCTTCACTTTCACCGCGTTGACCGTGGTTGGTGATGGTAAAGGGCGTGTTGGCTTCGGCCGTGGCAAGTCGCGTGAAGTGCCTGCTGCGATCCAGAAGGCAATGGAAGCTGCTCGCCGCAACATGATCCAAGTTGATCTGAACGGCACCACTCTGCAGTACGCAATGAAGTCCGCCCATGGCGCTTCGAAGGTGTACATGCAGCCTGCTTCTGAAGGTACCGGTATCATCGCTGGCGGCGCTATGCGTGCTGTCCTCGAAGTTGCTGGCGTTCAGAACGTTCTGGCCAAGTGCTACGGCTCGACTAACCCGGTAAACGTGGTTCACGCCACTTTCAAAGGTTTGAAAGCTATGCAGTCTCCTGAATCCATTGCCGCCAAGCGTGGCAAAAGCGTCAAGGAGATCTTCTGATCATGGCTACCGTTAAAGTTACGCTGATCAAAAGCATGACCGGCCGCATCCCTAACCACAAACTGTGCGTTAAGGGTCTGGGTCTGCGTCGCATCGGTCACACTGTAGAAGTACTTGATACTCCCGAGAATCGCGGGATGATCAACAAGGCTTACTACATGCTGCGTGTCGAGGGTTAATCGATGAAACTCAATGATCTGAGTCCAGCGCCGGGTTCCCGTCGCGAAAAGCATCGTCCGGGCCGTGGTATCGGTAGTGGTTTGGGCAAGACCGGTGGCCGTGGCCACAAAGGTCAGTCCTCCCGCTCCGGTGGCACCATTGCTCCAGGCTTTGAAGGCGGTCAACAGCCGCTGCATCGTCGCCTGCCGAAGTTCGGTTTCGTTTCCTTGAAGGCCATGGATCGCGCAGAAGTGCGTTTGTCCGAGCTGGCTAAAGTGGAAGGCGACATCGTCACCGTGCAGTCCCTGAAAGATGCCAACGTGATCAACGTCAACGTACAGCGTGTGAAAATCATGCTGTCCGGCGAAGTTACTCGCGCTGTTACCATCGGAAAGGGAATCGGCGCCACCAAAGGTGCGCGTGCGGCTATCGAAGCAGCTGGCGGCAAGTTCGAGGAATAAATGGCTAAGCAAGGTGCTCTCTCTGCGCTCGGCAAAGGCGGTATGTCTGAACTCTGGGCTCGTCTGCGTTTTCTATTCTTGGCGATTATCGTCTACCGAATAGGCGCACACATCCCGGTTCCAGGTATCAACCCGGACCGACTCGCGGACCTGTTTCGACAGAATGAGGGGACCATTCTTAGCTTGTTCAACATGTTTTCCGGCGGCGCGCTGGAACGGATGAGCATCTTTGCGCTGGGGATCATGCCGTACATTTCGGCATCGATCATCATGCAACTGATGACCGCCGTCAGCCCGCAGCTGGAACAGTTGAAGAAGGAAGGTGAAGCTGGGCGTCGCAAGATCGCTCAGTACACCCGCTACGGCACTGTCGTCCTCGCTCTCGTTCAGGCCATTGGCATGTCCATTGGTCTGGCGGGGCAGGGTGTTGCGTTCACTGGTGACTTTGGCTTCCATTTCGTCGCGGTATCCACTTTTGTGGCTGGTGCGATGTTCATGATGTGGCTGGGTGAGCAGATTACTGAGCGTGGTGTTGGCAACGGTATCTCGATGTTGATTTTCGCAGGTATCGTCGCCGGTCTTCCGAGAGCGATCGGGCAGTCTTTCGAGTCTGCGCGTCAGGGTGATATCAACATTTTTGCCTTGGTTGCCATCGGTTTGCTGGCAGTAGCGATTATCGGTTTCGTGGTGTTCATTGAGCGTGGTCAGCGTCGTATTGCTGTTCATTACGCCAAGCGTCAGCAGGGCCGTAAGGTCTTTGCTGCGCAGACTAGCCACTTGCCGTTGAAGGTGAACATGGCCGGTGTTATTCCAGCCATTTTCGCGAGCAGCATTTTGCTGTTCCCGGCTTCGTTGGGTACCTGGTTTGGTCAGTCTGAAGGTATGGGCTGGCTGCAGGACATCTCGCAGTCGATCGCTCCTGGTCAGCCGTTGAATATTCTGCTGTTTAGTGCAGGGATTATTTTCTTCTGCTTCTTCTATACGGCGTTGATGTTCAATCCGAAAGACGTAGCGGAAAACCTGAAGAAGTCCGGTGCCTTTATTCCGGGCATCCGTCCAGGTGAGCAGTCTGCGCGCTACATTGATGGCGTTCTGACTCGTTTGACCCTGTTCGGTGCTCTATATATGACGGCCGTGTGTCTGTTGCCCCAGTTCCTGGTGGTTGCGGCAAACGTTCCGTTCTACCTTGGCGGGACCTCGTTGCTGATCGTCGTCGTGGTTGTGATGGACTTCATGTCCCAAGTACAATCGCACCTCGTTTCGCACCAGTACGAATCCCTGATGAAGAAAGCCAACCTGAAGGGTTACGGCAGCGGCATGTTGCGCTGAGTACCCATAAGGTTCGAGGAGTTGGTGATGAAAGTTCGTGCATCGGTGAAAAAGCTGTGCCGTAACTGCAAGATTATTCGCCGCGAAGGTGTTGTTCGAGTAATTTGCAGCGCGGAACCGCGTCACAAACAGCGCCAAGGCTGAGTGTGATTGTGCTTCAAGCCCGGCAGCTAGTGCGCTGCCGGGTTGATTATTTGTTATTACAGCGATATTATCTCGCGCCCTATTTCTTGGCTTCCGGGGCGTAGGTAGCTGTCAATTGGAGTCCCACTGAATGGCCCGTATTGCAGGCGTTAACATTCCAGATAACAAGCATACTGTTATCTCGCTGACCTACATCTATGGTGTTGGTCGCACTACTGCACAGAAAATTTGTGCAGTGACTGGGGTAAACCCAGCCGCAAAGATCAAGGATCTGAGCGACGAGCAGATTGAACAGCTGCGTGGCGAAGTGGCGAAGTTCACCACTGAAGGTGACCTGCGTCGCGAAATCAACATGAAAATCAAGCGTTTGATGGACCTCGGTTGCTATCGCGGTCTGCGTCATCGTCGTGGTCTTCCAGTACGCGGTCAGCGTACCAAGACTAACGCGCGTACCCGTAAAGGTCCGCGTAAGCCGATCCGCAAGTAATCGCCCCAGCGAATCGACAGGAAATTAATCATGGCTAAACCTGCTGCTCGTCCTCGTAAAAAAGTTAAAAAGACAGTGGTTGATGGCATTGCCCACATCCATGCTTCTTTTAACAACACAATCGTGACCATCACCGACCGTCAAGGCAACGCTCTTTCCTGGGCTACCTCCGGTGGTTCGGGTTTCCGCGGTTCCCGCAAATCCACCCCGTTCGCTGCTCAAGTAGCTGCTGAACGTGCTGGTCAAGCTGCGCTGGAATACGGCCTGAAAAACCTCGACGTTAACGTCAAAGGTCCAGGCCCAGGTCGTGAATCCGCAGTCCGCGCTTTGAACGGCTGTGGCTACAAGATCGCCAGCATCACCGACGTGACGCCAATCCCGCACAACGGGTGCCGTCCGCCGAAGAAGCGCCGCGTGTAATCCAGGAGATTGTAAAGAATGGCTCGTTACATTGGTCCAAAATGCAAACTCGCTCGTCGCGAAGGCACCGATCTCTTTCTGAAGAGCGGCGTGCGCGCGATCGAATCGAAGTGCAACATCGAAGCAGCACCTGGTATCCACGGCCAACGCCGCGGTCGCCAGTCCGATTACGGCACCCAACTGCGTGAAAAGCAGAAGGTCCGTCGTATCTACGGCGTTCTCGAGCGTCAATTCAGCGGCTACTACAAAGAAGCTGCTGGCAAGAAAGGCGCAACTGGCGAAAACCTGTTGCAGCTGCTCGAATGCCGTCTGGACAACGTTGTATACCGTATGGGTTTTGGCTCTACTCGTGCCGAATCCCGCCAGCTGGTATCGCACAAGTCGATCAGCGTTAACGGTCAGACCGTAAACGTTCCGTCTTACCAGGTTCGTGCTGGTGACGTGGTCGCAGTTCGCGAGAAAGCAAAGAACCAACTTCGCATTGTCCAAGCTCTCGATCTGTGTGCCCAACGTGGCCGCGTAGAATGGGTAGAAGTAGACACTGAGAAGAAGTCGGGCGTTTTCAAGAACGTTCCAGCTCGCAGTGATCTGTCCGCCGACATCAACGAAAGCCTGATTGTCGAGCTCTACTCCAAGTAAGGGCTAGAAAATAGGTGCATCCATGCAGATTTCGGTAAATGAGTTCCTGACACCCCGCCATATTGATGTGCAGGTTGTCAGTCCAACCCGCGCCAAGATCACTCTCGAGCCTCTCGAGCGTGGTTTCGGCCACACCCTGGGCAACGCGCTGCGCCGCATCCTGTTGTCCTCAATGCCCGGCTGTGCAGTAGTCGAGGCCGAGATTGACGGTGTACTCCATGAGTACAGCGCCATCGAAGGTGTACAGGAAGACGTAATTGAAATCCTGTTGAACCTTAAAGGTCTGGCTATCAAGCTGCACGGTCGAGACGAAGTTACGCTGACCTTGTCGAAGAAGGGTTCGGGGGTGGTTACCGCTGCCGATATTCAGCTGGATCATGATGTCGAGATCGTTAACCCCGATCACGTAATCGCTAACCTGGCGTCTAACGGCGCCCTGAACATGAAGCTCACCGTAGCTCGTGGTCGTGGTTATGAGCCGGCAGACTCGCGTCAGAGCGATGAAGACGAAAGCCGCAGCATCGGTCGCTTGCAGCTTGACTCTTCGTTCAGCCCGGTTCGCCGTATCGCATACGTGGTGGAAAACGCCCGTGTCGAGCAGCGTACTAACCTGGACAAGCTGGTTATTGATCTGGAAACCAATGGTACCCTGGATCCTGAAGAGGCTATCCGCCGCGCTGCAACCATTCTGCAACAGCAGTTGGCTGCGTTCGTCGATCTCAAAGGTGACAGTGAGCCAGTGGTTGTCGAGCAGGAAGACGAGATCGATCCGATCCTGCTTCGCCCGGTTGACGATCTGGAACTGACTGTACGTTCGGCTAACTGCCTTAAGGCGGAAAACATCTACTACATCGGTGACCTGATTCAGCGTACCGAAGTAGAGCTGTTGAAGACTCCGAACCTTGGCAAGAAATCCTTGACTGAAATCAAGGACGTTCTGGCCTCCCGCGGTCTGTCCCTCGGCATGCGCCTCGACAACTGGCCGCCTGCAAGTCTTAAGAAGGACGACAAGGCGACTGCCTGATCGTCGTAATCACCGAACGTTGTGTTTGGTAAGGAATGAACCATGCGTCATCGTAAAAGTGGTCGTCACCTGAGCCGCACCAGCTCGCACCGCAAGGCCATGTTTCAAAACATGGCGGTGTCGCTGTTCGAGCACGAGCTGATCAAAACTACACTGCCAAAAGCCAAAGAACTGCGCCGCGTTGCTGAGCCGCTGATCACTTTGGCCAAGACAGACAGCCTGGCTAACCGCCGTCTGGCTTTCGACCGTACTCGTTCGAAAGCTATCGTTGGTAAGCTCTTCAACGACCTGGGCAAGCGTTACGCTACCCGTGAGGGTGGCTACCTGCGCATCCTCAAGTGCGGCTTCCGCACTGGCGACAACGCGCCTATGGCGTACGTCGAGTTGGTTGATCGTCCTGTCGGCGGTGAAGCTGTATCCGCTGAGTAAGACGTCAGTCTGAAACAAAGAACCGGGCCTAGTGCCCGGTTTTTTGTGCGTGTAAGAAACGCGCTGTTTGTACAAGCTTCCTTGCGGTTCATGCCCTCAGTATATGAGCGGGATTGTTGGTAGTATTTTTCTATTGATGTCTGCAAATTAATGAATTTGTAGGTGCCATGATTGATGGTCAATACTCCCTCCCACGCCGATTAGCCGGCAGTTCCACAACTGACAGAGGATGAGATCGCATGAGCCAAAACAAAACGCTTACGACCGCCAGTGGCGCTCCTGTCGCCGACAACCAGAATTCCCGCTCCGCCGGCCCTCGTGGCCCTTTGCTGCTCGACGATTTCCACCTGATCGAGAAGCTTGCGCACTTCAACCGTGAAAACATTCCTGAGCGTCGTGTACACGCCAAAGGTTCAGGTGCTTACGGTACGTTCACCGTAACTCGCGATATCACTCAGTACACCAGCGCAAAGCTGTTTGAGTCCGTCGGCAAACAAACCCCGACCTTCCTGCGATTCTCCACTGTGGGCGGCGAACGCGGTTCGGCCGACACCGAGCGTGATCCCCGCGGTTTTGCCCTGAAGTTCTACACAGAAGAAGGCAACTGGGACATCGTCGGTAACAACACGCCGGTGTTCTTCATCCGTGATCCGCTTAAATTCCCTGACTTTATCCATACCCAGAAGCGCCTGCCGCAGAGCAACCTGAAAAGCGCGCAGATGATGTGGGATTTCTGGTCGCACTCGCCTGAGGCGTTGCACCAGGTCACCATTCTGTTCTCGGACCGTGGCATCCCTGACGGCTATCGCCACATGCACGGCTTCGGTAGCCACACCTATAGCCTGATCAACGCCAATGGCGAGCGACACTGGGTGAAGTGGCACTACAAAACCAAACAAGGGATCAAGAACCTCGATCCGGCAGACGCAGCGCGCTTGGCGGGTACCGATCCGGATTACGCACAACGTGACCTGTTCGGCGCCATTGAACGCGGTGATTTCCCGAAATGGAGTGTCAATATCCAGATCATGACCGAGGCCCAAGCTGAGGCCCATTACGAGAACCCGTTCGATGTGACCAAGACCTGGTCGCAGAAAGAGTTCCCATTGATCGAGGTGGGCGAGCTTGAGCTCAACCGTAATCCGTTGAACTACTTCGCTGAAGTCGAGCAGGCGGCGTTCGGTCCGAGCAATATGGTCCCGGGTGTTGGTCTGTCGCCTGACCGCATGTTGCAAGGTCGCGTGTTCGCTTACGCTGATGCCCACCGCTACCGTGTTGGCACCAATCACCAGCAACTGCCGGTGAATGCGCCTCGCAGCCCGGTCAACACTTACCAGCGCGATGGCTCCATGGCGTTTGGTGCCAATGGTGGTGCAGCACCGAACTACGAGCCGAACAGCTACGTAGAATCCCCGAAACAGGCACCGCGCTACGCGGAACCTGCTTTGGCCCTGAGCGGCGTGGCTGATCGTTACGATCATCGCGAAGATAGCGACTACTACAGCCACGCTGGTGCGCTGTTCCGCCTGATGAGTGATGAGCAGAAAAATCTGCTGGTCAACAACATTGCCGGCGCAATGACTGGTGTCTCCAGCGATGTGGTTGATCGCCAATTGCAGCATTTCTTCAAGGCCGACCCGGCGTATGGAGAAGCAATCGCAAAGGCACTCAACGTACAGCTTAACTAAGTCTAAACGATAAGCAGAACCGCCCTCATTTGGGCGGTTTTTGCGTTATTTAAGCTATTTTTCTAAGAATATCTTCGCTTTTATAGCGTCGGGCGAGTGACCTTCCGGTCAGGTTGGTTCAAACTACAGACTTTCAAGCAGGGAGATGTAGGGCGATGCAAGGTCACCCAGACGTAATCGATTACCTCAACACGTTGCTGACAGGCGAACTGGCAGCCCGTGATCAATATTTCATCCATTCGCGGATGTACGAGGACTGGGGTTTCACCGAGCTCTACGAACGTATCAACCACGAGATGGAAGAAGAGGCGCAGCACGCTGACGCCCTGATGCGCCGGATCCTCATGCTCGAAGGCACTCCGCGTATGCGTCCGGACGATCTGGATGTCGGCACCACTGTGCCTGACATGCTCGCCGCTGACCTGCGTCTGGAATACAAAGTTCGTGCAGCTCTGTGCAAGGGCATCGAGCTTTGCGAGCTGCACAAGGATTATGTCAGCCGCGAGATCCTGCGTATTCAGCTGGCCGATACCGAAGAAGACCATACCTACTGGCTCGAGAAGCAGCTGGGTCTGATCAAACTGATCGGTCTGGAAAATTACCTGCAATCGCAGTTCTGATGCTGTTGTAGGAGCAGGGGGACGGCTTGCCCTTGCCCACGAAGGGAACGCCGCGGTGTCAGCCAGACCGAGGTGAGGCCTTCGCGGGCAGCCCTCTCTCCTACAGAAACGCACAAAAAAGCCCCTGTCACTGGTGAAGTGACAGGGGCTTTTTCGTGGGCCCGGCTCAGGCCCTGTCGCGAGCCAGCAGCGGTTTGAGATAGAAGCCAGTGTGAGACTGCTTCATCTCCGACACTTCCTCTGGCGTACCAACGGCAATGATCTGCCCACCTTTGGAACCACCTTCCGGCCCCAGGTCCACCAACCAGTCTGCGGTCTTGATCACGTCCAGGTTGTGCTCGATCACTACTACGGTATTGCCGTGATCGCGCAGACGATGCAACACGTCGAGCAGTTGCTGGATATCCGCAAAGTGCAGGCCGGTGGTCGGCTCATCGAGGATGTACAGCGTCTTGCCGGTATCGCGCTTGGACAGCTCGCGAGACAGTTTCACCCGCTGGGCTTCACCGCCAGAAAGCGTCGTCGCTGATTGCCCCAGCTTGATGTACGAAAGACCTACGTCCATCAATGTCTGAAGCTTGCGCGCCAAGGCTGGAACCGCGTCGAAGAACACCCGGGCTTCCTCGATGGTCATCTCGAGGGTTTCGTGGATGCTCTTGCCCTTGTACTTGATCTCCAGCGTCTCGCGGTTGTAGCGCTTGCTCTTGCAGACATCGCACGGGACATAGATGTCCGGCAGGAAGTGCATTTCCACCTTGATCAGGCCATCGCCCTGACAAGCTTCGCAGCGTCCGCCCTTCACGTTGAAGGAGAAACGCCCCGGCCCGTAACCGCGGGAGCGAGATTCCGGCACGCCGGCGAACAGTTCGCGAATCGGCGTGAATAGCCCGGTGTAGGTCGCCGGGTTGGAGCGCGGCGTGCGACCGATCGGGCTCTGGTCAATGTCGACGACTTTATCCAGATGCTCCAGACCTTTGATGCTCTCGTGAGCAGCCGCTTCCAGGGTCGTGGCTCCATTGAGTGCGGTAGCGCTCAAAGGAAACAGTGTGTTGTTGATCAGCGTCGATTTGCCTGAGCCGGACACACCGGTCACGCAGGTCAGCAGACCAATCGGAATCTCCAGGTCGACATTGCGCAGATTGTTGCCGCGAGCGCCCTTGAGCGACAGCGACAACTTCTTGTTACGCGGCGTGCGTTTGGCTGGCACTGCGATCTTCACCCGGCCCGACAAATACTTGCCGGTCAGCGAATCAGGGTGAGCCATGACCTCGGCCGGCGTCCCTTCGGCGACGATATGCCCACCGTGGACCCCGGCGCCCGGGCCGATATCCACCACATAATCGGCCAGACGAATCGCGTCTTCGTCGTGCTCGACCACGATCACCGTGTTGCCGATATCTCGCAGATGTTTGAGGGTGCCCAGCAATCGATCGTTATCGCGCTGGTGCAGACCAATCGACGGTTCATCGAGGATGTACAGAACCCCCACCAGGCCGGCGCCAATCTGACTGGCCAGACGAATTCGCTGGGCTTCACCGCCGGACAGCGTATCGGCACTGCGGTCCAGCGACAAATAGTCGAGGCCGACGTTGACCAGAAACTGCAGTCGCTCGCGGATTTCCTTGAGAATCTTGTCGGCGATCTCGCCACGGCGGCCGGTCAGTTTCAGCACGCCGAAATACTCACAGGCGTCGCCGATTGGCAGATTGGTCACCGCTGGCAAGGTCTTCTCGCCAACCCACACGTGCCGCGCCTCACGCCGCAGACGGGTGCCGCGGCAATCCGGGCAGTGCTGGGTGCTGAGGAATTTGGCCAGCTCTTCACGGACCGAGGCCGATTCGGTTTCGCGGTAGCGGCGTTCCAGGTTCGGCACGATGCCTTCAAACGGGTGCGAACGTTTGACGATATCGCCACGGTCGTTCAGGTACTTGAAATCGACGTTCTGCGAGCCGCTGCCATGCAGGATGTATTTCTGCTGATCGGCCGGCAGCTCGTTGAACGGCACTTCGAGGCTGAATTTGTAATGGGAGGCCAGTGAGCCAAGCATCTGGAAGTAGTAGACGTTACGCCGGTCCCAGCCGCGAATCGCGCCCTCGGCCAAGGTCAGTTCACCGTTCACCAATCGTTTGATATCGAAGAACTGTTTAACCCCCAGACCATCGCAGGTAGGGCAAGCACCGGCCGGGTTATTGAAGGAGAACAGCTTGGGTTCCAGCTCGCTGATGGCGTGGCCACAGATCGGGCAGGCGAAGCGCGCAGAGAAGATGATTTCTTCGCCGGGCTCGTCATCCATTGGCGCCACAAGGGCGATACCGTCCGCCAGTTTCAGCGCGGTCTCGAACGATTCGGCCAGGCGTTGTTGCAGATCGGCGCGGACCTTGAAGCGGTCGACTACGACGTCGATCGAGTGCTTCTTCTGTTTATCCAGCTTCGGCAACTCGTCCAGCTCGCAGAGCCTGCCGTTGACCCGGGCCCGTACAAAGCCCTGGGCGCGCAGTTCTTCGAAGACCGAAAGGTGCTCGCCCTTACGCTCGCGGATCACCGGGGCCAGCAGCATCAGTTTGCTGCCCTCCGGTTGCGCAAGCACCAGGTCGACCATCTGGCTGACGGTCTGGGCTTCCAGCGGAATGTCGTGATCCGGGCAGCGCGGAATACCGACGCGAGCGTAGAGCAGGCGCAGGTAGTCGTAGATTTCGGTAATGGTGCCAACCGTCGAACGCGGGTTGTGCGAGGTCGACTTCTGTTCGATGGAGATCGCTGGCGACAGGCCTTCGATGGTGTCGACGTCAGGTTTTTCCATCATCGACAGAAACTGCCGAGCGTAGGCCGACAGCGATTCGACATAACGGCGCTGGCCTTCGGCGTACAGCGTATCGAAGGCCAGGGACGACTTGCCGGATCCGGACAGGCCGGTGATAACGATCAGTTTGTCCCGTGGCAGGGTCAGGTCGATGTTCTTCAGGTTGTGGGTTCGGGCCCCACGAATCAGGATCTTGTCCAAAGTGGCCTCGCTCGGCGGGCGTCGAAAACGTAGGAGTATACGGCCAAATACTGGATGGATGCACACTATCAAATGCGGGCGCGCAGCCTTGCATGAAGACTGCTTCATCTGTGCGCGTCATAGCGTCGCGATATACCCCGTCAATCGATGGGACTGGTAGAATCGCCGCCGGTTCACATGAGGTTTTTCCATGCACGATCCCCACAGCGAACGCATGAGTGGCAGTGAGACCCGCGCAGCAAGCGGTCTGGCCCTGGTGTTCGCCTTCCGTATGCTTGGCATGTTCATGGTGTTGCCGGTTCTGGCGACCTATGGGATGGACCTGGCAGGAGCGACCCCGGCCCTCATCGGGTTGGCGATTGGCGCTTACGGCCTGACCCAGGCGATCTTTCAGATTCCTTTCGGCTTCATTTCCGACCGCATCGGTCGCCGACCGGTGATTTACCTGGGGCTGATCATCTTCGCCCTGGGGAGTGTGCTGGCGGCCAATGCCGATTCGATCTGGGGTGTCATCGCCGGACGCATCCTGCAAGGCGCCGGGGCGATTTCCGCGGCGGTCATGGCGTTGCTGTCAGACCTGACCCGGGAACAGCATCGGACCAAAGCCATGGCCATGATCGGCATGACGATTGGTCTGTCGTTCGCTGTCGCCATGGTTGCAGGACCATTGCTGACCCGTGTTTTTGGCCTGTCCGGGTTGTTCTTCGCCACCGGTGGCATGGCGCTGGTCGGCATCGTCATCGTGATGTTCATGGTGCCGCGCGCAACCGGGCCGTTGCAGCACCGCGAGTCCGGCGTTGCGCGACAGGCGCTGATACCGACACTCAAGCACCCGGATCTGCTGCGCCTGGATCTGGGCATTTTTGTGTTGCACGCGATGTTGATGTCAAGCTTCGTTGCATTGCCCCTGGCCCTGGTCGAAAAAGCCGGGCTGCCCAAAGAGCAGCACTGGTGGGTGTACCTGACCGCGCTGCTGATTTCCTTCTTCGCCATGATCCCGTTCATTATCTATGGCGAGAAGAGACGCAAAATGAAACGAGTTTTGCTCGGTGCCGTCGTGACGCTGATGTTCACTGAGCTATTCTTCTGGCAGTTCGGCGATAGCTTGCGGGCTCTGGTGATTGGTACGGTGGTGTTCTTTACCGCGTTCAATCTGCTGGAAGCCTCCTTGCCATCGCTGATCAGCAAGGTTTCACCGGCGGGCGGCAAGGGCACGGCAATGGGGGTTTATTCCACCAGTCAGTTCCTCGGTTCGGCGCTGGGCGGGATCCTCGGCGGCTGGATGTTCCAGCACGGCGGTTTGTCGGTTGTATTCCTCGGATGCGCCGGCCTGGCTGCCCTCTGGCTGGCCTTTGCTGTTACCATGCGCGAACCACCTTACGTCACGAGCCTGCGCTTGCCATTGTCGCCCGAGGCGATCCGCGAAGCGGGTCTGGTCGAGCGCCTGAAGGCCGTCGTAGGGGTAACAGATGCAGTGATCGTCGAAGATGAAGCGGCGATTTACATCAAATTGGACACAGAACTATTGGATCGCACCACCCTTGAGCGCCTGGTGAACAACCCGGCCGGGGCAGCGTGCGTAGCCTAGGAGAACGTTATGGCCCGTGGGGTTAACAAAGTCATATTGGTCGGCACTTGCGGCCAGGATCCCGAAGTTCGCTACTTGCCTAACGGTAACGCCGTGACCAACCTGAGTCTGGCGACCAGCGAACAGTGGACCGACAAGCAAACCGGTCAGAAGGTCGAGAAGACCGAATGGCACCGTGTTTCGATGTTCGGCAAGGTTGCCGAAATTGCCGGCGAATACCTGCGCAAAGGTTCGCAGGTGTACATCGAAGGCAAGCTGCAGACCCGCGAGTGGGAAAAAGACGGTATCAAGCGTTACACCACTGAAATCGTGGTCGACATGCAAGGCACCATGCAACTGCTGGGCGGTCGTCCACAGCAGGGCGACCAACAAGGCGGGGGCAATAACTACCAGCAATCCGCTCCAGCCCCACGCCAGCAGGCTCCGCGTCCGCAGCAGTCGGCACCGCAACAGTCGCGTCCGGCTCCACAGCAGCAGGCCGCTCCTCAGCCGGCTCCGGATTTCGACAGCTTTGATGACGATATCCCGTTCTAAAAAGCAGCTATCCAGTCAGTAATAAAAAAGCGAAGCCAGTGATCTGGCTTCGCTTTTTTGTTGGCGCTGTTAACGGGATAAGTTAGTCACGTTTGCCCGCGCCATGTGCAGTTTCTTGTAGCTATCGATCAACCGCAGGTGCCTGTCGAGCCCCTCCAGTTCCATGCTGGTCGGCGTCAAGCCATGGAAACGCATGCTGCCGTCCACCGATCCGATCGCTGCATCCGTTCGCTCGTTACCAAACATCCGGCGGAAATTGGCCTCGTAGTCTTCCAGCTCCAGGTCTTCGTCCAGCTTCATCTCCAGCACCACGTTGACGGCCTGGTAGAACAAGCCACGCTCAACCGTGTTGTCGTTGTACTGCAGGAACATTTCAACCGCCTCTTTCGCCTCTTCAAATCGCTGCAAGGCGAGATAAATCAGCAGCTTCAACTCCAGGATCGTCAGCTGACCCCAAGCCGTATTGTCGTCAAATTCGATGCCGATCAAGGTGGTGATGTCGGTGTAGTCGTCCAGCTCGCTTTCCACCAGGCGCTCAACCAGCGCTTGCAGTTCGTCTTCGTCCAGGCGATGCAGGTTCAGGATATCGGCGCGGAAGAACAGCGCTTTGTTGGTGTTATCCCAGATCAGATCGTCCGCGGGATAGATTTCTGAATAGTTCGGCACCAGGATGCGGCACGCCTTCGCGCCGATATGCTCGTAGACCGCCATGTACACTTCCTTGCCCATGCCTTCGAGAATGCCGAACAAGGTCGCGGCTTCCTCGGCGTTCGAGTTTTCACCCTGGCCGGAGAAGTCCCATTCCACGAATTCGTAATCCGACTTGGCACTGAAGAAGCGCCACGACACCACGCCGCTGGAGTCGATAAAGTGCTCGACGAAGTTATTCGGCTCGGTCACCGCATGCCCTTCAAAAGTCGGCTGGGGCAAGTCGTTGAGGCCTTCGAAGCTGCGGCCCTGCAGCAATTCGGTCAGGCTGCGTTCCAGCGCCACTTCCAGGCTCGGGTGCGCGCCGAACGAGGCGAACACACCGCCGGTACGCGGGTTCATCAAAGTGACACACATCACCGGGAATTCACCGCCCAGGGATGCATCCTTCACCAGCACGGGGAACCCTTGCTCTTCCAGGGCCTGAATACCGGCCAGTATCCCGGGGTACTTCGCCAGTACATCGGCCGGCACATCCGGCAATGCAAATTCACCTTCGATGATTTCGCGTTTTACCGCGCGCTCGAAGATCTCCGACAGGCACTGCACCTGGGCTTCGGCCAGCGTGTTACCGGCACTCATGCCGTTGCTCAGGAACAGGTTTTCAATCAAGTTGGACGGAAAATACACCACCTCGCCGTCCGACTGGCGCACGTACGGCAGCGAGCAGATGCCGCGCTCTTCATTGCCCGAGTTGGTATCGATCAGATGGGAGCCACGCAACTCGCCGTCGCGGTTGTAAATCTTCAGGCAGTACTCGTCGAGAATTTCAGTTGGCAGCTCATCTTTTCGGCCAGGCTTGAACCAGCGTTCGTCCGGGTAATGTACAAACGTTGCGTTGGCGATGTCTTCGCCCCAGAACTGGTCGTTGTAGAAGAAGTTGCAGTTGAGTCGCTCGATAAACTCGCCCAACGCAGACGCCAACGCGCCTTCCTTGGTCGCACCTTTGCCGTTGGTAAAGCACATCGGCGAGTGCGCATCGCGGATATGCAGCGACCACACATTGGGCACGATATTGCGCCACGAGGCGATTTCAATCTTCATGCCCAGGTCCGCCAGAATGGCTGACATATTGGCGATGGTTTGCTCCAGCGGCAGATCCTTGCCCACGATATAAGTGCTCGCCTCTGAACTGGACGCAGGCATTAGCAGCGCCTGGGCATCGGCGTCGAGGTTTTCGACTTCTTCGATCACAAACTCAGGCCCGGCTTGCACCACTTTTTTCACGGTGCAACGGTCGATGGAGCGCAGGATGCCCTGGCGGTCCTTGTCGGAGATGTCCGCCGGCAACTCGACCTGAATCTTGAAAATCTGGTTGTAGCGATTTTCCGGATCAACAATGTTGTTCTGCGACAGGCGGATGTTATCGGTGGGAATACTGCGAGTGTCGCAGTACAACTTCACGAAATAAGCTGCACACAACGCCGACGAAGCCAGGAAGTAGTCGAATGGACCTGGTGCCGAGCCATCGCCCTTGTAGCGGATAGGTTGATCGGCCACCACCGTGAAGTCATCGAACTTGGCTTCAAGCCGAAGGTTGTCGAGAAAGTTGACCTTGATTTCCATGGGGGATTACCAGAATAACGGGCTAGACGATTTGGCCGCCATTATCCGGTATTTCAGCCGTAAGTCTTGCGGGCATCGTACTTATGTCCACACCGGCGATGGATGGATCAATCGAGTATCAGGTGCGGCAAGAAACGGCTCGAATCCTTGGTGATCAAACTGTTGTCTTCCCGCACGCCAATACCGGCCGCCTGATCGCCGATCACCCAAGAGCCAACCAGCGTAAAGCTGTCGCCAAACTTCGGCAGTGGGGCGAACTCCTGAAGGATAAAAGGTGCGTCGGTGTAGGGGCCGTCCTCTTTCACGATCAGACCGTCAGCGGTTTGCAGCTCGATGTTGGCGCCTTCCCGGGAGAAGAACGGCTTGCGCACCCAGCCTTTGGGCACCGCTTTGCCCGGGTCGGTATCCAGGTGCGCGGCGAGCAGGTTCGGGTGACCTTTGTTGAACTCCCACAGCAGCGGCAGGATGCCCTTGTTGGAAATGATCGATTTCCAGGCTGGTTCGAAAAACTGTGTATCGCTCTGAGCAATCGCTGCCCCAAAGGGTTCGTGGAAGATGAACTCCCAGGCATGCAGCTTGAACAGGTGAGGGATCCAGCGATCTTCGAGGTCGACGAAACGTCCATCACTGGTGAGACCGATGTCCTCGATATCGATGTGCCGTGATTCGATGCCGACCTTTTCCGCGATCAAGCGCAGATAGTCGGTGGTGCCTTTGTCTTCGACCGAGTCTTTCATCGAAGCGAAATAGAAGGGCTGTTTGAGCTGCAGTTGGGCAAAGGCCTGGTGCAGCTTGGTGTCGATGCTATTGAACTGGTCGGCATGCTTGGGCAGCAAGCCGCGCTCGATACATTGCTCCAGCCAGCCCCACTGAAACGCCGCGGCCTCATACAGGCTGGTCGGCGTGTCGTAGTTCAGTTCCAGCAACTTGGCGGGACCGGTGCCGTTGTAGGAGAAATCCATGCGTCCATACAGGTGCGGGTGGCCTTCGAGCCATGAAGTGCGAACCATGTCGAAGAATGGCGCAGGAATGCTCAGGCGCTCCAGCAACTCCTCGCTCTGAACCACGCGGGCCACCAGGTCCATGCACATCTCATGAATCTCGGTGGTCGGGTCTTCGAGATCGTTCTCGATCTGTTTGAGCGTGAACTGGTAATACGCGCTCTCGTCCCAATAGGGTTCGTCGTCGATGGTATGGAACAGAAACCCAAGACTTTCGGCCGTCTGTTTCCAGTCATGACGCTCTGCGCAGAGAATCTTCTTCATGGTGCTCGTTCCTTAACTGCTCGATCGGCCAGCGCTGCTCGAACCGCCCCAACCGCTGCGGGCACTGGCTTTGCTGCCGAAGCCGCCACGGGAGGTGGACGAGTCCACGGACATCGGCTTGCTGGCAGAGGAGCGGATGGAGTCGGTGTAGCTGCTGCCGTACCTTGCCTGATTGGACTTGGTAAAGGTCGAGCCTTTCGAAATCCGTTGGCTGAGCGTTGAAGAGGCGTAGTTTCCGCGATCATCGCGGTAGCGGTAGACCGGCTGGGAGAAGTAGCTGTTGCGGTTGCTGCTCAGCATGTTGCCGATCAGCAGCCCGGTCAGCAGGCTGGTGCCGGAGAATCCGGAGCCTCCACTGTTCGCTTCCGAGGCGGGCAATTGAGCCTTGGCCGCGTCCACCTGGGATTGCGTCACCTCGCCATCGGCGGTCAGCTCGAAGCCGCCCAGCTTGGGGATGAATTTGCCGGCGGAATCCTGCTGGCACCAGTCGGCGACAAAGTCGGCATCGCAATCGGCCTGGTTGTCGTACACCGGCGCGATACGGCGATGCTCAGCCATGGCGGTCATGTAGGCGTCAGAGCAGACGTCTACCGGGAGTTTTTCATCGGCACACTGCTGAACAGACTGGAAGTTGTACTTCTTCTGCACCGGGTAGGTTTTTTCCGCCTGCCCGCAGCCTGATATCGCCATGGCGACCGACGCTGCCAGCGAGAGCTGAACGTACTTGCTTCGTTTCATTGCAATCTCCGTGGCGTAATCAGTACTGGGAAGGAGTCATGCACGCGGCGTTCAACATGCCGACGCTGATGGCCACTGCCGCGACATAGATACCCGCAGCGATTTCGCCTTTTTTGATCCGTTCAGAGGCGCCTTTTAGCACCAGGCTGGTCACCAGGAACGCCAGCAGTTGTACGAAAGCGGCGATCACGGCCCAGACGACGAAATCCAGAATGCTGATCGAGAAGGCAATCACATTGCTGGCCGGAATGGCGAAACCGATGATGGCGCCACCCAGCGCGATCGCGGCCGCAACGTTGCCCGAACGGATCAGTTCGAATTCTTTGTGCGGGGTGATTCGGGTGTAGATGAACTGGAACAGCGCGAACAATACGGCGGCGCCGAGGATGTACAACACAAACCCGAGCACGGCGGCTTTGTTCAGGGAGATGGAGAGCGCTTCAAGCATGGACTTCTTCCTTTTTAAAAAGTGTTCAGGTCAGTGGTGTACAGAGAAATGCCCAGCGAAGTGCTCAAGCTGATAGTGCCTTCGGCGTCTTCCTCGACGGAAAACAGCAGGAATTCCCGGCGATCGGTCAGGCCGGTTTCGCGGGCGTACAGCATCGAACGGTGCTCGATGCTGTAAGACTCATCCGGGTTTTTCAGGTGTTCGCTCAGCGCCACCAGTTCTGTCTGGCCGCTCTCGGTGCCCCATTCTCGGGTGTATTCGACACCGTTGTGGTTGTAAGTCGGCAGGCCGATCAAGCTTTCAGGACCGGCCAGTCGACGCAACTCCGACTCACTGTTGATGGTGATATAGCTGAGGTAATTGAACAGGATCACCGACTCGACTTGCCCGGCGATGTCGCCGGTGGTGTGCACTTGCAGCCAGTGGTCTTCGTCGTTCATGTAATAGCGTGACAGCCAGGTCGACTGCCCGAGATCAACAGTGCCAGCGCTCCAGATCTGTTGGGAGCCAGGGATGACCACGGTGGTGTTGCCGTCGAGCAACAATTTCAGGCTGGTGTCGAACATCACCCCTTTGCCCAATGCCAGGCCCAGCGGACCGGTGACGGGCAGGGTTTCGTTGGCTGTCCATTTCGATTCCGTATTCGCTTTCGGGGCCTCAAGCCCCATCAACTGTTTAAACCATCCCATTGGTGATTTCCTTGAGGCGAGTGGAGGCGATGTAGAAGAGTTCGCCGCCCTCAACGCGGGTGGCGCCGGGCGGGTTGATCGAAGGCTGTCGGGCGCCTTTGGCGCGATAGCCGATAAGGGTCGCGTTGTGGCGCTCTTTCATCTGTGCATACAGATCGCCGAACGTTGCTTCAAAAGTCTCGGGTAGTTTCATCAGGTACTGGGTGGCGCCTTGACCCACGCACAGCAATTCATTGATGACCACTGATGAGCCCGGATCCTGAGAGGCACGCACCAACATCTCGATGGCCATGCTCGAGGTGCATTCCAGGCTAGGCGCGTAGGCGCTGGCGAGCGCGGCGATTTCACTTTCATTGAAGTGGGCGACCACATGCCCGACAGGGCTCAGTTGATTGATCGCCAGCACGGTGGCGAGGGTCAGATCGTCTGAATGGGTTCGCACCAGAACGCGTTCTGCACCGGGAACGCCGGCGCGTAGCAAAAGCGCGGCAGAGGACAGGCTTTCGCCTTTGATAAAGTCCGCTTTGCCCGGCATGGGATTTTCTTCAAGGTCGCAATCGCAAATGACGATCAGGTTGTCATTGGACGTTTCGTCCTGCAGCAATAATTCAATCACCCGCTCGCTGGACGCGCCTTCCCAGCCGATGAGAACCGTATGGCCGACCTTGCCGGTGAAATCGCCTTTGCCCTTCATGCCTTTTCTCCATACATCGATGACACTGCTGGTGGTTTTGCCGATGGCTGCCGTCAGCAGCGCAATGCCCCCGAGCATGACCCAGGTAGCCACGAAAATTCGTCCCGCCGATGTCTGGGGCGCGAGATCGCCATAGCCGACGGTGAGTGTGGTGGTGAGATAGAAGTAGGTAAACGTGGCGGGGGCGATGAGGTGTTGTTCGCCTAGAAGCACCAAGCCGATATAGGCCGTGCTCAGGTGTATGCCCAACGCAATGGCCAGGCCTGCCCAGCCGAACCGATGGAAGAAGGACGAGGCGTACGTGCGCAATAAAAGGAAAATCGACATTACATCCCTGACTCCGTGGGGGGCTTATTCCTGGCGACGTAATCGCTCTGGCGTCTGAGTGCTCAAATGCGGTTACCGGGCGGCATTAAACCTGCTGCGCGGCGTAGATAACAGTACCTTGGCTGCAATAAATCCGGCGATCGCTCCAAAAATATGCCCTTCGAAGGACATGCCCTGACGGGGAAAGAAGCCAAAGATCAAGCCGCCATAGAGCAGAACCACGACACTGGCCGTGATCAGGTTGCTCCAGCTCCTCTGGAACCAGGCGCGCGACAGGAGGTACGCCCACAGCCCGAATACCCATCCGCTGGCACCGATGTGTACGCCTGCGAAACCGAACAGCCAGACCAGCGTACCGCCCAGCAGAATAATGATGGCGCTGACGACCACGAACCGGCTGAGCCCTTCGGCAATGACCAGGGTACCGAGGATCAAAAAGGCAATCAGGTTGGTGCTCAGGTGCGCAAAGGACCCGTGCAAGAAAGGCGAGGTGATGATGCCGACCAGTCCCTGCAGTGTCCTCGGCACCAGGCCGAAGGCAATGAGACTGTAGCCGGTCGCCACATTAAGCAGTTGCAGCGCAACCATGAAGCCAGCCACGCCTGCGATTGTCTTGAAACCCTTCAGGGCATCCATCCGTGACCTCGACTCAACTCGACTCGACGAAAATTGAAACGCAATCCATTGTGGGAGCGAGCCTGCTCGCGAAGCGTTTTGTCAGGCAACATTGATGTTGACTGACACTCCCTCTTCGCGAGCAGGCTCGCTCCCACAGGTTATGCATCCGGCACTTGAGTCGATTACTCGGCCGATTTTTTCTTCAGGCGTTCCAGAATCGCATTGGCGCTGCCTTCGTTCGGCGTGATGCCGGCTTCGCGCAGCTTGCGCTCCAGGTCGGTGCCGGTCGACGCATCGGCCAGTTGGTCCTGGGCTTCCAGTTCCGCGGCGCGTTGCTGCTGCTTGGCTTGCAAGCGGTTCAGAGTACCGACGGCGGTTTCCAGTTTGCCGTTGGCGCCGCCACTGGCGATCGAAGCGCTGACCTGGGCTTTCTGTACGCTTTCACGCGCCTTGGCCATGTCCACTTGCTGACGCAGGCTTTTGATGCGGTTTTCGGCCTTGGTGATGTCTTTACGCATGTTGTCAGCGTAACCGCCGAATTCGGTGGCCTGCTTTTGCTCGACATCCAGTTCATTGGTCAGGGTCGAAATAGCTTCGGCCACTTCCAGTGCCAGGTCTTCGCGGTTGGCCTGGATCGCGGCCAGGGCTTTGGATTCCAGGTCCTTGATCTTGGCGTTGTACTCGCTGACGCGGTCAGCCGACAGTTTGTGCTTGGCCATGATGGTGACCAGCTCACGCTTGGCGTTGGCCAGCGCGCTGTCAGCATCACGAATTTCCTGGTCGAGGATGCGCAGGGCCTGTTGGTCGACGATCGATTCGCCGACTTCGTTGGCACCGCCACGCAGCGCGGTGAACAATTTGCTCCAGATGGACTGAGTCATTGGATATTTCCTGTTCCCGAAAAATTAGATGAAGAAACGTTCAAAGGCTTCGCTGGCGCGCTGGACGTTGTCGACGAGGGTTTTGACCTCGGTCACGACGTTGGTCAGGCTGGAGTCGGAGCTCAACGCGCCGAACATGTTGTAAACGACCTGCCCGTTGGGCATGGACTCGATACCGATTGAGGACAGCGGGAACATTTCCCGGCTGCGCAGAACGGCATCATTGAATGCCGGTACGTCGTTGATGGACTCGACATCGACCAGAACGGTGTCCACGATGACCTGATCACCAACCACGGCGATGTAAATCGGCAAGCCACCGAAATCGTTCATTTCCAGCTTGATGCTGGATTCGGAACCTTGAACGAGGGAGAGGGTGATGTCGTTCGAAACCACTTCGTCGAGGGCCTGAAGGGCGCTGTAGAGGCGATCGATGTTCCAGTTATTACCTGCGCTCATGTAATTCTCCGACATGAATGAGCCAGCCAGAATCGGTTGGCGTAGCTGTTTCTCCATCTGCTTGAGCAGGCTTCGGTTTTCGGGAAGCACCCAAGTCTCGTGTTTCACATACCCGGCGGCACCCAGGCCCGCGCGCATCTGCTTCATGTAAAAGCTGGATGGTTTTTTCGCGGAGGGTTTCGAGCGCTCTCCCTTGCGGCTCGCTGAATCGGTAGCAGACCCGGCAGGCGGATCTGATGGAGAGCTGCTTTTCATGATGCTGACCCCCGTTGTGAAAAATCTCACGCGTGAGAAACACTACAGGCAATTTTTGCGGACCTCAATAGCTCACGCGTGAGTTTTTTTCGACTGTTGCACAGGCGCAAGACACAAGCGGGCTTGCTCGCGAAGGCGGCGGCACAGTCAACATTGATGTTGCCTGATACACCGCTTTCGCGGGCAAGCCCGCTCCCACAGGCTCCTCATCTAGCCAGCGAGGAAGTCATCGGTGGAGATCACGCTTGCATAAGCAAAACCCAGGGCTGACATGAAGGCGGCGTGAACGTGGGCGGCCGGGACGGTGACACCGTTGAATTCCAGGTCACGGGTGGCGCAGGCATCGTGGACGACGGTAACGGTGTAACCCAGGTCGGCCGCGGCGCGGGTAATGCCATCGATGCACATGTGGCTCATGCTCCCGACAATCACCAGGTGCTCGATGCCTTGCTGGTCGATGATGGCTTCCAGTTCGGTCTCGCGGAACGCGTTGACGAAATGCTTGAGCACCACCGGTTCGTCGGCGCGGTTGAGGACTTTGGAGTGCAACTTCGCGCCGTCGGAGCCCGGTATGAAGAACGGTGCGGCGTCTGAGGTGAATTCATGGCGGATATGCACCACCGGATCACCGGCCTCGCGAAACGCCTGAATCAACCGTGCGGCGTTGTCCGCTGCTGCGTCTGCGCCCACCAGCGGCCACTTGCCCTGGGGGAAGTAGTCGTTTTGGATATCGACTACGATGAGTGCTTGCTTGGCCATGGGTGTTTCCTCGAAGTGTGTGTTGGGTGTGGAATCAAGTATTGGGTTTAGCGGGCGGTTCGAGGATTGGCCGCACCGACAATAGCAGGGGGAAAACTGACAATGGGTGTAGAAAGGGCAGTCGCCGAACTGGGGGTGCTGATTTATCCCGGTGCGCAGATGGCGGCGGTGCATGGGCTGACGGACCTGTTCGGTGTGGCCAACCGGATCGCCGCCGAGCATCAGGCGGCGCAGCTACCATTGCTGCGGGTCAGTCACTGGCAGGTCGAGGGCGATCAAGCGCCCGAGCGGGCCTATGACACTCATCCTGGCCCGGCCGGCGCATTGGTCGCCGTGTTGATCCCGCCCTCGATCGGAGGTTTTTCCGAGGGGCAGGCGCCCCAAGGGCTGACTCACTGGCTTCGTCAGCAACATGCCAACGGTGCGACCCTCGGTGGGGTCTGCGTGGGTTCTATTCTGTTGGCCGAAAGCGGTCTGCTCGATGGTCGTAGCGCCACCACCCACTGGACCTCGGCCAAGGCTTTCGCCGAGCGTTTCCCGGCGATCAAGCTCAAGGCTGACACGCCCATTGTCGACGATGGTGACCTGATCACCACAGCCGGGTTAATGGCCTGGTCAGAGCTGGGATTGCGGTTGGTGAACCGCTTGCTCGGGCCGAGCATTGCGACCGGCACAGCGCGGTTTCTGGTGGTGGAACACAGCGACAGCGCGAGCGAGTGCGGCAGTAATTTTTCACCGATTCTCAGCCATGGCGATGCGTCGATTCTCAAGGTCCAGCATTGGCTGCAAAGCACCGGGGCGACCGATGTCTCATTGGCGGCGATGGCCGAGCGGGCAGGGCTGGAAGAACGCACCTTCCTGCGACGATTCCGTGCGGCAACCGGGTTGAAACCCACCGAGTACTGCCAGCACCTGCGGGTCGGCAAGGCGCGAGAAATGCTCGAATTCACCAACGGCACCATTGATCACATTGCCTGGACCGTGGGTTACCAGGACCCGAGTGCGTTTCGGGCAACGTTCAAAAAGATTACCGGGCTGGCGCCGAGTGATTATCGGGGGCGGTTTGGGGTAACGCCAAACACAGCTGTGTCTCGGTAGCCAGATCACCTCAGATCAAAAAATGTGGGAGCGAGGCGGCAGGTTTGAGTCGTGCAAAATGCCGGGAGTATTGAAAGGCGTCGTGCAGAATAAAACAGGCCTTGTGCTACCACGCATTTCGCAACTGGCTGATTTGAAGACCGTTTCTTTCCAGCCGCCATTGGCCTGATCTCTGCACCTCCTTGAGCTACATTTATCAAACGCAGATTGAAGGGGAACGCATGACCCCAACAAACCGCAACAAACTGGTACTCGCCCATTCGGTGCGGCCTGATGCCCCGCTGCACGAAGTTGACACCAATCGCGCGCTGGCCCGTTGGCTGGCGCAGGTCGCCGGGCTCGAATACGGTGGCAGTTACAACCCCGAATTGCACAGGAGTCGTGACGTTTATCTGTTGCCGACCCAAACACTGGTGGGTGTGGCTGTCGCCCGGCAGTTGGGCGTCAAAGGGCCGGAGGATTTGTGGGGCGGTTACGTCGACCATGATTTCATCTGCACAAAAGCCATCAGCCATGGGTTGTTGAACCGCTATGCGTTCGCGCCTGAAGGCTGGTCGTCGTTGTTCGCCGAGCGGGTGCGCAGCGTCGTGCTCGACGGCCTCAGCGTGTTCTCCCTGGAGGATGCTCGCCCGGCGGCGGAGCATCTGCTCTACAGCGGCCCGATCCGCATGAAGCCTATTCATGCCTGCGCCGGACGCGGTCAGGAAGTGATCAAAAGCCTCGACCAGTTCGACGCCATCCTCGCTCGCCCCGATGCCAAAACATTGTTCACCGAAGGTGTGGTGCTGGAACAAGACTTGACCGAGGTGGTCACCCATAGCGTCGGTCAGAGTTTTATCGGCGACAAAGTGCTGAGTTATTGCGGTGATCAATACTTGACCGAAGACGGTCAGGGCGACCAGGTTTATGGCGGGTCCAATTTGTTGGTGGTGCAGGGTTATTACGAGGACCTGCTGGCGCTGGAACTACCGGACGATGTGCGGCTGGCGATCCAGCAGGCGCAGGTATTCGACAGCGCGGCCGATGAAGCCTATCCCGGTTTCTACGCCTCGCGGCGCAACTATGACATCGCCCAGGGGCTGGATTGCGATGGCAAACAACGTAGCGGCGTGCTCGAACAATCCTGGCGCCTGGGCGGTGCCAGCAGTGCTGAAGTCGCGGCACTGCAGAACTTTGTCAACAACCCTGGCTTGCGCGCGACTCGCGTGTCGTCGGTCGAAACCTATACCGACCGACCGCTGCCGGCCAACGCCATTGAGGTCTATCGCGGGCCAGCGGAACACAGTGACTTTCTTCTCAAGTACGTAACGGTCAAATCCTATGACGGCTAGAAGCGAAACCATTCAGATCGACATCGACGATGAACAGATGAGCGGAACCTTCCTCAGCCCCAAATCGAAAGTCCCGGGTGTGCTTTTCGTTCATGGCTGGGGCGGTAGTCAGGAGCGCGACCTGGAGCGCGCCAAAGGCATCGCCGGTTTGGGTTGCGTGTGCCTGACATTCGACTTGCGCGGCCACACCGGTGGCACCGGTATTCCGTTATCCAGGGTGACCCGCGAAGACAACCTGCGCGACCTGCTGGCGGCCTACGACCGCTTGCTCGCCCATCCGGCGCTCGACACTTCGGCGATCGCGGTGGTCGGCACCAGTTATGGCGGTTATCTGGCATCGATCCTGACGTCGTTGCGCCCGGTGCGTTGGTTGGCGTTGCGGGTGCCGGCGTTGTATCGCGACGACTTTTGGCACACGCCCAAGCGTGAGCTGGATAAGCTCGATTTGCGCGATTACCGCAGCACGCGGGTCAGCGCCGACAGCAATCGAGCACTGCATGCCTGTTCGCAATTTACCGGGGATGTGTTGCTGGTGGAGTCCGAGACCGATGCCTATGTGCCCCACGCGACCATCATGAGTTACCGCGCGGCGTGTCAGCAGACCCACTCGCTGACTCACCGGATTATCGACGGTGCCGATCACGCCTTGAGCGATCCGGTTTCGCAACAGGCGTACACCTCGATCCTGGTGGGCTGGATCACGGAGATGGTGGTGGGCGAGCGGTTGAGCATTATTCAGTCGAGTTAGATTTGCAGTGTTCTTGGGATCAATCGCGAGCAGGCTCGCGATGACGGACACCGCGTCACCGTGTTGCTCAAGAAGGCTTCTTCGAAATCCGCAACGACTTGGCCTTTGCCTCCACCACCAGATACATCACCACCGTAATCAGCAGCGGCAGAAGGAAATAGATCGCCCGATAAGCGAGCAACCCCGCCACCAGACCTCCTTGTGAGGCCTCGTGTTGCAGCAACGCCACGAACACCGCTTCCAGCACGCCGAGCCCGGCCGGAATGTGGGTAATAACTCCGGCAAAGGCGCTGATCAGCAACACGCCCAGCACCAGCGGATAGTCCAGCTTGCTCGGCAGCAGGGTGAAGATCACCGCCGCCATCAGCGACCAGTTGAGCGCGCCGAGGGCCAGTTGCAGGACCGCCATGTGCAGCGACGGCAGATTGATTTCCACGCCGCGAATCGACCATTGCCGTCGCCTGGAAAACCGACAGGCTGCCAGATACCCCGCGCTTATCAGCAGTAATAACACGCCCACGCCTTGCAGGGCACCGCTGCTCAGTTTCCAGCCTGGGGGCATTCGCACCAGTCCGCTGCTGAACACGGTGCCGGCAATCACCATGTAGCCGAACCAGTTGGTCGCCAGGCTCAGCCCGAGGATTTTCGCGATGTTGCTTTTGCTCACGCCGAGCCGCGAATACAACCGATAACGCATGGCGACCCCGCCGACCCAGGCGCTCAGGTTAAGGTTGAAGGCATAGCTGATGATCCCCACCGGGAGGATCTGCCGCCAGGTCAGGTCCTGCCGAATATAGGTGCGGCCGATCAGGTCGAAACAGGCGTACACCAGAAAACTCGTCAACGTCAGTCCGGACGCGATGATCAGTGTGCGCACTTTGAAGTTGGCCAGGGTATCGAACACTTCACCCCATTCGATGCGTTGGGCGAGCATCGTGAACAGTACGATCAAGGCCAGGAAAAACAGCATCGTGAGAGGCTTTTTCCAGCGCTGCCAGTGGGATTTTCGCGGCGTGTCGGAGTGAGGGGCAGGCTGCGCATCAGAATGACTCATGCCTTATCGCTCCCGGTCGGATGGATGAAGGGTTTGAGGCGCGGTTTATGCGCCGGCAGCCAACCGGCCCATGCCGGGAAATGCCGCAGGACGTGAAACACCAGAAAACCGATGGTCATGTGCCAGATCCGCCCGCGAGGCGCCTTGTCCGCCGACATGGCCTTGCAGTGGTTGCTGCTCAATTCGTCGAGACGCTCGAACAGGTCGCGGTTGAAGGCGCGGTCGCGGATCAACACATTGGCCTCCAGGTTCAGGGACAGGCTCAGCGGGTCGAGGTTGCTTGAGCCGACGGTGCTCCAGTCCTCGTCGACGAGGGCGACTTTGCCATGCAGGGGGCGCTCGCAATATTCGTAAATCACTACCCCGGCCCGCAGCAGGTAATCGTAGGTCATGCGTGCGGCGAGTCTGGCCACCCGCAAGTCCGGCTGCCCCTGAAGAATCAGGCGTACCTCGACCCCTCGGCGCGCCGCGTTGCGGATCTCCCGCAGCAACCGATAGCCTGGAAAGAAGTAGGCGTTGGCGATCACAACGCGATGCCGCGCACCGCGCACGACCTGCAAGTACACCTCTTCAATATCGCTCGGGTGTTCGGCATTGTCGCGATACACCAGCCGTACCTGGCCATCATGATCGCTGACCGCCAGCTCCGCGCGCCGCTGTCTGCGGCGTTGCCACCAGTACTTGGCCCGGGCCGGGCGACCGCTTTGCAGCAAGGCGAAATGATGAATATCGGCCACCGCCGGGCCTTGCACTTCAACCGAATAATCCTGTTTGGCCTCGGGGCCGAAGTCGGCCAAATGGTCGGCGGAAAAGTTGATTCCGCCGAGGAACGCAATCGTGCCGTCGACCACCACAATCTTGCGGTGCAGGCGGCGGAACCAGTTGGTGCGGATGCCGAAGTGACGCGGGGCGGGGTCGAATATTTGCAGGCGCACACCTGCATTGCTCAGGGCGGCGAGGTACTCCGTGCTCAGTTCGCCACAGCCAAAACCGTCGAGGCTGACGGTGATGCGCACACCGCGTTGAGCCGCTTCAATCAGGATTTTTTGCAGCTCATTGCCGACCTTGTCTTCGAACACAATGAAGGTCTCCAGCAGGATTTCACTCTGGGCCTGGCGCAACGCTTCAAACACCCGTGGAAAATATTCCTCACCGTTTTCCAGCAATTGGACCCGGTTGTTCCTGTGCCAACCGTATTCGACGTTAACGACCGCCGGCTCACGTATGGGCGGAGGTGCGGAAACGTGTTCGATCGTGGTTTTTTCCATCAATGGGCCAGTCATAGCTCGATCTCCACCGATAGCGGTGCATGGTCGGAAAGGTGTGACCAGGGCCGTGTCGCCAGTACTTGCGGATGGCTGGCCTTGAGGTTGCGCACATAGATGCGGTCCAGGCGCAGCGCTGGCAAACGCGCCGGGAAACTACGCGCTGGCTTGCCATGCAGTTCGGCAAAGACTTCACGCAAGCCGCAGGGCTTGAGCAGCGCATCGGCGCGCAGGCGCCAGTCGTTGAAATCGCCGGCGACCACCACCGGGGCATCCTCCGGCAGTTCTTCCAGACGTTGGCTCAGCAGCTTGAGTTGTGCTGTCCGGTGACTTTCGCGAAGCCCCAGATGGACGCAAATGGCATGCACTTCCCGGCCGTCGCCCGGCATGCGCAGCACGCAATGCAGGATTCCACGGTTTTCATGGCCGCTGATGGACACGTCGAGGTTGTCGTGGCGAATGATCTGGAATTTCGACAACAACGCATTGCCATGATCGCCCGCCGGGTAGACCGCGTTGCGCCCATAGGCGAATTGCGGCCACAAGGTATCGGCGAGGAATTCGTACTGGGGCATTGCCGGCCAATTGAGGTAGCGCTGTGGATGATGTTCGTGGGTGCCATGGACTTCCTGCAAAAACACCACATCGGCGGACACACTGCGTACCGCTTCGCGCAATTCGGGCAGGATGAAGCGCCGGTTCAGCGCGGTGAAACCCTTGTGCGTGTTGACCGTCAGCACGGTAAAACGGCTCACGGCACTGATGATGGGTTGCTGTTCATCCGTTGTGCCGACCGGTTCGGGAACGCTCATGGCAGCACTCCTTCGGCAACTGGCTCACCGGGGGCGGTGACAAGGTCTTTGTCCAGATGCAAACGCTCAAGCAAGCGGCGGGCATCGAAGGGCGCCCGGACTTTGATGTCGTTATCGAAATAGCAGAACACCTCCCGGGATTTGCGCACTTTTGGCTTTTGTCGGGGAGCGATCAGTTGCGGGTCTACCGGCTGCTGGCCGTGATACCAGGCCTCGATCCGGTCGCCCCAGCGTTGCAGGGCTTGTGGGGTGTAACCGCCCGCGTAGAGTTCTTCGGCGCCGTGCAGGCGCAGGTAGACGAAATCGCTGGTGAGGTCTTCGCGATACGGCCATTTACCGGCGGTGTCAGCGATGACCAGCGCGGTGTTGTAGCGTTTGAGCAGGCGGACAAAGGCGGGATCGACAAAGCTTTCGTGGCGAATTTCCACGGCATGGCGCAGTGGTTTTTTGCCGTAGGCCTTCATGCTGGCGTGACCATTCAGGCGCGGCTCATGCTGGCGGGCGAGGGCGGCGGCCTGTTCCGTGTCGTGGGGTAATTGTTCTAGAAAGCTTTCAAACAGTTCCGGGTCGAATTTAAAGGTGGGTGGAAACTGCCAGAGGACCGGGCCGAGTTTCTCCTTGAGTTCCAGCACCCCGGAAGCAAAGAAATTCGCCAGCGGCTTATGAATGTCCCGCAAGCGCTTGATGTGGGTGATAAAACGCGGCGCCTTGACGCTGAACACGAAGCCCGCCGGGGTTTCGGCGTACCACTGGGCATAACGTTCGGGCCGTTGCAGGGCGTAGAACGATCCATTGATTTCGATGCTGTTCACTGCCCGTGAAGCGAATTGCAGTTCGCGCTTCTGGGTCAGCCCCTTCGGGTAGAACTCCCCCCGCCATGGCGTGTAGCGCCAGCCTGAAATACCGATATGAATCGCCGCCATGTCGCCTCCCGTCTAATGTAGCCCTCGGACAGCCTCTGTCTTTTGATGACTGCCGGGCGTGCGAGAAAGTTTCGATGGGGGTACGGACGGTAAAGCGAAGAGCTTCGCGGGCAAGCCTCGCTCCCACAGGTATTCATATGCTCATGTAGGAGCTGCCGAAGGCTGCGATCTTTTGATTTATTAATGACTTATGACGATACGGGCAGAACCCTCAGCCGGTTCGGCATACACCGGACCCAACCGATCAAGGCGACCACTCCAGGCGGTCAGTGCCAGTGCGACCAAGACCACCAGGCCGCCGATCCACGCGGTATGGATCAGGCCCATGTGCGCCACGATCAAACCACCGCCCCACGCCCCACCGGCAATGCCGAGGTTGAATGCCGCAATGTTCAGGCCCGACGCCACGTCCACTGCATTCGGGGTGTGATGTTCGGCCTGACGCACCACATACACCTGCAGGCCCGGCACGTTGCCGAAAGCCACAGCCCCCCAAACCAGCACGGTGGCCAGGGCCAGCCATGGATTGCCGGCGGTGAAAGTCAGCACGAACAGCACGGCGGCGAGCAGGGCGAAGATGATTTTCAAGGCGCTGATCGGACCCCGCTTGTCCGCCAGTTTACCGCCCCAGATGTTGCCGACGGCTACCGAGATGCCATAGACCAGCAGCACCAGGCCGACGGTGCTGGCGCTGAAGCCGGAAATGTCCTGAAGAATCGGCGCCAGAAAGGTGAAGGCAATGAACGAGCCGCCGTAACCGACCGCCGTCATGGCATACACCAACAGCAGGCGCGGTTGCTTGAGCACCTGCAATTGCTGCAACAGCGAAGCCGGTTTGCTGTGGGCGATGTTCTTCGGCACGTAGAGCAGGCTACCGATGAAGGCGATCACACCCAATGCAGATACCGCGAGGAAGGTTTCACGCCAGCCGAAATGCTGACCGATAAACGTCCCCAACGGCACGCCGGTGACCAGCGCTACGGTCAGGCCGGTGAACATGATGGCAATCGCGCTGGCGGCTTTTTCCTTTGGCACCAGGCTGGTGGCGATGATCGAGCCAATCGAGAAAAACACCCCGTGGGCCAGGCCCGTGACGATCCGCGCAATGATCAGCGACTCGTAGCTCGGCGCTTTCCAGGCCAACAAGTTGCCGAGGGTGAACAGCACCATCAACGACAACAACAGCAATTTGCGTGGGACTTTGCCGGTGAGGGCGGTCAGCACCGGCGCGCCGATGGCCACCCCGAGTGCATACAGACTGACCAGCAAACCGGCGGACGGCAGGCTGACACCAAGGTCGGCGCCGATAGTAGGTAACAGGCCAACGATGACGAACTCCGTCGTCCCGATGGCGAAAGCGCTAAGGGTCAGCGCGAGCAAGGCAATGGGCATGGCTGCAACTCCGGTGGGGATTGATTGATGGAGCGCAGTGTCGGGGTTTGGGTCGTGCGGAAAAATACAGGGATGGGCATTTGATATTTGCGCGTAGGTCAAATATCGAGCGGGTGAACTCCCTCGCCACAGTGAACTGCATCGGCGGGCTATCTTGCGGCCAAAACCGAACTTGGCCGCCATTTGCCAATCAGTTCCTTACAGACCCTTGTGAAGGAGCTCCGCGTTTTGCTCAAGTTCAAGACCGCGATACTACTGGGGGCGTTGCTGTTTGTGGGCAGCAACGAACTGCAAGCCGCCACGTTGCCAGGCGTTCCCGCAGCAGCCGAAGAGCCGGCCAAGGCTGAGCCGCTGGTCCAGGGCGGCCTGCTCGGGGCCATCAGCTCCAGCATCGACGACGTTCAGAACAAACTCGATCTCAACCAAAATCTGGTGGACGCCTGGCGTTTGCGCGCCGATCGGGCGGCGGATGAAGTGGACAAACTGGTGAATCAGCCGTCGTCCCGCTCCTCTTGGGGAGTGGCCGCTGACTTCCTGTTGTTGTCCGGTGTGTGGCTCGGCACGTTTGCCTTGCTCACGGTGCTTGGCGCAATTCTGGCCAGGCATTTGAATCAGGGGCGCTGGCTACGAACGCGCCAGCGCAGCCAGGACCTGCTCAAGTATTTGATGCCTTTCACCTTGCCCGCCGTGATCTGTCTGCCGCTGACCCTCTACGTCAGCCATTTCCTGCAAGCTTCGGTCGGTCGCGCCTTGGCGCTGTGTTTCGCCTACGCCACCAGCAGCGGCATTTTCTCGACCTCGATGCTTCTCTGCGTGATCGTCATGTTCAATACGGGCCACAAGCGCCCGGCGGTGCAGATCATCCGTGACTACTGCCCCAGACCGCTGTTCATGATTGGCTTTCTTGCGGCGCTGAGCGATGCCTTGACCAGCCCGCAGATCGCCCGGCAATTGGGCGGCAACATCACCAGCAGCATCGCGGTCTTCACGGGGCTGTTCGCGTCGATCATCTTCGGTTTGCTGGTGATTCGCCTGCGTCGTCCGGTGGCGCATCTGATCCGTAACCGCCCATTGGCCCAGCGCCTCAAACAGCCCTCGTTGCAGGAGTCCCTGCGAATCTTTTCCGGGCTCTGGTACTGGCCGATCCTGCTGATGGTGCTGGTGTCGGCGATCAACCTGATCGGCGTCGGCGAGGACAATCAAAAGGCCCTGCGCTGTGCGTTATTCACCACCGTGTTGCTGATCGCCATGGTGTTTCTCAGCACGATTTTCCAGCACTTGTTCAAGTCGCGCCGGGCCGAGGCGATCCAGCGCAGCAGTGCTTACAAGGAGCGTTTTCTCAGTTTGCTTCATGCCTTGCTGCGCATCGTCATGGCCGTGGCGTTCATCGAAATCCTCGGACGAATCTGGGGCGTGTCGCTGTTCGAATTCGCCGAACGCAACTCCGTGGGCCGAGCGATCAGTAATTCGTTAAGCAGTATCGGCATGATCTTTCTGGTGACGTGGTTGCTCTGGGTGGTGCTCGACACCGCGATTCAGGAAGCCTTGAAACCACCTGTCAGTAAACGCTCGGTGCGCCAGCCGAGCACGCGGGTGAAAACCATCCTGCCGCTGCTGCGCAACGCGATCAAAATCATCCTGGTGGTGATTTGCGCGATCACCACCATGGCCAATCTGGGGATCAACGTCGCGCCGCTACTGGCGGGTGCCGGGGTGGTCGGTCTGGCGATTGGTTTCGGTTCCCAGCAACTGGTGCAGGACGTGATCACCGGGTTGTTCATCATCATCGAAGACACTTTGTCGATCGGCGATTGGGTGGTGCTCGATTCTGGCCACGCCGGCACTGTCGAAGGCCTGACCATTCGCACCCTGCGTTTGCGCGACGGCAAGGGCTTTGTGCATTCGGTGCCGTTCGGTCAGATCAAGGCCGTGACCAATCAATCGCGGCAGTATGCATTTGCGTTTTTCTCGGTGCAGTTCACCTACGACACCGATGTCGACAAGGCTATAGAACTGATCCGCGAGGCTGGGGATTCGATTCGCGACGATGCGTTTCTCAAGTACAACCTGCAAGGATCGCTGGACGTGTTCGGCGTCGACAAAATGGACCTTAACGGCGTGGTGTTGACGGCGCAGTTTCGTACCGTGTCGGGAGGGCAATATGCGGTAAGCCGGGCGTTCAATCAGCGTTTGAAAAAGCTTGTGGATAACAGCCCATGGGTGCATTTCGCGCAGACTTATCCACAGCAGGTTTTGATTCCCAAAAGGCATGTGGACGAGGGAGAAAATGACGGACCGGCGCTGGAGGAATCGCCGGTGTTGTTGCCGGATCAACCACGACCCCAATAACACCCTCTAATTGATCGTTCCCACGCTCCGCGTGGGAATGCCTCACTGGACGCTCCGCGTCCGCTTTGGGACGCAGAGCGTCCCTGGCTGCATTCCCATGCAGAGCGTGGGAACGATCAGTGTCGGGTGAGTTTGTTGTGTAATTCGGCACTGGCCTGCTGATCCAGCTCCAGCCAGAACTGCTGCTTGCCGGCGATCTCGGCGGCGGCCGGTATGCCGTCGCGATACACCAGTCGATTGCTCGCCAGCGCCGGCACTTTCGCGCCTGGCAACAGGGTGCCGGCGAGGTTCAGCGGATCCACCCCACACACCGCGATCAGACTTCCATCGTGTGGGCGCCGCCGAACTTCGCGTAGCAACGGAATCGCCTCAGGCAGCGCAAACTGCTCCCCCGCCAGACCACTGACAAACCGCCCGCCCCGAATCTCGCCCCGGGCCTCGAGCCGATGGAACGTGCGCAGCAATTCCCGCCAACTCGGCAGCCAGTCCGCCTCACGTTCCAGCAAGCGCCAGAACACCACGCCGTAACGGCGTAGCAAGGTCATGGCGATGTGTTCCAGGGTTTCGCTGGGCGTAGGCGCGGGACGTTGCTTATCCACAACCGGGGCGGCAGCACCGCGGCGTAACAAGGCCCAGCGTCCGGCATCGTCCATGCCGCCGACAAACGCTCCACGCCCGCGTCGGCTGCTGCGATTCTGGCGTTTGCTGGCCGGGGTAATCAGCGCCCGCAGGCCGGCGAAACTGTCGGCGTTTACCAACCCGGCACCGACCAGTTCCTGCAAGGCGATTTCCAGTTCCGAGCGCAGCAGATGGGCTTCGTGAATCAACTCATCGAAAAACAGTGCGCCGTGCTGGCTGAGCGCTTCATGGACTTTTTGCGTTTTGGGTGACAGCTCGCTGACCGGCGTCTGTTCGGTCAAGCTGCTCCACAACCCGACCTGACTGCGCGGCAGCAGCAGAATCGGCGTGCTGCGCAATGCCGTGCCGGCGCTCTTGTTGCGCGCGGTCAGGCGGGTCCAGACCAGTTTTCCGCTGCGGCATAACTCATCCAGCCAACTCGCCGAATAGTCTTTGAGCCGCGCCGGCAGAATATCGCTGTCCCACGCCGAAGCGGCGGCGGGGTAGCCTTCGAACTGGCTGATGATCGCCGGCAACACTGCGTTGCCCTGGCCTTGGCAGGCGGCGGAAAGATGCTGCCAGTCGAACAGAAAGCGCATGAAATCCTGCAACGCGACTGGTTCGATTTCCCGTCGCAGTCGTTTGACCGTGTAGCGATGAATCCGCGCCAGCAGATGCCGTTCGCACCATTCTTCGTCAGGGGCGCCTGGGGTGAATTGCCCACGTAGTACATAACCTTCGCGCTCCAGTTGCCCCAGAGCCTGAGTGACTTGAGTCGCCGGTAATCCAAGCGGCTCGGCAATCACCTTTAGCGGCAACGGACCAAACGCGCTGAGCCGCGCGCGGATCACTTCCAGCACCGCTTCGTCCGGCTCCCAGGTTTCATCGAAACCGGGCAATGCCTCCAACGGAGGGATTAATTTGGCCTGTGGATAAATCGCCCGCAGGCAGGTCAGTCGTTCCAGCGCTAACCACAGCGATTGCTCGGTGTTGATCTGCAAACGGCTGGCGCGGCCACTGTCGGCCAAGGTGTTCAGCCACTCGAGCCAATTCGGGTTGGCCTGGGCTTCGGCCTCGGTAATGCACGCGAGGCTCATCAGCGCTTCATGCATTTCATCAATGCCGGTGGGCGTTGGCCAGGCTTCGTCACGCACGGCGGTAATCGCCTCAGCGTCCAGCGCGCCGAGATCATCGGTGGACTGCGGATCGCTCCAGCGACGGTTGAGCACTGCCTGAGTGCGGCGCTCTTCCAGTGGCGCATCGTCGAGAAAGGTGTAGGGGCGGGCGCTGAGAATCTCCGCCGCCAGTGGCGAAGGCGCTGGCAGATCACGGCTGATCAGACGGATGTCGCCCTGTTCCATGCGCCGCAACAACGCCAGCCAGCCTTCGCTGTCCATGGCTTCGTGCAGGCAATCATCAAGGGTTTGTTCCACCAGCGGATGGTCGGGAATCTCGCGCTCGCCGGCGAGGTTTTCCACACAGGCGATTTGATCGGGAAACACGCTGGCGATCAGGTCTTCGCTCTTCATCCGCTGGATCTGCGGCGGTACTTTGCGTCCGCCGCTGTAGCGCGGCAGCGCCAAAGCGACCCCGGCGTTCCAGCGCCAACGCACACCGAACAGCGGCGCCTCGAGCACTGCTTGAATCAGAGTGTGCTCGGCGCTATTGCTGTGCAGATAACGCCAGACGTCCTCCAGCTCGAAGCTGTGACCGGTGGACAGCGACAGCACGATGGCGTCCTCGCTGGCGGCGGCCTGCAATTCGAAGTTGAAGGTGCGGCAGAAGCGCTTGCGCAGGGCCAGGCCCCAGGCGCGGTTAATGCGGCTGCCGAACGGCGAGTGGATGATCAACTGCGTGCCGCCGGACTCGTCGAAAAACCGCTCCATCAGCAGCGTGTCTTGCGATGGCAAGGCGCCGAGGGCCTGCCGTGCCCGGGCCAGGTAATCGACTAATTGCTCGGCGCTGGCGAGGTTCAGGCCGAGGGTGTCGGTCAGCCAGTCGACCGCTGGCTGCAGGTTGCCGGGTGTGGCGCCGAGCCGCTCATCGAGTTGCGCTTGCAGGCGGGCCACGGCGAACGACAGTTCATCGCTGCGACCCGGTGCTTCGCCGAGCCAGAACGGAATGGTCGGTGGTTGGCCCTGTGCGTCCTCGACCCGGACCTTGCCGGTTTCGACCCGCAGGATTCGATACGACGTATTACCCAACTGAAAGATATCCCCGGCGATGCTTTCCACCGCGAAGTCTTCGTTGACGCTGCCGATGTTCAGCCCTTGAGGCTCCAGCAAAACGCTGTAGTCGGCGTTGTCCGGAATCGTCCCGCCGCTGGTCACTGCAGTCAGCTTGGCGCCTCGACGGCCGCGCAGAGTGCGGCTTACAGCGTCCCGGTGCAGGTAAGCGCTGCGAATACCCAGGCGCCCGTTGTAGCCCTCGGCGAGCATTTGCAGCAGTGCCTGATAGTGCTTTTCGTCGAGCGTGGCGTAAGGCGAGGCTTTTCGCAGCATGTCCAGTAGCGCCTGTTCCTGCCATTCCTGGCAGCTGACCTCGGCGATGATCTGCTGGGCCAGCACGTCCAGCGGCGCTTCTGGGATCTGCAACGTGTCGAGTTCGCCACGGCGGACGCAGTCGAGCAGGGCGGCGCATTCGATCAGATCGTCGCGAGTGGTGGCGAATAACCGGCCCTTGGGCGTGCCGCCGACCTGGTGCCCGGAGCGGCCGACCCGTTGCAGAAACCCGGCAATCGAGCGCGGTGACGCGATCTGGCACGCCAGGTCGACGTCGCCGATATCGATCCCCAGCTCCAGCGAAGCGGTGGCGATCAGTACCTGCAGCTCGCCGCGCTTGAGCCGTTGCTCGGCGTCCAGGCGAAACTCTTTGGCCAGGCTGCCATGGTGGGCGGCAACGGCCTCTTTGCCGAGACGTTCGCTCAAGTGGCGACTCAGGCGTTCGGCCAGGCGCCGGGTGTTGACGAAAATCAGCGTGGTCCGGTGTTCACGGGCGAGGGCGGCGAGTCGGTCATAGACCAATTCCCAGACGTCGTTGGCCATTACCGCCGACAACGGCACGGGCGGCACCTCTATATCGAGATCCCGTGGGCGGGCGTGGCCGATGTCGATGATGTCGCAGTCGCGATCACGGCCGACCAGAAAGCGCGACACCGCTTCGATGGGTTTTTGCGTGGCGGACAGGCCGATACGCACCAACGGTTGCGCGCAAAGCGCCTGTAAACGCTCCAGGCTCAGGGCCAGATGACTGCCACGTTTGCTGGCGGCAATGGCGTGGATTTCGTCGACAATCACCGTGTGGGTGGTGCCGAGCATTTGCCGGCCGGAGTCGGAGCCGAGTAGCACGTAAAGGGATTCCGGGGTGGTCACCAGAATGTGCGGCGCGGTTTTGCGCATGGCCGAGCGCTCTTTTTGCGGCGTATCGCCGGTGCGCACGGCGGTGCTGATCGGCACGTCGGGCAGGCCCATCACCCGCAACTGTTCGGTGATGCCGGCCAGCGGGTTTTGCAGGTTGATCTGGATGTCGTTGGACAGCGCCTTGAGCGGCGAAACGTAGACCACCAGGGTTTCGTCCGGCAGGCCGTCCGGGCTCTCCAGGCCACGATGGACCAGATCGTCGAGCACGGCCAGAAACGCGGTGAGGGTTTTGCCGGAGCCGGTGGGCGCGGCGATCAGGGTCGAGCGGCGCTGGCGGATCAACGGCCACGCCCGGGCCTGGGCGGCGGTGGCCGTCGCGAAGGTATTGCTGAACCAGGCGCTGACGGCGGGGTGAAAGCCTGCCAGAGCAGCGTCCGTGGGGATGGGCAGATTCATGGAGTAATTTATGCGGGTGGGGGCGGGAAGTTGCAAGTACCGCTCAGGATCTGTGCCCGCGAAGAGACCAGTAGCAGCACCACAAATCCCTGGGATCTACACTTTACGGATGACGGTTGCGTACTAAACCCGCAAAATGCAACGATTCCGGCAATTATTGAGGGCATCGCCTGCGGGCGCTGTCGATAAAGCCATCGTTCCAATCAGACTGGGCCTGCTGACTCTATGCGAATGCGCCTTATGTTACTGGGCGGCGGAAATGCCCTTGGGCAGGCGCTGATTCGCCTCGGTGCGGAGGAAGACATCGGTTTCCTCGCCCCCCGCCCACCACAAGACGGCTGGGACGCCGCGAGCCTGACGCAACTGCTCGACGATACCCGTCCGGATGCGTTGATCAATCTCGCCTACTATTTTGACTGGTTCCAGGCGGAGACCGTCAGCGAACAGCGTCTGGCCGGGCAGGAGCGAGCCGTCGAACGGCTGGCCGAGCTGTGCCAGCATCACAACATTGTGCTGCTGCAACCGTCGAGTTATCGCGTGTTCGATGGCTCCCGGGCAACTGCTTACAGCGAAAAAGACGAACCGGTACCGCTGGGCTTGCGCGGTCAGGCCTTGTGGCGAATCGAGCAAAGCGTGCGCGCCACCTGTCCGCAGCATGTGCTGCTGCGTTTTGGCTGGCTGCTCGATGACAGCCCCGAGGGCACCCTCGGGCGATTCCTGAGCCGGGCCGAGAAAGCTGAAGAACTGCTGATGGCCGATGACCGTCGCGGTAATCCGACGCCGGTGGACGATGCCGCCCGGGTGATCATTTCGGTGCTCAAGCAACTCGATTGCTCCGCGCCACTGTGGGGCACTTACCACTACGCCGGGCATGAGGCGACCACGCCGCTGGCGTTGGGGCAGGCTATCCTTACCGAAGCACGCGCTTTACACCCGCTGGCCATCGAAGCGCCGACCGCCCAGGCTCATGCAGCCCGGCCCGACGCCGCCGAAGAACCGCAACACGCGGTGCTGGCCTGCAAGAAAATTCTGCACACTTTCGGGATCAAGCCCCGCGCTTGGCGCGCGGCACTCCCGGGCTTACTGGATAGGTTTTATCGCCATGGCTGACGGCCCTGTTTTAATCACCGGCGGTGCCGGTTTCATCGGTTCGCACCTGACCGACGCCTTGCTCGCCAAAGGGTATTCGGTGCGGATTCTCGATGACCTCTCCACCGGCAAACGCAGCAACCTGCCGCTGGACAATCCCCTCGTCGAACTGATCGTGGGCGACGTCGCCGATGCTGCACTGGTGGCGCAGGCGATGGTTGGTTGCAGCGCTGTGGCGCACCTGGCCGCGGTGGCCTCGGTGCAGGCCTCGGTGGATGATCCGGTGAAGACGCATCAGAGCAATTTCATCGGCTCGCTGAATGTCTGCGAAGCCATGCGTCAGACCGGCGTCAAACGGGTGCTGTACGCGTCCAGCGCAGCGGTCTACGGCAACAATGGCGAAGGCGAGTCGATTGATGAAGACACGCCCAAGGCACCGTTGACGCCGTACGCGGCGGACAAGTTGGCGAGCGAACATTACTTCGAATTCTATCGCCGCCAGCATGGTCTGGAACCGGTGGTTTTCCGTTTCTTCAACATCTTCGGCCCGCGCCAGGATCCGTCCTCGCCGTATTCCGGGGTGATCAGCATTTTCAGCGAGCACGCGCAGAAAGGCTTGCCGATCACCGTGTTCGGCGATGGCGAGCAGACTCGGGATTTTGTCTATGTCGAGGACTTGGTGGACGTGTTGGTGCAAGCCATCGAGAAGCCGCAGGTCGAAGTCGGCGCGGTGAATGTCGGCTGGAATCAGGCGACGACCCTCAAGCAAATGCTTGCAGCCCTTGAAGCGGTGGTCGGCAAGCTGCCGCCCGTGAGCTACGGCCCGGCGCGCTCCGGTGACATCCGCCATTCACGTGCGAACAACCGGCGGTTGCTGGAGCGGTTTACCTACCCGCAGCAGACACCGATGAGCGTCGGCCTGGCGCGGTTGCTGGGACGATAGATCGTTCCCACGCGGAGCGTGGATACGATCAATGAAAAAGGCGCCTGTCGAGGCGCCTTTTTTTTGCCGCGGGTTTAGAACTTGTAACCCAAACCAACCATGTAGATGAACGGGTCCACATCAACGTCGACCTTGGCCCGGGTGCCCGGCGCGACGGCGTTGTTTTCCACGGTCGCGGTGGTGTCGATGTCGATGTAACGTACCTGGGCGTTGATCATTACGTTGTCGGTCAGCATGTAGTCGGCACCGATCTGCCAGGCCAGACCCCAGGAGTTATCCGCCTTGAAGTTGCTGAAGCCATTGGCGGCGGCTTCGCTGCTGACATGCTCATCGTAGATCCAGGTGTAGTTGATACCGCCGCCGATATACGGCTGGAACGCGGACTTGGCGTCCAGCGGGTAGTAGACCAGGCTCAGGGTCGGCGGCAGGTGTTTCAGAGTGCCGAGTTTGCCGTTGGCGGCGCCGAGGGCGGTGCCTTTGAGCTTCACGTCATGCTCGAACGGCGAGGCCGCGAGCAGTTCGATCCCCAGGTTGTTGGTGATCATGTAGGCGAAGTTCAGACCCAGTTGCGTGTCGCTGCTCATGGTGGCCTTGCCACCCAGATCGGCGCCCTTCAGCGGGCCCTGATCGACCTTGACGCTGGAGCTGTCGGCTTCCGGGTTGACGGTGATCGCACCGGCCCGAACGATGATGTCACCGGCGGTGTGAGCATGGACGAGCGGGGCGGCGAGCGCGAGGGCGAACAGCGAAGCGCAGAGCTTGAACTTGTGCATGGGGGCTCCAAAGGACGTCAGAAATGTTCGATGTCCAATGGTAGGGATCCAACTGATACGGTCTTTTGACTCAGCTCAATGAAACAGTGATGGCCCCGATTTTTGCGGAGCCTCATCGCGGGCAAACCCGCGATGGCAGTTTTGTTGGCAACACATCACTACCGGACTCACTCCGGCAGCTCATACACATAAATCTTGTCAGCCTCCATCTGATACCCGGCATCCGCCAACTCACTCGTGGACGCCTTGACCTGCAACGCACCTTCGATCCAGTACGGCTGATACAGCTCATCAAGCTTCACACCGACCTCGCTTTTGACATGCACGATCTGGTTCGACGGAGGAGGCGGTACGTGGATGCAGGCGCCGAAATACGGCACCAGCAGAAACTCCGTAGTGCGGCCTTCTTCACTGACTTCCAGCGGCACGATGTACCCCGGTAAACGAATATTCTGGCCGTCGAGGCTCTTCACCACCGGCGCGTTCGGCATGTCCTGCCTGGCCGCTGGGGCCGACTCCGCGGACAACGCGTCGCTCATCTTCGACAGGTCATGCAGCGGCGTCATGTTCGGCACTTCTGGCGCCGCATCCGGCGGGATCATTTCCGACCAGGTCAGGTCTTTCGGCTCGGCCGCCCACAGCGGAAGGGCAACCAGCATCAATAGCGCAAGCACAGCGCGGGGCATCATTAACGTCCTCATAGTCGGATCGACAGGCCATCGGCCAAGGATTGGCGATAAGCGCGCCAGGCCGGCACGCTGCCCATCAGCAGCGCGGCGATCAGGATGCCACCGAGCAGCGTCCATTCATATTCGCTCGGCCAGGCCAGCGGCAGGTATAAGCCGTAATTCGACTGCACATAACCCTGCGCCACGGCGATGCCCACATACAGCAGCGCCACCCCGGCAATCACCCCCGACAGCGCCAGGGCAAACGCTTCCAGCACCAGCAAGGTCGCAATATGCCACGGCCGCGCGCCCACCGAACGCAGAATCGCCATCTCGCGGCGCCGCTCGTTGAGGCTGGTGAGGATCGCCGTGAGCATGCCGATCAACCCGGTCAGCACCACGAACAGCGAGACGACGAACAAGGCTTTTTCCGCCGTGCTCATCAAACTCCACAGCTCTTGCAATGCCACACCCGGCAGGATCGCCAGCATCGGTTCGCCACGGAATTCGTTGATCTCCCGTTGCAGCGCAAACGTCGAAATCTTGCTGTTGAGGCCGAGCATGAAGGCGGTGATTGCTTGCGGCGTCAGGTCCAGGTTGCGCGCCTGATCGGCACTGATCCGACCATTGCCACGTGCCGGCACGCCGTTGTGCCAGTCGATGTGGATCGCTTCCATCCCGCCGAGGCTGATGTGCAGCGTGCGGTCTACCGGGGTGCCGGTGCGTTTGAGAATGCCGACGACGGTGAACGGTTTGTCGTCGTGTTTGACCAGGCTGATCGCCGCCACGCCATGGGCCAGCACCAGTTTGTCGCCGAGCTTGTAGTGCAGCGCATCGGCCACTTCGGCACCGAGTACCACTTCGAACGGATCGCTGGCGAAGGCGCGGCCGTCGGCCAGTTCGAGGTGCTGTTGATGGCCGTACTGGTAATGCTCGAAGTACGCCTCGGTGGTGCCCATCACCCGATAACCGCGATGGGAATCGCCGAGGGACATCGGGATCGCCCACTTTACTTTCGGGTTATTGGCGAAATGTTCGAAGCTGTCCCAACGAATGTTGTTGGTGGCATTGCCGATGCGAAACACCGAGTACAACAGCAGGTTCACCGAACCGGAGCGCGCGCCGACGATCAGGTCGGTGCCGCTGATGGTGCTGGCGAAACTGGCTTTGGCCTCGGTGCGCACCCGCTCCACCGCCAGCAGCAGGCAGACCGACAGGGCGATGGCGAACGCGGTGAGGATCGCGGTGAAGCGACGGTTAGCCAGGCTGGCCATGGCTAGACGAAACAAATACATCTCAGACCTCGGACGGGGTGGCGGCGCGATTGAGATCGGCCAGCGACAGGTGGCGATCGAACAGCGGAGCGAGGCTCTGGTCATGGCTGACAAACAACAGGCTCGACCCGGCTTCGCGGCATTCGGCGAACAGCAGGCGAATGAAGTTCTCGCGGGCGTCGTAGTCCAGCGCCGAGGTCGGTTCGTCGGCGATCACCAGTTCCGGCTGACCGATCAACGCACGTGCGGCGGCGACCCGTTGCTGCTGGCCGATGGACAGCGAATCGGCGCGGCGGCCAAGCAGGTTTTGATCGGTCAAACCCAGGTGGGCGAGCAGGGTAGCTGCGGCCTGATCGACACTGCCGTGACGCTGTTTCGCCCGTTCCGCGCGCAGTTTGGAGAAGTGGCAGGGTAATTCGACGTTCTCGCGCACCGAGAGGAACGGCAGTAAGTTGAACTGCTGGAAGATGTAGCCGGTGTGATCGACGCGGAAGTGGTCGCGGGCGCCGGCAGAGAGTTCGGTCAACTCTTGGCCGAGCAGGCGAATGCTGCCGCGATCAGGCTTTTGCACGCCACCGAGCAGGCCCAGCAGAGTGGTCTTGCCGCTGCCGCTGGGGCCTTTGAGAAAGAGGGTTTCACCTGGCATAAGGCGAAACGCCGGGATGTCCAGCAGCGGCGGATGACCGGGCCAACTGAAGCCCAGGTCGGACAGTTCGATGAGTGCTTGGGTCATAGCGCCGATTTCATGGGTTTTGGGTACTCGTCTCAATGTCACACTCAACACAAACCCCCGGTGGGAGCGAGCCTGCTCGCGATGAGGCCGTCACCTTCAACATAGATGTCGACTGTTCGGTCGCTATCGCGAGCAGGCTCGCTCCCACAGGGGATCTTCGGTGAATTCAGAATTTCAGGGCGGCAGCCTTGGCCGTCACTTCAACCCCTTGCTGCCCGCTCGGGCTGATCAGTTGTACCTGAATTTTCTGGGTGGCCGGGAATGTGTTGAAGATATTCGCCAGGTCCAGGGTCTTCAGCGCGCCCGGGGCCGAGCAGCTGAATTGGTAGTGGGCGTGGATCTCGCTGTGGTCGCGGTGATGCTCGTGACCGTCCTTGGCGTCTTCTTCGTCATGATCATCGGCATCCGGCTTGTCGCCGAACAACGGGCTTTCCAGTTCCTGAGTCGCGATTACGCAACCGGCGGCTTTCGGCAGGTTGAACAGCACCAGCGGTTTTTCCAGTTGCGCGCGGACGGCGGCGACTTTGGCCTTGTCGGCATCGGTGGTGGCGGCATGTTCAAAACCCACCAGGTTCATCGCCGGGCTTTCCAGTTCCAGCTCCAGCGTCTGGCCATCCAGCGCCGCGTTCAGGCGACCGACGCCATGTTCGTGGGCGCTGAGGCTGCCGTGTTCATCGTGATCATGATCATGCTCGACAGCCCCATGGGCGACAGCCAGCGGCAACAGGGCAAACGGCAAAGCGAGCAGCAGACGGCGCATGACGGGTCTCCGAAAAGTAAAATGAAAAATTTGTTATGTAATCTTATAACGAAAGCGCGGAGAGTTTGACCGTCTGCTTGGCGTTGCGCAAGACCCATGGGAGCATGCGGGTCAGGTATGTGCAGGAGCAGACTTATGTTGCGAATACGCGGAAGCATCGGCGACTGGCCGGTGGATTTGACGCTGGAACTGGATGAGGGCGACTGGGCGCAGCTCGGTGCGCAGTTGCAGGCAGCAAAACCCGAGGCGAGTGCGACGCCCGCCAAACCGATGAATCAGGACGATGCGCTGTGGCAGATCGCCCAAGAGCTGTTGCGCAAGGCCGGACAATTGAGCGGGCCGGATTTGCTGGAGCAGCTGGAAGGGCTGACCGGCAGCGCAGCGGCGGGCAAACGCTTGTTGGTGCGCTTGCGCCACTGCGCAACCGTCAAAGTGGTGAGCGGCGGAGATACGCCGCTGTACAGCTGGATCGAGCCAGCGTAGGAGCTGCCGCAGGCTGCGATCTTTTGACGTTAATAGAGAGCAGCAAACAACTTGCGACGGTACGTGGTCACCAGCAGGTGATCATTGCCCAGCAGTTCGAACACCTGCAGCAAGGTCTTGTGCGGCAAGCCTTCGCTGTAGCTGCGATTGCGGATGAACAGTTTCAGCAAGGCATCCAGCGCCGCGTCGTATTGCTGACGGGCCAGTTGCTGGATAGCCAGTTGATAGACCGCCTCATCGTCTTGCGGATCTTTCGCCAGGCGCGCTTTCAGGTCTGCCGCATCCGGCAAATCCCTGGCCTGGCCGAGGAACTGGATCTGCGCCTTGGCGCCGGCCAGCGCGGCCTTGTGCTCATCGGTCTTGACCGCATCAAGCACGATTTGCGCTTCACTCAGTTCACCGCGCTCGGTGAGGCAGCGGGCATAGAGAATCAGCGCCTTGGCATTGGTGTTGTCTTCAGCCAGCAATATTTTGAGCGTGGCTTCGGCGTCGGCGTAGCGGCCATCATCGAACAGCGCCTGAGCCTGTTCGAACGGGTCGGCCGCAGCGGGCGGCGGCATTTGCACGTGGGGTTCGAGCATGGTGCGCACAGCCGATTCCGGTTGCGCACCGGCAAAGCCGTCCACCGGCTGACCGTCCTTGAACAGCACCACCGTCGGCAGGCTGCGAATGCCGAAGCGCGCAACAATGTCCTGCTCGATGTCGCAGTTGACCTTGGCCAGCAGCAACTCGCCCTGATAGCTCTCGGCGATGGTTTGCAGCATCGGCATCAAGGCCTTGCACGGCGCACACCATTCGGCCCAGAAATCCACCAGCACCGGTTTGTGAAAAGAGTTCTCGATCACCGACTGGTCGAAATCGGCAGTCGTGGCGTCGAAAATGTACGGCGTTTCCTGACTCATGGGGGATCTCGTAAAAGCGTGGATGTGGTCACTATAAGGCTTGGTGGGGGCGGCCGGAAGTCAGAGTACTGATCGTTCCCACGCTCTGCGTGGGAACGATCATGTCCGGGTGGCGTGGTAAAGACTCACATGCCGAAACTCTTCAGGCTCGGCCAGATCCGGCAAGGTCATCGCTTCCAGCATTTCAATGCACCGATACAACGGATGGCGGAAATCCCTCACCCGCGAATCCGCCACCAACGCTTCCCGACCACGGCTGAGAAACTCGTCGAGCAACGGCAGATTCGCCCGGTCGTAGAGCACATCGGCCACCAGAATCAGATCAAACCGATCGGCCTCGGCGAAAAAATCCGTCGAGTAGTTGAGTTGCACGCCATTGAGTTCGGCATTCGCCCGACACGCGGCAATCGCCAGCGGGTCCAGGTCACAGGCCACCACTTCCAGCGCCCCGGCTTTCACCGCCGCAATCGCGGCGACCCCTGAGCCGGCGCCGAAATCCAGCACTCGTTTACCTTCGACCCATTGCCGGTGCTCGGCGAGATAGCGAGCCACGGCCAGCCCACTGGCCCAGCAGAAACTCCAGTACGGCGGCTCGTGGAGAATCCGCCGGGTTTCTTCCGGGCTGAAGGCTCGGTCCATGTTATCGCCGTCGATCAGCCAGAGTTTCAGCTCGGTGCCGGGTAACTCACAGGCTACAAGCTGTGCATCGCCGAGCAGTTCACTTAACGCCTGTTGCAGGTCGAGCGGTGCAATCATGGCGCTTTGACGAATTGCAGCTGACCCAATGCCTGGGTGGTTGGCTGTGTGATCATTTGCGCCGGCAGATGCAGAATCAACTGCCCGGACTGGCTGGCGCGGCCGCGAAGCTCGACGCGGGCACCGGCCGGAAAGGATTCGGGGTTGAAACGCAGACGAAACGGCAACGCCTGATTGGTGCCGATCAGGTTGGAACTGGCGAGCAATTGTTGCGGGCGATCCTTTTCGTCGACCACCAGCAATGCCAGTTCGACTTCGGCACCGGCCGGCACGCCCTGCAGGGTGCCGCTCAATTCACGTTGATAAGCCGGCAGCGGACCGAGTTCGGCCGACACCTTGGCTTTCTTCTGCGCCTGTTGCTGTGCAGGGCCGGGCGTTGGCGGCTGGGGCTTGGGCGCATCGCTGCCACAGGCCACCAACAGGCTGAAAAGACTGAGCAAAATGAGTGGTCGTAAAGACATTGGCGGCTCCAGCAAGCGAAATCCATATACAGCCAGTCTGTATACCGCAAACCCTATGGCTTGTCTTGCCACGGGGATGCGCTACCATGGCCCTCCCATTTTTTGTTGCCTGCCACCATGCACTGTCCCTTCTGCGGTGCCAACGACACCAAGGTCATCGACTCGCGTCTGGTCGCCGAGGGCGAACAGGTGCGCCGCCGGCGTGAATGCCTGGCCTGCGGCGAACGTTTCACGACGTTTGAAACCGCTGAACTGGTGTTGCCGCGCCTGATCAAAACCGACGGCAGTCGCCAGCCGTTCGACGAAGAAAAACTCCGCGCCGGTATGCAGCGGGCGCTGGAGAAGCGCCCGGTGAGTGTCGAGCGCCTCGAATCGTCGCTGGTGCACATCAAACACAAGTTGCGCGCCACCGGCGAACGCGAGGTCAAATCCCTCGTGGTCGGCGAACTGGTGATGGCCGAGCTGAAGAAGCTTGATGAAGTCGCCTATATCCGCTTCGCTTCGGTGTACCGACGCTTCCAGGACCTCAACGAGTTCCGCGAAGAGATCGATCGCCTCGCCCGTGAACCGGTGAAAGAATGACCACTTCTGCGGAACAAGCCATCCTCGACGCCCATTACATGGCCCGGGCTCTGGAACTGGCGCGCAAAGGTCATTACACGACGCATCCCAACCCCCGGGTTGGCTGCGTGGTGGTGCGCGACGGGCAGATTGTCGGCGAAGGCTGGCATGTGCGCACCGGCGAGCCCCACGCCGAAGTCCACGCCCTGCGCGCCGCTGGCGACAAGGCGCGGGGCGCCACGGCTTACGTGACGCTTGAGCCTTGCAGCCACCACGGCCGTACGCCGCCTTGCGCCGATGCGCTGGTGAATGCCGGTGTGGCGCGCGTCGTTGCGGCGATGCAGGACCCGAACCCGGAAGTCGCCGGTCGCGGTCTGCAACGTCTGGCCCAGGCCGGTATCGTCACTGAAAGCGGCGTGCTGGAAGGCGAGGCGCGCACGCTCAATCAAGGCTTCCTTAAACGCATGGAACACGGCTTGCCGTTCGTGCGGGTCAAGTTGGCCATGAGCCTGGACGGTCGCACGGCGATGGAAAGCGGTGAAAGCCAATGGATCACCGGCCCCGCGGCGCGTTCGGCGGTACAGCGTTTGCGCGCCCAGGCCAGCGTGGTGCTGACCGGCGCCGACACGGTGCTGGCGGACAACGCCCGTTTAACTGTGCGTGCCGACGAGTTGGGTCTGGACGCTGAGCAGACCGCGTTGGCCATGAGCCGTCCGCCGCTTCGCGTGCTGATCGACGGTCGCCTGCGGGTGCCGCTGAATGCACCGTTCTTCAAGGCGGGTCCTGCACTGGTCGCCACGTGTGTCGCGGTGGAAGAACAGTACGCCAACGGCCCGGAATGCCTGATCGTGCCGGGCGATGATGGCCAGGTCGATCTGCATCAGTTGCTGGTCGAACTCGCCAACCGTGGCGTCAATGACGTGTTGGTCGAAGCCGGCCCGCGACTGGCTGGCGCGTTTGCCCAGCTCGGGCTGGTGGACGAATTCCAGATCTTCATCGCCGGCAAGTTTCTCGGCTCCTCGGCCAGTCCCTTGCTGGACTGGCCACTGGCGCAGATGAAAGATGCGCCTGAGCTCAAAATCACGGAAATTCGTGCGGTTGGCGATGACTGGCGAGTCACTGCCATTCCTGTGCCATTGGCGAGCGTATAATTCCCGGCCATTGCTCTAGCGCTGGCTCTGTTCTCGAGGAGGACTCCATGTTTACCGGTATCATCGAATCCATCGGCAGTATTCGTGCATTGACCCCAAAAGGTGGAGATGTGCGGGTTTACGTAGAAACCGGCAAGCTCGACCTGAGCGACGTCAAGCTGGGCGACAGTATTGCCGTCAACGGTGTGTGCCTGACGGCGGTTGAATTGCCGGGCAATGGCTTTGCGGCTGACGTCAGTCGCGAAACCCTCGATTGCACCGCCATGAATGACCTCAAAAGCGGCAGCCCGGTCAACCTGGAAAAAGCCCTGACCCCGACCACCCGCCTCGGTGGGCACTTGGTCAGCGGTCACGTCGATGGTGTCGGCGAAGTGGTTGCCCGCACCGAAAATGCCCGCGCCGTGGAATTTCGCATCCGCGCGCCGAAAGAACTGGCCAAGTACATCGCCCACAAAGGCTCGATCACCGTCGACGGCACCAGCCTGACCGTGAACGCGGTCGATGGCGCCGAATTCCTGCTGACGATCATTCCGCACACCCTGAGCGAAACCATCATGGCGTCGTACCAGCCTGGTCGCCGGGTAAACCTGGAAGTCGACTTGCTGGCCCGTTATCTGGAGCGCCTGTTGTTGGGCGATAAGGCCGCAGAGCCTGCAAAGTCCGGCAACATTACCGAAAGCTTTCTGGCCGCCAACGGCTACCTCAAATCCTGAACCTCAATTTTTGAAAGAAGGGGGGTGCCTTGTGGCGCTCAATAGCATCGAAGAACTGGTTGAAGACATCCGCCAAGGCAAGATGGTCATCCTCATGGATGACGAAGACCGCGAGAACGAAGGCGACCTGATCATGGCCGCCGAGTGCTGCCAGCCTGAACACATCAACTTCATGGCCAAGCACGCCCGTGGCCTGATCTGCATGCCGATGAGCCGCGAGCGCTGCGAACTGCTCAAGCTGCCGTTGATGGCGCCGCGCAACGGTTCCGGTTTCGGCACCAAGTTCACCGTGTCCATCGAGGCCGCCGAAGGGGTGACCACCGGTATCTCCGCGGCCGACCGTGCGCGCACCGTGCAAGCCGCTGCCGCCAAAGATGCCAAGGCTGAAGACATCGTCAGCCCCGGCCACATCTTCCCGCTGATGGCCCAGGCCGGCGGTACGCTGGCCCGCGCCGGTCACACCGAAGCTGCCTGCGACCTGGCGCGCATGGCCGGTTTCGAGCCGAGCGGTGTGATCTGCGAAGTGATGAACGACGACGGCACCATGTCCCGTCGCGCCGAACTCGAAGCGTTTGCCGCCGAACACAACATCAAGATCGGCACCATCGCTGACCTGATCCACTACCGGATGATCCACGAACGTACCGTTCAGCGGATTGCCGAGCAGCCGCTGGACAGCGAATTGGGCCAGTTCAACCTGGTCACCTATCGTGATTCGGTAGAAGGCGACGTGCATATGGCCCTGACCCTGGGCACCGTGTGCGCCGAAGAGCCGACGCTGGTCCGGGTGCACAACATGGACCCGCTGCGTGACCTGTTGATGGTCAAACAACCGGGCCGCTGGAGCCTGCGCGCCGCCATGGCTGCGGTTGCCGAGGCTGGCAGCGGCGTGGTGCTGTTGCTCGGTCACCCGCTCGATGGCGACGTGTTGCTGGCGCATATCCGCGAAACCGCGGATCACAGCGCAGTGAAAAAACCGACCACTTACAGCATCGTCGGTGCCGGTTCGCAGATCCTTCGGGACCTGGGCGTGCGCAAAATGCGCCTGATGAGTGCGCCGATGAAATTTAATGCGATATCCGGTTTCGATCTGGAAGTTGTAGAATACGTGCCCTCCGAATAATGACCGGCAGTTTGCGGGCCTGTATTCGCGGTTAACACATCACTGAGGGGCGCGTAGAAAACGCGTCCCGGCTCTTTAAGAGATCTAACGAATGACCCTGAAGACCATCGAAGGTACCTTCATCGCCCCTAAAGGCCGCTACGCTTTGGTAGTGGGCCGCTTCAACAGCTTCGTCGTTGAAAGCCTGGTCAGCGGTGCAGTTGATGCCCTGGTTCGCCATGGCGTGAGCGAAAGCGATATCACCATCATCCGTGCGCCTGGCGCCTTCGAAATCCCGCTGGTTGCGCAAAAAGTCGCTCAGAAAGGCGAGTTCGCGGCAATCATCGCCCTGGGCGCAGTCATTCGTGGCGGTACTCCGCACTTCGAATACGTGGCGGGCGAATGCACCAAGGGCCTGGCCCAGGTGTCCATGGAGTTCGGCGTACCGGTCGCTTTCGGCGTACTGACCGTTGATTCCATCGAACAAGCCATCGAACGTTCCGGCACCAAGGCCGGTAACAAAGGTGCTGAAGCTGCCCTGTCCGCTCTGGAAATGGTCAGCCTGCTGGCGCAGTTGGAGGCCAAGTGATTAGCGACGATAGCGATCGTTTCAACCCGCGCGATCCAAAGCCTGCGGATGCCGGCAAGCCATCGAAAAGCGTCAAGCGTCGCGAAGCCCGTCAGCTCGCGACTCAGGCGCTGTACCAATGGCATATGGCCAAGCAGTCGCTGAACGAGATCGAAGCGCAGTTTCGGGTCGATAACGATTTCAGCGATGTCGACGGCGCCTACTTCCGTGAAATCCTGCATGGGGTTCCGGCACAGAAGGACCGGATCGACGCCGCACTGGCGCCATGCCTGGACATCACCATCGAAGAGCTGGACCCGGTTGAACTGGCGGTTCTGCGCCTGTCCACCTGGGAACTGCTCGAGCGTGTCGACGTGCCGTACCGCGTTGTGATCAACGAAGGTATCGAACTGGCCAAGGTCTTCGGTTCCACGGACGGCCACAAGTTCGTCAACGGTGTGCTCGACAAGCTGGCTCCGCGTCTGCGTGAAGCTGAAGTGAAGGCGTTCAAGCGCTAACCAGCGCTTGAATTTGCAATGGGCGAGTTTGAGCTGATCCGCAATTTCTTCGCCGCCGCGCCTTGTGCGCAGGGCGGCGAAGGCGTTGCCCTCGGGATCGGCGACGACTGCGCCTTGCTGGCTGTTCCCCCCGGGGAGCAGTTGGCGATTTCCACCGACACGCTCGTGGCCGGTGTGCATTTCGCAGACCCCTGCGACCCGTTTCTGCTCGGTCAGCGCTCGCTGGCTGTGGCTGTCAGTGACCTTGCCGCCATGGGCGCTGCTCCCATTGCCTTTACCCTTGCCCTGACCTTGCCGACGGTGACCACCGATTGGCTGGAAGCCTTCGCCCGTGGTTTGAACCTCATGGCGCAAAATTGCGGCGTGGCGCTGGTGGGTGGCGATACCACCCGCGGGCCGTTGAGCCTGACCATGACCGTGTTCGGTCGGGTGCCGGCCGGTTTGGCGTTGACCCGCAGTGGTGCTCAACCGGGCGATTTGCTCTGCGTGGGCGGTGAGTTGGGTAACGGCGCGGGCGCATTGCCGTTGGTGCTCGGCCAGCGAATGGCTGACCCGGCCATCGCTGATCCGTTGCGTGCCCATTACTGGTCGCCGCAACCGCAGCTGGGTCTGGGCATGGCATTGCGCGGCAGAGCCACTGCGGCGCTGGACATCTCCGACGGCCTGCTCGCCGACTGCGGGCACATTGCCCTGGCGTCGAAAGTCGGGGTTCAGGTAGAGCACAGTAAGCTGCCGTTGTCGAAGGCGCTGCTGGCCTTCCTTGGTCAGTCGGGCGCCGAGCAAGCCGCCCTGAGCGGTGGTGACGATTACGTGCTGGCCTTCACCTTGCCGCCCGCCGAGTTGCCATCGTTGCTGGCGGACGGCTGGCCGATCCATGTGCTCGGGCAGGTGGTTGCAGGGCAGGGCGTGATTCTGCTGGACGCCGACGGACACGACATCACCCCGCCAATCCGGGGTTATCAACATTTTCGGGAGACACCGTGACAGATCATCCCAAACAGGTCCCGGCGGAGTTCGTACCGCCGTCGGTCTGGCGCAACCCTTGGCATTTCCTGGCGTTCGGCTTCGGCTCGGGCACCCTGCCAAAAGCGCCGGGCACCTGGGGTTCGTTAGTGGCGTTACCCTTCATTCCGTTGTGGCAGATGCTGCCCGATTGGGGCTACTGGCTGATGCTCGGCATTACCATGCTGTTCGGCTTCTGGCTGTGCGGCAAGGTCGCCGATGATTTGCGCGTGCACGACCACGAAGGCATCGTCTGGGACGAAATGGTCGGGATGTGGATCACCCTGTGGCTGGTGCCGGAAGGTTGGTATTGGTTGCTGGCGGGATTCCTGATGTTCCGCTTCTTCGACATCCTCAAGCCCTGGCCGATCCACTGGATCGACCGTCATGTGCACGGTGGTGTCGGGATCATGCTCGACGACGTGCTGGCCGGCGTATTTGCGTGGTTGGCGATGCAAGGACTGGTGTGGTTCTTCGTCTGAGGCGTCAAGTGAGAGAACCGGGGATGGCGCGACGCGGGTTGCTGCTGATGGTTTTCGCGGTGTTTTGCTCGCTCGCCCGGGCGGAGGATGTACCGACGACGCCGTCCGTGATTCATCTGGCCAGCGAAGCCTGGCAAGACTACACCGCCGCCGATGGTCAGGGTTTGGGCTGGGACGTGTTGCGCAAAATCTTCGAGCCGGCGGGCGTAAAACTGGATATTCGAACCGAACCTTATACGCGCGCCATGGGCCTGGCACAGCGTGGCGAAGTGGACGCCTGTGTCGGTTCTTATCGGGAGGAGGCGAGCGACCTGCTTTATCCGCGATGGAATTTCGATACCGATCACATCTACGCATTGGGCTTGGCCAGCAATCCGGCGCCGACCCTGGATACCTTGGGCAACTATCGATTGGCGTGGGTACGCGGTTACAAGTACCAGGCTTATCTGCCTAATGTGCAGCGCTATAACGAAGTCGTGCGGCGGACGGGAATTCTGCCGATGCTGACCCACAATCGCGCCGACTACTACATCGATGCACTGACCGAAGTCGATTACGTCGTCAGCCGAGCCAAGGATCCGTTGCAGTTTCGCCGCACGCATATTGCGGAGTTGCCGCTGTTTCTATGCTTTGCCGATACACCCAAGGCCCGCAAGCTGATGGCACTGTTCGATCAGCGCATGGACGTGTTGGTCAAAAATGGCCAGCTGAAACCGATCTTCGAACGCTGGAAGCAACCCTATCCGTTTGACTCGAACTGAACATAGCTCTTGTAGCAGCTGGCGCAGCCTGCGTTCGGCGGCGAAGCCGTCGTAAATTCAGGCGCTGTGGTGTGTCAGATTGACCGAGTCGACAGGTTTTGCGACGGCTGCGCCGCCGAACGCAGGCTGCGCCAGCTGCTACAGGGATGTACCGCGTCCACCCGATGATCAAACTTTTTGATCGTTATGCCCCATAATTCAGCCTAAGCGTCTGCGGGAACGTGCTGTTACAATGCCGCCTCTGCGAATCTTCAGTACATATAGATCAGGAGCACACCGGTGCCTGTCGTTTTTGTCGCCGCTTCCAAGCTGCCAACACCTTTTGCGCAATTCACCATGCATGGCTTTCTCGATGAAGAGAACGGCCGCGAGCACGTGGTGCTGAGCCTGGGTGAGTTCGCCGACGGTGCTCCGGTACTCGGCCGGTTGCACTCCGAATGCCTGACCGGCGATGCCTTGTTCAGCCAGCGTTGCGACTGCGGTTCGCAACTCGAGGCAGCCTTGCAGGCGATTGCCCGTGAAGGCCGTGGCGTGTTGCTCTACTTGCGTCAGGAAGGTCGCGGCATTGGCCTGTTGAACAAGATCCGCGCCTATGAATTGCAGGACGGCGGTGCCGACACCGTTGAAGCCAACGAGCGTCTGGGTTTCGCCGCCGACCAGCGCGACTATGCCATGTGCCTGCCGATGCTGGAGCACCTGGGCGTGAAGTCCCTGCGTCTGATGACCAACAACCCACGCAAGGTCAAAGCTTTGACCGACATGGGCATCGTGGTGGCCGAGCGCGTGCCGTTGCACACCGGGCACAACCCGCACAACAAACTCTATCTGGCCACCAAGGCGAGCAAGCTCGACCATATGATGGGCAACGAGCATCAGGGCGAGGTTGACCGGGCGTGACCCGCGGCCAAGTGCGGCGGCGACTGTCCGTCAACTGGTGGCAATACCTGGCGCTGGCCTTGGTGCCGCTGTTCGTGATCAACGGCGTATTCGGCCAAAGCGAGGCGATTCTGCCGGTGCTGGCCATGCCGTTGTTCATCGCCGGTGTGGCCTCGATGTTTGTCAGCCTGAAATTCTTTGGCGGCTACAAGCACGCGCTGATCGCCACCCAGAAAGCTCTCGACACCCCTGAAGAACCCGACGCCTGGATCGCCCTGGCCGCGAAACGCCGTGCCGCGTTTCTGGTCGCCGGCCTGCCCGCCTGGATCGGTGCGCTGGCGGTATTCGTCGGTCTTGAAGCCGTACCGCTGGTGCTGCTGGCATTGTCGACCACGGTGCTGTTCTACCTCTACCGTATCCCGCGACAACTCGGCTGATGCGCAGCATCTGGCTGGCGGTGTTGCTATTGGCCGCCAGCGGCTCGGCGACTGCGGTTGAGCGGGTTGTCAGTCTGGCACCGTCGCTTTCTGAAATCGTCGTTGAGTTGAACTCGGCTGACCTTCTGGTCGGTGTGCTGGATGCTGGCGAACGTCCCGCTGAACTCAAAGACATTCCTTCCGTTGGCAGCTACGGCCAGTTGGACATGGAACGACTGCTCAGCCTCAAGCCCGATCTGTTGCTGCTATGGCCAGGCAGTGTGGGGCCGGCTCAGCGTGAGCAGCTCAAGCGGCTGAATATTCCCACCTATGTCGCCGAACCTCACAACCTCGAACAACTTACCGCCCAGATTGAAGTGATCGCTGCGCAACTCGGCAGAGCGGAACGCGGAGTTTCATTGGCCGAAAATCTGCGTCAGCGACTCGATTCCCTGCGCCAGCGCTATCGAAGGTACGAGCCCTTACGGGTGTTTTATCAAGTCTGGGATCGGCCGCTGTACACCGTGGGCGGTGGGCAGATCATCAGCGATGCGCTGGAGGTCTGCGGGGCGCGTAATGTGTTTGCCGACCTGACGCAGCCTGCTCCGCAGGTCAGTGTAGAGGCGGTGTTGCAGCGCAATCCCGAGGTGATTCTGGCCAGTGATCAGGCGCAACTCGATGCATGGAAGAGCTGGCCCCAGGTAACGGCGGTGGCGCAGGGGCAATTGCTGCTGGTGACGGATAAAGGCCTGGAGCGGCCGAGTGGGCAGATGATCGAAGCGACTGCCAAGTTATGCCAGTTGATCGCGCCCGACCATTAAGACCGAGGCGCATTCATCGCGGGCTCAGACACCACAATCTCTGGTCAAAACCCCGGCGTCCAGGTCACCCCGAACATCCACTCCCGGCCTTCCTCGCGATACCCATACTGACTGCCACCATGGCTGTACAACGCCCGGCTGTAAGCCTTGTCCAGCAGGTTATCGACCTTCAATTCCAGCTTGATCTCGCGATTCAGCGCCCAGCTGCTACGCAACCCCAACAACGCATACCCGCCCAACGGCTGCTGGTTGTTCTCGTCGTCATAACTGCTGCTCACCGCTTGCCAACTGGCTCCGAAGCCGAGTCGGTCAAACTGCCGATCCAGATCCAGGCTCAACGTCCGCCGTGCACGACGGGCGAGGGTGTGGCCGCTGTCGCGATCCCGTGGGTCGATGATTGCGACGCCGAGGTTGCTCTGCCAGCCGAACAGCTCTTGTTTCAAGGCCGCCTCAAAACCGTTGATCCGCGCCGAAGCGACGTTCGCCGGGCGGTTGTTGCTGCCGAAAATAATCGCGTCTTGCAGATCGGTGCGGTACAGCGAGGCTTCCAGGCGACTGCTCTGCGTCAGCTGGCTGCGCCATTGCAGCTCATAACTTTTCGAGGTTTCGGGTTTCAAATCCGGATTGCTGAAATCCGGGTAGTACAGGTCGTTGAAGGTCGGCGCGCGGAAGCCTTCGCTGTAGGTCAACAGCACATCGTTGTCCGGGTTCAGCGGCAGGGTGAACGTGCCGCTCCAGCTGTTCTGGCTGCCGAACTGCTGGTTCTGGTCACGGCGCAGGCCTAGTTCGGTAGAGAAACTGTCGGCCTGATAGCGATGCTGGATAAACGCCGCACCGTTCCAGCGGCTGTCTTCGTCGAACGCCGTGCTGCTGTTGATCCGGTCTTCGTACCAGTCGCCGCCGAGGATCAGGCTGTTGCGCTCATCCAGGGTCAGGTCATTCTGCCAGTTCACTGAATCACGGTAAGTGTTGAACACGCTGCGCTCGTCGCTGAGCTTGTCGAGCGTCTTCTCGCGGTTTTCGCTGTGGCCGAATTCGACGCGGGTTTTCCAGGCGTCGTTGATGCGCGCATCGATGTAACTGCTGACGCTGCTCACAGAGAACTCGCTGTAGGGCTGTTGCTGGACCGATTCGAAGGTGTTCATGTCGAAGCGACCGAACGGGTTGTCGAATGCACTTTTGCCCTGGTTATCCAGCAGATTGGCGCCGACTTCGATGTCGTCGGTGAGGGCGTGACTCAGGCTTAAGCTGACCGACTTATTGCGGTATTCGTCGTGATCGCCATCACTGGGATAAGACTCGTGGGTGCGATTGATGCCTGCTGTTTCGTCGAGGCTGGCACCGAGATTGAAGCGTGTCTGCGCGTTGCCGCCAGACAATCCAAGGCTGCGCTCCCAAGTCTGGTTACTGCCAACTCCCACGTGCATGCGTGGTTGCAGGCCTTGTTCACCGCCACGGCGGGTGAAAATCTGGATCACCCCGCCAATCGCATCGCTGCCGTAAATTACCGAGCGCGAACCGCGCAGCACTTCTACGCGCTCGACCTGTTCGATGTTGATGTGTTGCAGATTGCTGTCGCCAGAGGTCGAGTTGCCGATGCGCTGGCCGTCGACCAACACCAGACTTTGCGCCGACTTGGTACCGCGAATGTACACCCCCGGCAGACTGCCGCGCCCACCGGTTTGCCCGACCTGTACACCCGGTACGCGGCGCAGTAGATCCGTGACACTGCTCGGTTGCAGACGGTCGATGTCTTCGCGGGTGAACACCGTGTTTGCAGCGCTGCTGTCATTGCGTGCTTCGACCTGACGGTTGGCGCTGATCAGCACGTCCGGCAGTTTCAGGGCCTGGTCGCGTTCGAAAGTGTCGGCCAAGAGTTGGCTGGCCGGCAGGAGAGCCAGCGCCAGGGCGAGGCGGGGGAGTTTCATGGGCAGTCCGTTGGCGCTTTAAAGTGAACACATTCTTGAAGGTTGCACAAACCAATGTGGGAGCGGGCTTGCCCGCGATGACGGAGTGTCAGTCAATGAATAAGTCGACTGTCATTCCGCTATCGCGGGCAAGCCCGCTCCCACAGGGTTTTGCATATGTCTGATGTTTAGATATTCAGCAGTTGCAGACGTTGACGCACCGCTTCTTCGATCCCAACCTCATCCAGCCCACACTCAGCCAGCATCTGCGCAGGCTTGGCGTGTTCCACATAGGCATCCGGCAAGCCCAGGTGCAGCACCGATTTGAGGATGTTTTCCCGGGCGAGGAATTCGCTGACCGCGCCACCGGCACCGCCCATGATGGCGTTCTCTTCGACAGTCACCAACAACTCGTGGCTGCCGGCGATTTCGCGAACCAGCGCTTCGTCGAGCGGTTTGACGAAACGCATGTCGACCACGGTCGCATCCAGCTTCTCGGCGACTTTCAATGCATCGGCCAGTTGCACGCCGAACACCAGCAGGGCGACTTTGCTGCCCTGACGGCGGACCACACCCTTGCCGATTTCAATCGGTTCGAGGTTTTTCTCGATCAGTGCATTCGGGCCGGTACCACGCGGGTAACGCACTGCCGCCGGGCCGTTGTACAGGTGGCCGGTGCTGAGCATTTTGCGCAGTTCGTTTTCGTCGCTCGGGGTCATCACCAGCATGCCGGGGATGCAACGCAGGAACGACAGGTCGAAACTGCCTGCGTGCGTCGGGCCGTCTTCGCCCACCAGGCCAGCACGGTCAATGGCGAACAGAACGTCCAGGTTTTGCACCGCGACGTCATGGATCAGTTGGTCGTAGGCGCGCTGCAGGAACGTCGAATAGATCGCCACCACCGGTTTTGCGCCTTCGCAGGCCATGCCGGCGGCGAGGGTCACAGCATGTTGCTCGGCAATCGCCACGTCGAAATAACGCTCCGGGAAGCGCTCGCTGAAAGCCACCAGATCGGAGCCTTCCTTCATCGCCGGGGTAATCCCGACCAGGCGCGCATCGACTGCGGCCATGTCGCACAGCCATTCACCAAACACACCGGAATACTTCGGCCCGCCGGCTTTCTTCGGCGCAGCGGCCGGAGCGTCCAGCGGTTCGAGTTTGGTGATGGCGTGGTAACCGATCGGGTCGACTTCCGCCGGAGCGAAGCCTTTGCCTTTTTTGGTGACCACATGCAGGAATTGCGGGCCTTTCAGATCGCGCATGTTACGCAGGGTGGCGATCAGGGTCGGCAGGTCGTGGCCATCGATCGGGCCGATGTAGTTCCAGCCCAACTCTTCGAACAGGGTGCCGGGAACCAGCATGCCTTTGGCGTATTCTTCGGTGCGACGGGCGATTTCCCAGGCACCGGGCAAGCGCGACAGGACCTTCTTGCTGCCTTCGCGCATGCTCGCGTAAGTGCGGCTGGAGAGGATTTTCGCCAGATAGTTCGACAACCCGCCGACGTTGCGCGAGATCGACATGTCGTTGTCGTTGAGGATCACCAGCATGTTGGCGTCCACTTCCGGCGCATGGTTCAGCGCCTCGAAGGCCATGCCGGCGGTCAGTGCGCCGTCGCCGATCACTGCAATCGCCTTGCGATCACTGTGTTGCAGGCGGGCGGCAATCGCCATGCCCAGCGCTGCGCTGATCGAGGTGCTGGAGTGGCCGACGCCAAAGGTGTCGTACTCGCTCTCGGAACGACGCGGGAAGGCGGCAACGCCGTCCTTCTGGCGCAGGGTGCTCATGCGCTCGCGACGGCCGGTGAGGATTTTGTGTGGGTAGGCCTGATGACCCACGTCCCACACCAGCCGGTCGTCCGGGGTGTCGAAGACGTAATGCAACGCGATGGTCAGCTCGATCACGCCCAGGCCTGCACCGAAATGCCCACCGGTCTGACCGACCGTGTAGAGCAATTCCAGGCGCAACTCATCAGCCAGGGTTTCCAGCTCGGCTTCGCCTAACCGGCGCAGGCCGTCCGGCGTGTTGGCACGGTCGAGCAGGGGCGTGGTCGGGCGCTTGCGGGGAATCTCATGAAACGTCGTGGGCATCAGGCGAATCGTTATAGGTATAAAAGATGCGGCAGTTTACCTGATGCATCGCCCCCTGCCCACGCGTTGGTTTTTTTTGGCGGATACGCCGTCAGCTGCGGCGATCGACGATGTACCGGGCCAGATCGCGCAATGGCTCCGCCGCCGCGTCAAACGGTCGCAGCGCGTGCAGGGCCTGATCGCGCAGTTCCAGGGCGTAGGCCTTGGCTGCGTCGAGACCGAGCAGGGCCGGGTAGGTCGGCTTATCCCGAGCGATATCGGCGCCCTGGCGTTTGCCGAGGGTTTCGGTGTCACTTTCGACGTCGAGAATGTCGTCCTGGACCTGAAATGCGAGGCCAATGGCCTGTGCATAACTCTGCAGGGACTTCAGTTCGTCCTGCGCGGCGTGCCCGCTGGCCAGGGCACCGAGTTTGACGCTGACTTCGATCAACGCGCCGGTCTTGTGCCGGTGCATGTATTCAAGGGCTTTTTGATCGAGCTTCAGGCCCACCGAGCCGAGATCGATAGCTTGCCCGCCGACCATGCCCGCCGGACCTGCCGCCAACGCCAGGGCGCTGACCATCTGCAAACGGGTTTCGGCGTCGCAACTGCTCAAGCGCGGGTCGAGCAGGGCGCTGAAGGCCAGACTCTGCAAACCGTCACCAGCGAGGATTGCACAGGCTTCATCGAATTTCTTATGCGTAGTCGGCTGGCCGCGACGCAGATCGTCGTCGTCCATGGCCGGCAAATCATCGTGCACCAGCGAATAGGCGTGGATCAGCTCAACCGCACAGGCCGCGCCATTGGCTTGCTCGGCCTTGCCGCCCAGTGCCTCACACGCGGCGTAAGCCAGCAGCGGGCGCACGCGTTTACCGCCATTCATCACGCTGTAGCGCATGGCTTCGTAAAGGCGGGCGAGTTCAGGACTCGGTGCGTTGAACAGGGTTTCCAGTGCCGCATTGACGCGGGCCTGGCTGGTCGCCGAATACGCCGCAATCATTCTGGCTGATCCGCGTCGAAGGGTTCCTCGGCCAGCTCACCATCACGCTCGAGCAGCACTTGAACCTTCTGCTCGGCCTGAGCCAGCGCCGCCTGGCAATCGCGGGTCAGCCCGATGCCCTGCTCGAAAGCGGTCAGCGAGTCTTCCAGCGACAATTCGCCGTTCTCCAGACGCTCCACCAGCGTTTGCAGGTCAGCGAGAGATTGTTCGAAATCCAGTGCAGCTTTTTTGCGGGCCATGGCGGCTATTTCCGGTTGACGTTAAACCGGCGCGACACTAGCAGAGAGAGGGAGTTGGGGCAAATAGGCGGTAAGTGTGACGGCGGTGCTGACATAATTACCGGTTCCGATAGGTTAACGCTCGACCGGTTGTCAGGAACAGGCAAAAATCTGAGCGGTGATGAGAGAAATCGGTGGGCGTTCAGGATCGCTGCAGAAATTGGATTAAACGAGGCAGTTTTTGAGCGCTGGCGTAAACTTTGCTTACATAGTTTCAGGGTCCAGTCTCGCAGGCGGCTGTTGGCGCGAATGGCCTGTCGATCATCGGCCTGCGCTTTGTCAGGCATCAGGAAGGCCATGATAGCGGTGGTTTCATTAAGGGAATGAGATGTTCGAGATAGATCGCAGCAGTAAGACGCTGTTGGTGGACCAGATCCGAAGCGCAATTATTAGCCGCATTGAATCTTTTCAATGGGTTCAAGGCAGCAGGTTGCCATCGGTCAGGGCGCTGTCCAAACAACTGGGCGTCAGTAACTTTACGGTGAGTAGCGCTTACGAGGATCTCGTGGCGCAGCACATTATCGAGTCCCGACCCGGCGCCGGTTACTTTATTCTGGCGACCAATCCAGCGGGAACCCTCAAGGACCTTGACGAGTTGATCCCGCCGTCCAGTCTGCATGCGGGGTTTCTGTACCGCGCGCTGGACCCTTCCCAGTACGATATCCCCGTCAGTTCAGGTTACTTTCCTCCGTCCTGGCTGGCTGAAGCTGTGCCTGTTTCTGTGACCGGACGGTTGATTCGTAACACGTTGTCTTGCAGCGTCCCGGCGCCCGCAGCGGGGAGCCAGGCGTTGCGCTCGGTGATTGCGCGCAAGTTGCGAGAGGTTCATATCAATGCCTCCAGCAGCCAGATTGTGGTGACGGTGGGTGCTACCCATGCGTTCTCGCTGATACGTAATGTCATGCTCAAACCGGGTGATTACCTGCTGGTCGAGGATCCAAGCTACTTGTTGCTGCAGTTAAAGCTGATCAAGGGGCGGGATTTCAACATCATCACGGTGCCACGAATGGGTGATGGTCCGGACCTGGAGGCCATGGAGGCGATACTGATCAAGTACCGGCCAAAACTGTTTCTGACCCAGACCCTGATCCACAACCCCACTGGCGGCAATACCTCCCCGGCCAATGGGTTCAAGATTCTTTCGCTGGCAGAGAAATATGATTTTCATATTGTTGAAGACGATATTTTCGGCTCGTTGTCTGCCAAGCAAACGCTCCGACTGGCCAGCCTGGATGGTTTGAATCGCACGTTTTACATCAGCGGTTTCAGCAAGGTGCTCAGTCCTGCCCTGCGCCTTGGGTATGTGGCGGCACCGCCGGCCTTTGTCGAGCGTCTGGTGGAGCAGAAGATGTATAACTTGTTGTGCGGCTCATCCCTGGACGAAACCATCGTGACGTACACCTTGGAATCCGGGCGTTATCAACACCATCTGGATGCCTTGCGTCAGCGGGTGATGCAGGAACGTGTCAGGGCGCGGGAGTGGCTGGGCAAGGTCGGCGTGGTGTTTGACGAACCCGGCGTGGATGGCTTGTTCCTGTGGGGACGTTTTCCCGCGCACATGGATATTCGCCGTCTGATTGAACAGGCCCATGACGCCCGCATCTTTCTGGCTCCAGGGTCGTTGTTCAGCAACACCCGGGACTACGATCAGTACATCCGCCTGAACGTCAGCCACTGCAATGACATCCAGTTCAAGCGTTTCATCGAATCTCAGGCCGGCAGCGAAACAGCCCGTCGAGTCATCGAACACGGCGTTTGAGACGACCCGGGTCAGCCTGATGACAGTCGATCTCGCTGCCCGGCGGCGTTTCACAGGTGAAAGGAGGGCGGTGTATCGACTCCCGATTTTGCTGCCAGCTTTCGAAGTATTCCACCAGAGTGGCCACTTCACCCAGGTCTGCATAGGAGTAGATGACGCCATTGAGGATCTGGACTTCGTCATTATCGTGCAGGGATTGAATGAGTGAATCCTCGAGGATTTCCGAGCCGTTGACGGCCAGGCTGATGTCATCGATCCAGTACAGTGGTTTACCGTCCTGGCTCGACCACACCTGGGCATCGGCGTAAAAAGACTTAAGCGTTAATCCATTGGTTTTCATAGACATATCGTTATTCCCAGTTCGACGGCAGCATCGCCCGCCATCTGCTGATGCTTCAATGTGCCGCTCTTTTTCAGTAAGCCGTGGGTTATGCGTTTTTCTGCGCTCTGAAACGCAAGCGTGTGCAGTCCACCATCCATCGACCGTCGGCGTTCAGCAGGTCATTGGCCAGCTCCTCCGTCACTTCTTCCAGAAAACCCGCGCGGTCCTCAACGGGCAGCACCGTCAGGTAAGGGCTGCCAAAGGTTTGTATCCATTGGGCAATGGGGTAATCCAGCACTACGGGTCGTTCAAACCAGCTGATGAAGCTGACGTGAAACCCGGCGTTTTCCAGCACCTGTTGGTATTCACCAGCGGTGGGCAGGTACCAGGGGTCAATGTCTTGTGTATCGACGGATCTACGTTCGAGGGCACCATGAATCGCCTGACGGATCAGTAAGGCATTCTCGGCGCCGGCGAATTCACCGACGAAACGCCCACCGGGTTTGAGTGCCATAAAGGTCCCATGGGCGACTTGATCGGCACGTCGCATCCAGTGCATGGCAGCGTTGCTGAACACCGCGTCGAACTCTTGGTGAAAGATCAGCTCCTCGGCATTCCCCAGCCTCACATCCAGGCCGCGCAAACGTGCGGCTTTCACCCGTTCCGGGCTGTAGTCGAAACCCACCACGTCAGCGCCTTGCCGAGCCAATTGCTCGCTCAGGTAGCCGTCGCCACAACCGATGTCCAAGACCCGCTCGCCAGCCTTGAGGGCCAACAGTTCCACCGCTCCATTGGCCAGATGAGCGACGAAACGGGCGTTGTTTTCATGCTGCGAGGCGTCCCATTGTTGCGGTTCAGAGGTGGGGCGAAAAAAGCTCGAAGAAGTCATGAGTGAGTTTCCCTCTGAGTGTGGAGATGCTGTAACGACTGAGCCGAAAAGCCTTCGATCAGGGTTCTGTTGAGCATGGTGTGGTTAGTGTCGCTGGAGCCGATATCGGAATCAGGATGGGAAATCACGATGCGCAAGGCCTGATGGAGCGCGCTGGTTGGCCAGCGCGCTGTCCTGTTCAGATCCGCTTGGACAGCCAGACCAGCACGATGACGATGGCGCAAACGGCCGGGGTCAACCAGTTCCAGGACTCGCCCATCAGGATGATCGAAAAGGCAAAAGTGAAGAACGGTTGCAGCAACTGCAGCTGGCTAATGCGCTGGATGCCACCCAAGGCCAAGGCGCGGTTCCAGGAGAAGAAACCCAGCAGGGAATTGATCAGGGCCAGGAACAACAGGGCGGCGACGCCTTGTCCAGGCAAGTTGGCGATAGTCTGGGCGTCATAGAGCCAGAGGCTGACCGGCAGCAGCACAGGCAGGCTGATGACCAGGGTCCAGCACATGACCTGCCAACCTGGCAGTTCTTTGGAAAGTGCACCGCCTTGGGCGTAGCCAAAACCGGCCAGCAGCACGGCGCCCAGCAGCGCCAGGTCGCCGATGTAGATGTCTGAAACGTCCGACTTGATGACGGTGTAGGCCATCACCACCAAGAAGCCCAGGCTTGAAACCGCCCAGAACATTTTGGACGGGCGAGTGCCTGTGATGAGCGTGCCGAAGATCGCTGTGGACAGCGGCAGTGCCGCGAGCACCACGCCACCATGGCTGACCGGCACGTACTGCATGCCCAGCGCGGTGAGAATCGGAAAGCCATAAACAATCCCGGTGGAGGTCAGCAACATCCGCTTGATTTGTGAGCGATTGGGAAACTTTGCCCGACCGATAAGCAAAAAGGGAATTGCCGCAAACGCAGCCAACACCGACCGAAAGAATCCGACTTGCAGGGCACTCAGGTCGCCAGCGAGCATTTTTGCCGCCGGTAAGGTCATGGCAAAGGCCGCGACCGAAATGAGGCCCAGGAAATAGGCTTGCAGGTCTTGATTCTTTGTTTCTTGAAAGCTGGCTACGTTGGTTTGTGTCATGGGACGTTTCCTTATGGCTTCGTCGGTCGAGCGTCCACCCTGCGGGGGTGGACGTACACGCCGATCAGATCTGTTTGTTGTTGAGGTTGGGTTTGTCCAACGGGCTGGTGCTCAGGAAAAACACCAGGGAGGAGCGTGTGCCGCTCTCCACCTTGCGTACGCCGTGGGGAATCTCGCAGCGATTGATCAGCACATCGGCGTAGCCGGTTTTAAATTGCGATTCGCGGCCTTCATGCTCGATAAAAAACTCGCCGCCTTCGTATTGTTTGCCGAACTGGATCACCACGGAGTAGCGATATTCCAGGTTGCTGTAGGTATCGATGTGTTTGCCGATGAAGTTGCCGGCTTCCAGCAGATTGGACTGGCAGCGACGGATAAAACACTCGGCTTCCATGATGCCGTTGAAGAACTCACGACTTTTCCCCGAAGAGAGGATTTCCACCACGCGTTGTCCGTAAGGATCATTGCGATACACGGGTAACTGGCCTTTTTGATCCTCCATGAAGCGTCCCACCGCGAGAAAGTTTTCTTCGCCCACATCGCCGATTTCGATGATGGTTTTGGGGATGACCTGGCACGCCGCTTCCATGTACTCCAGCTCTTCTTGAGAAAACAGCTGTGAGGCTTTAAGGGAGGCGTAGGCGTTGTTCTTCAGTTCATGGTTCGCAGCTTGAATCGTCTCTTGCATTGCTCAGACTCCTTGAGAGGTGGACGTTGGGTACAGGCTGTTTGGGGTATTGAGAGAAGATTTCCGAGGGGTAAACGGCTCGACCACCCCTCGACACAAATGGTCGCGAATCAGGTACAGCCCCGCCATGAACCCCCAGACTTCGAGGAACGGGCCATAAGGGGAGGGCTGTTGCTCGACGCTGGCGCGATAATTGGCGATATGCCGGTAATGCACGTTGGGGCGACGGTGGTGTGCGTCGTGGTTGGGCAAGTCTTGCGGGTACACATACAAGCGCACCGGTAGATCGTAGAGAGCGCATTTCAGCGCCCAGACGGCATGCGCGATGATCCCGCGCTCTGGCGGTGTACGGCCCTGGAAACGACCCCAAGTCAGTCGGCCATAGTGGCTTTTCTCGGTGTTCCGGGTGTCCCGGCGATAGAACCACAGGTGCTCGGTAAACAATTGCAGCCACATGGAGTGCTCAAACAGCACGGCGCGTGGGATCACATACATCAAGCCAAAAGCTTGCAACCCGCCTGCCGCCCACAGCAGCGTCAGCAATACGCCCCAGAACACCCAGCGAAACAGCGCTTCACGACGGTCAAGACGAACAAAGCTGTCGAGCAACGTCCCACGCCATTGGCGCATCAGGTAAACGGGGCGAAAGGGCGTGCAGCAAACCCGCCACCAGTAGACCGCTTCAGGCATCCCCGGGTAAAAACCTTGCTCGCGGATGAAGCGCTGGTCGGGATCCGTGTCAGAACACAACACGTGGATGTTGTGGTGTTCGCGCACATGGCTCTGGTTATAGGTGTCCCAGTCCTGGTACAGCAGCGGCGTGGTCAGAAAGAGCCTGGCATAGCGCTGTGCGCGAGCCTTGTCCTTGAGCACCGCGCCGTGGGTCAAGTAGTGGAAGGTCGCTTGCATGCTGCGCAAGCGGTTAACCATCAGGACCCAGCCCACCAGCACCAGCACCACTGACGTACCCGTGGCAAAAGCACCTTCCAGAACGGCGTGGCCAAGCATCACCAAGGCGATCATCACTACCCAGGTGAACAGCAAATGAGCCACCAGAAAGCGCTCGCCGCTCTCATTCATTGCGCTTTTCAACGCCTCGGGTGCAAGTGCCTGCCCCTTGCCAGTCAGCCAGGTCCAGAAACCCTGGAAGGGCAGATGGGCATAGCTGGCGCGGACATCGCTCTGTGGCCCGTACTGACAGTAGAGAGTGCATTGACCTGCACTTTCACGGGCGTTCATCAGTAAACCCTGGTCAAGTAAAGAACAGGAATGGTGCTGTACAACCAATAGAAGGGTTGCATGCGATTGTGATCCGCACCGATAACAATGGGGTTGGTCCACTGCTGGGCAAACACCTTGCCGATGGCCGCATACTCCGCACCCTGGGCATAGAGGATCTGCATCAGTTCTTCGTTGCTGCGCTGCTGGTGCCACGCCTGATAGAGCGGCAGTCGTGCACTGAAGATGGAGGCGTAGTCGAGATCATCCTCAACGATGCAGCCATTTTCCTGGTGTGCCAGGCGCTGTTGTGCCTCAGCCGTCAGTGCATGCCAGCAGTCTTCGCCACCGGCGGCTTCGGCGATCATGATCGACTCGGCGTCAGGGCCAAGAACGTCGAGGATTTTTTGCTGGCTGATTCGCAATTTGTGAGCGAAGCCTTCGCGTGTTTCCTTGAGGCGGTTCAGGGTACTGGCGTCAAACCCTTCAAAATCCCCGGCCGCGACGGCGATCCGTGCATCGATGCCGTGCTTTTTCAGCACTGCTTGCAGGTCAGGCAGGGTCTTGACCACACGTCCGGCCACCAGCCCGATGCCTTCGCCCAGATGCTCGAAGGTATAACGCAGGCGGCCATTCTTGTTTTCGTAGCCGTAATCAGGGCACACCGGAGAGACCAGGGTAATGGTTTCACCGGCCAATCCCTTGGCCAGGGCCTGGGCGAAACGCGCTACAAAGTGTGGCGCTGATTGGGCAAATGACAGGCGCTCAAAGGCCTGTTCGAGATCCACCACCAATTCGTCCGGCAGTTCTCGCATGGCGGGGTACCGCACTTTCAGGGCGGGGGTCGTGGCGGTGTTGTCGTTGATCGCACACAACAGCAAATTCAATAGCGAAGGACGGCTTTGGTTGATGTACGGCTTGTCCAGAATCAAGGTTTTCTTGCCCTGAGTGGAACGAACCTGCCATTGAAAGCCGGGGAATTTTGACTGAATGAAACGATAAAACGGCATGTAACGAGGAAGACCCGTCTGGCCATCGTCCGAGTGTTGGAATTGGGCATAAACCGCTGACAACTTTGACACTTCGCTTTCAATGCAAAGTGCCTGTACCAAATCAGCCGGTGGCTGCTGGGAAAGTGAAATAGGTGACAGCACACGCTTGCTGATCAACTTGTGGGTGAGTTTGTTTCTGACATAGTAGTGGGCGAGAGATTGGCTCATGGGATCACCGGTATGAAAGTTCCTGATCAGCGGGCATTAGTTCAATAAGATTAATATTGACGTGGGAGGGCTGATGCAGGGCCCAGAGGATCGAGTTGGCAACATCCATCGGCTCAAGCGGCGTCAGTGTGCTGTACACGCGGTCGGCTCTGGCTTGATCGCCGGCAAACTGAACCAAGGCGAATTCTGAGCGGGTTTTACCCGGGGCGATGTTGGTCAACCGGACCCGTGCGCCCACCAGCTCGGTGCGCAGGCATTGTCCGAAGTGGTCGACAAAGGCCTTGGATGCCGCATAGACATGGCCTCCGGCGTAATGATAATGAGCGCCAATCGAGGTCAGATTGATAATATGCCCGCACCCACTTTCTATCAGCGTGGGTAATACCGCCCGAGTGACATTGATCAAACCGTGAACATTGGTTTCCAGCATGGTGGATATTTGAGCATCCGAGACGTCCAGTAACGTCCCTTGTCCCTGAAGCAAGCCAGCGCTATTGATGAGTTTGCTAAAGGCGGCAAATGCATCGGGAAGTTGTTTCAACTGTATGTTGAGTGAGTCGATGTCACGCACATCACAGCTTAGGGGGTAAAAACGTTCCCCCAATTCATCGGCCAATGCATTGAGGCGCTCGGTTCTGCGCCCGATCCCAACGACCTTGTTTCCCTGCTCTATCAACTTCCTGGCACAGGCCAGACCAATACCCGATGTCACTCCGGTGACAACCACTGTTTCATCAGTGTTCAATTGCAGCTCCTTTTTTTATTGCATTTTTTATCGGTAATTGGCGAACTGAGGCGTGGGTGCCTGATGACGACCTGCAGATTAGGGAGCTTGGCGAGGGATGTACCGGTACGGCGACGGGGATGGGCAACGAACTGTATCGTTGAGCGACCATGACAGTTGGAAACCTGTCTGGTCTCGATAGAGTGCAGGCATGCGTGTGCGCACGACTTGACGCCTGATGAGGGATTTCACCAGGAAGGGGGATGAGGGAGATTGGGTCAGGAGAGTGTTGGGGATTATTTCGGGCATTAAAAAGCCGGCTTGTGGCCGGCTTCTCGGGGACTGGCTTGGTTTATTTTTGGTAAACCGCGCCAGCCTTCAAAACGTACACCCGGATCTTGCGTCCGGCTGTGGGACTTGGCGAGAAAGTCATCTGCCTTGTCGGTGCGATCTGAGCCTGAAGAAGGGTCGATGCGCAAATGTGGGGCGCAGCATACTGATTTTTTTGAAGAATTCCCAGCGGGACGTGCCGGGTAGAGCAATGGGGGGTGGTGGTAGGAGCGTTTCTGTATGGGGCCGGGCAGTTTGGTTTTCGGGAATTGCCAAGATCGCAGCCTTCGGCAGCCCCTACAGCCACCTGCATTTCCCTATCTCACCGTAGGAGCTGCCGAAGGCTGCGATCTTTTAACGCTTAGAGAAACGGTACGGACGGCCGCCGTTTATTGAGCGTCGACCACCAGAATACCCATCCCAATACCCTTATGTTTTGCTTGTCGATCTGTTCGGCACTGAAGATCTCATCCGGATACTCGGCTTTGTTATAGCTGCGCAACCGCAGTGCATTTCCCGGCATCCGATGCAGGTATTTGATCCGCAACATCCCGTCATGCTCGATCGCATAAATCTCCCCATCAATAACCTGAGTCAGCCCGCGGTCGATCGCAAGCGTCGAACCGTCTTCAATTTTTTCCCCCATGCTGTTGCCGATCATGCGGGTACAAATAGCGTCGGCGTGGTTGATTTCCAGGGAGTCCAGGTGGCTGCGAGGCAGGCGGATGGATTGGCTGGGGTCTTTGACGACGTGAGTTTTGTTGGAGCCCGGGGCGGTGGCTGTTTCTTTATAGAAAGGCAACTCGACGTCGATGGGCTCGATCACCGTGTAGATGCCGCGGATGGCCTGGGCGTCGAAGGTGTTGCCGGCCTCGTCGAGCACGCGCAGGCGTGAGGACTCTTTCGGCCCTTCTCCGGTTTTCAGCCAGTCGCTGTTTACAGACAGTAGTCTGGCAACCTCTTCCATGCGGTAGGCGGGCACACCTCGGGTGTACCAGTTATGGATATTTTGCGCTTCCGTGTCGAAGAAAGCGGCAAATCCTGTGGTTGTGATTTTCGATGCTTCGAGGAGCGCTCTAAACCGTGGGCCGCTAGTGTTCTTTTTCATAAACACGAGTTTACTGGCGCAGGATGGGGGATTGAATAAACGATCCGTTCAAATTTCGAGGGAAATTTAAGACTGGATGTAAGACGCTTTTAGTGGAATTTAAACAGGAAAAAACCAAAGCCAAGAAGTGTTCCACGTACCGTTAAAGGTCAGTGTCTGAGCGGAGCGCCCACAAAAAACCCCGGATCAACCGGGGTTCTTCTTGGCGCTTGCAGCTAGAAGCTTACCGCGGCTTCTCAGCCTTTATAGGCAGCAACCGACTTGGTGATCGCGTCCCGGGCGGCATCTGCGCCGGCCCAGCCTTCGATCTTCACCCATTTGCCTTTTTCGAGATCTTTGTAGTTCGCGAAGAAGTGCTCGATCTGCTGAATCAGCAGCGGTGGCAGGTCGGTGTATTCCTTCACGTCGACGTACAGCTGGGACAGCTTGTCGTGTGGAACCGCGATCACTTTGGCATCGCCGCCGCCGTCGTCGGTCATGTTCAGGATGCCGACTGGACGAGCGCGGATTACCGAACCTGGGGCAACCGGGTAAGGGGTCACGACCAGCACGTCGAGGGGATCACCGTCGTCAGCCAGGGTGTTCGGGATGTAACCGTAGTTGGCCGGGTAGAACATCGGGGTGGCCATGAAACGGTCAACGAACAGGCAATCGCTGTCTTTGTCGATTTCGTATTTGATCGGCGCGTGGTTGGCCGGGATCTCGATCGCGACGTAGATGTCGTTCGGCAGGTCTTTGCCAGCCGGAATCTTGCTGTAGCTCATTGGGCGGTGCCCCCGTTAGTTGACCAAAAATACTTGGCCGGATTGACCAAAAAGTGGCGGCGATTATAGGCATATTCCGCCTTCGACGCTATGGACCAGAGGTCGCGTAGACGTTAGTCGTGTGCCTGATAGACAGGGTTCTCGGCCAGAAGTTGCCGCAGCCGGGCCAATGGGTCCTGACGATAAAACAGCTTCAACTGCCCATAGACCTGTGGATAAGCCTCGTGCAGCAAATCCGGGGCGCTGAAGAAGTATTCGCTGGTGACCGCGAAGAACTCGGCGGGGTTTTCCGCTGCGTACGGGTCGATGGCGGTTTGCGCGTCAGGGTTGCGGTCCACTTGCCGATCGAGGTCGTCATACGCCTCTTGCATCACCTTGGCCCAGTCGCTGACGCGCATATCGGCATGCAGCGGCGGCAGGCCATTGGCGTCGCCGTTGAGCATGTCGAGTTTGTGCGCGAGTTCGTGGATGACCAGGTTATAGCCTTCCCAGCCACCGCTGGCCATCACGCCGGGCCAGGCGAGGATGATCGGGCCTTGTGGCCAGGCTTCGCCGCTGTGTTCGCCGTCCCACTCGTGTTCGACGCCGCTGGCATCGCGATGGCGCTGGGGGCTGAGGAAGTCGTCCGGGTAAAGGATTATTTCGTGGAAACCCTGATACCAGTTCAGGTCGCCCAGATGCATCAGCGGCAATTGGGCCTGGGCGGCGAGCAGCAGGCGTTGTTCCTGGTGAAGTTCGACGCCGGGTAGGGCGGTCAAGTGTTTGTCTTGCAGGAACAGCACGCAGGCTTCCCGCAGCCACTGGTCTTCGTCTGCGCTGAGGCCATCTAGAAAACTCAGGTGATGGCGCACCCGTTGCCACATGTCGTCGGCAATCGGATGCCTGGCCAGGGTACGCTGGCGTCGCCAGGCGCTAAGGGACCACATCGTGAGTCAGCGGGGTTCGGCTTTGGACGAGGCATTGGCGAGGCGGTTGCGGATTACGCCGATGATCATCGGTAGCAGCGACAGCAGGATGATGCCCACCACCAGCAGCGACAGGTTCTGCTTGATGAACGGTACGTTGCCGAAGAAGAAACCGAGGGTGACCAGGCCACCCACCCAGAGGATGGTGCCCAGGACACTGAAGGCAAAGAAGCGCGGGTAAGGCATTTTGCCAACACCGGCGACGAATGGTGCAAAGGTACGGATGATCGGCAGGAAACGCGCCAGAGTCACGGTTTTGCCGCCGTGCTTGTCGTAGAAGTCGTGGGTTTGTTGCAGGTAGTCGCGGCGGAAAATTTTCGAGTTCGGGTTGCTGAACAGCCGTTCGCCAGCGGTGCGGCCGATTACGTAGTTGGTGCTGTCACCCAGAATCGCCGCCAGCATCAGCAGGCCGCCCAGCAGCACCGGGTCCATGCCGCCGCCGGCCGCCACGGCGCCCGCGATGAACAGCAGGGAATCGCCCGGCAAGAATGGCATCACCACCAGACCGGTTTCGCAGAAGATCACCAGAAACAGAATGGCGTAAATCCATGCCCCGTAGTTGGTCACCAGCAGGTCGAGGTAAACATCGAGATGCAGGATAAGGTCGATCGGGTTGAAATCCATGAATAGCACCTGTGGTGATGGCCCGACTCTGCAGGCCTGTGCGGATGGCTTCGCGTAAGACTACAGCGGAGTGTAATTTTTCTTACGAGCCGGAAGAATGGGCATTATACGGGGAGAGAAGTGTAAAACGCCTCGAGTTTGTAGCGGGGGATGTCGATGGGGCGATCGGGGTATTTGCCCTTGCGCATTACCCTGTGGCGAGGTGCTTGTCGGAACGCCGCATCGCCCCGTTGGGTTGCGAAGCGACCCCTAAACCAGACGGCGCGTTTCTTCAGGCATACCGCATTCAGCAATTTGCAACTGCTGCGCAGTCGAACGGGGCGATGCGGCGTTCCGACAAGCCCCCTCACCCAAAAGCACGCAACTTCAGGCTATGTGTTACAGCCCGTCACTGATCGGCAACACATAGTTCTTGAACTCGGTATCTTCCTTGAACCCGATGGATTCGTAGGTTTTCTGCGCGACTTCGTTATTGCTGCTGGTGGAAACGCGCATGCGCACGGCATTGGTTTCCTTGGCCATTTTTTTCGCGGTGCGGATCAGGTTGTCGGCCACCAATTGGCGGCGGGCGTCTTCGGCGACGTAGATATCGTTGAGGATCCACACGCGCTTAAGCGAAAGAGACGAAAAGCTCGGGTACAACTGACAGAAACCCATCAGTTTGTTGTTGTCGTCATCGGCCAGGGCCAGGTAGATCACCGATTCCTTGCGCCGCAGGCGTTTCTCGAGGAACGCCCGGGACGAGTCCGGATACGGCAGGGAACCGTAAAACTCGCGATATTTGACGAACAACGGGGTCAGCAGGTCGAGGTGTTCGAGGGTCGCTTGAATAATCCGCATGGTAGGTCTCGTCTTCAAGTGGCTGTCTTACATGGTGACGGCGACGGGAAACCCTGGCGGCCGTGCATCGATCCTGCCTGAAACCTGAATAGAAACGCAATGCGGAAACGGTTCAGGCATCCGACGGGCTCAGTAGGAAATTGCCTTTCATGTCCGCACCAATGTCCGACTCCAGCGTCTGAATCTGGGCTTCGTCTTTCAGACTGACCCCCGATAACTGCCGCCGACAGGCTTCGCGCATCAAATACAGCAAACGGTGTGCCGCCATGCCGTAACTCAAGCCTTCGAGACGGACATTCGAGATGCAATTGCGATAGGCATCCGTCAGTCCGACTTTGGGATTATAGGTGAAATACAACCCCAGGCTGTCTGGCGAGCTCAAACCAGGGCGTTCACCGATCAAAATGACCACCATTTTGGCGCCCAGCAGCTCGCCAATCTCGTCGGCCACCGCGACTCGACCCTGTTCCACAAGGATCACCGGCGACAGGGACCAGCCCTCAGCAGCTGTCTGTTCTTCCATGCGCGCCAGAAACGCTAAGGTGTGGCGATGAACGGCCAATGCCGAGAGGCCGTCGGCTACCACGACGGCCAGATCCACCCCGCCAGGATGACTCAGCGCGTAGTCGCGCAGAGTCTGCGCCGACTCATCACTCAGCTTGCGCCCCAAATCGGGGCGCTGCAGATAGCTGTTCCGGTCCGTGGCGGCGCTGTGCAGCAGCAAACTCTCACGTCCACGCTCGGCCAGTTGCGAACTGAGCCCCCTGTGGTCGAACGGCAGATGCACCGCATCCCGGGCCTGTGCATGGGCGTACTGGAAATCCAGCTGCGCGCTGGTCGGCATACTGGTGCCGGTGCGACCGAGAGCGATACGTGCCGGGGTCAGGCGACGCAGTTCCAGCAACGGGTTTTGCGGATCGACAGGTGGTTTATCCATCTCAATACTCATCCCAGTTGCGCCATGGCCTGACGGAAGGCCGGCGGCAGGTTATCGCCGAAGTGAATTTTGCCGTCTGTCTGGGTGAAGATGCCCATGTTCGCCAGCCACTGTTCAAATTCCGGCGCCGGTTTCAGGCCCAAGGTTTTCCGGGCGTAGAGAGCGTCGTGGAACGACGTGGTCTGGTAATTGAGCATGATGTCGTCGGAGCCGGGGATGCCCATGATGAAGTTGATCCCGGCCACGCCCAGCAGGGTCAGCAGGGTGTCCATGTCATCCTGATCGGCTTCGGCATGGTTGGTGTAACAGATATCACAACCCATGGGCACGCCCAGCAGCTTGCCGCAGAAGTGGTCTTCGAGACCGGCGCGGATGATCTGTTTGCCGTTGTAGAGGTATTCGGGGCCGATGAAGCCTACAACGGTGTTCACCAAAAACGGTTTGAAATGGCGTGCCACGGCGTAGGCGCGGGTTTCGCAGGTCTGTTGATCGACGCCATGATGGGCGTTGGCCGACAAGGCGCTGCCCTGGCCGGTCTCGAAATACATCAGATTCTGGCCCAACGTGCCGCGATTCAGGCTCAAACCCGCGTCATAGCCTTCCTGCAAGACGTTGAGGTTGATACCGAAACTGGCGTTGGCCGCTTCCGTGCCGGCGATCGACTGGAACACCAGGTCCAGCGGAACGCCGCGATTCACTGCCTCGATGGAGGTGGTGACGTGGGTCAGCACGCAGGCCTGTGTCGGAATTTCGTAGCGCTGGATAATCGCATCGAGCATTTCCAGCATGGCGCAGATCGAAGCGATGCTGTCGGTGGCCGGGTTGATGCCAATCATTGCGTCCCCATTGCCGTACAGCAGGCCGTCGAGAATGCTCGCGGCGATGCCGGCCGGTTCGTCGGTGGGGTGATTGGGTTGCAGGCGTGTCGAGAGTCGGCCGTGCAGGCCCAGAGTGCCGCGGAATTTCGTGACCACGCGGATTTTCTGCGCCACCAGCACCAGGTCCTGCACGCGCATGATCTTCGACACGGCGGCGGCCATTTCCGGGGTCAGGCCCGGAGCGAGCGCGCGCAGGCTCTGTTCGTCGGCGGCGTCGCTGAGCAGCCAGTCGCGAAAGCCGCCGACAGTGAGGTGGCTGACCGCTTTAAAAGCCTGTTTATCATGAGTGTCGATGATTAGCCGGGTGACTTCATCGGTCTCGTATGGAATCAGTACTTCCTGCAGGAAGTGAGTCAGCGGGATGTCAGCCAGGGCCATTTGCGCGGCCACTCGCTCGCCATCGTTGAGGGCGGCAACGCCAGCCAGAAAGTCCCCGGAGCGCGCCGGGCTGGCTTTGGCCATGACGTCCTTGAGGCTGTCGAAGCGGTAGGTCTGGGCGCCGACAGTGTGAGCAAAACTCGCCATACAGATTCTCCGTGACGGCGCAGACAGGGCCTGCGCCGGGATTTGCGGCCGTTAGTGCAAGGCTTCTTCAGCTTTCTGAATGGCCGCGAACTCTTCTTCGGGCGTGCCTGCTACCAAGTGATGCCGACTGTAGAAAGCAAAGTAAGCAATTAACACTCCATAGATGATCGCGGCGCCAATAACCACCCGCGGATCCACCAGAAAACCCGCCACCACGGCGATGCAAGCCAACACCAGTGCCACGCCTGAGGTGAAGATACCGCCCGGCGTGCGGTACGGACGATCCATTTTGGGGCGACGGATACGCAAGGTGATGTGCGCGGCCATCATCAGCACATAGGAGATGGTCGCGCCGAACACCGCCACCAGAATCAGCAGGTCGCCCTGGCCGGTCAGTGACAGACCAAAGCCGATGATGCCGGGAATGATCAACGCCAGTACCGGCGCCTTGCTTTTGTTGGTTTCGGACAGTTTGCGCGGCAGATAGCCGGCACGGGACAAGGCAAAGATCTGCCGCGAATAGGCATAGATGATCGAAAAGAAACTGGCGATCAGCCCGGCCAGGCCCACAAGGTTGACGAAGCTGCCCATCCAGGTCGAGCCGCCATAGGCTTTGGTCAGCGCTTCGACCAACGGGTTACCAGAGGTCAGCAGGGCGTTGGAGCCGGCACCGCCAGGACCGATAACCAGAATCAGCAAGGCAAAGCTCACCAGCACCAGCATGGCGCCGATCAGCCCGCGCGGCAGATCGCGTTTCGGGTTTTTGGTCTCTTCCGCTGCCAGTGGCACACCTTCGACGGCCAGGAAGAACCAGATTGCGTAAGGAATGGCTGCCCAGACACCGACATAGCCGAAGGGCAGGAAACTGCTGGCGCCCTTGGCCTCGGTCACCGGGATGTCCAGCAAATTGGCGACGTTGAAGTGCGGCACCATCGCGATCAGAAATACTGCCAATGCCAAGGCTGCGACGGCGGTGATGACGAACATCAGCTTCAGGGCTTCGCCGACACCGAAAATGTGAATGGCGATAAAGATGATGTAGAACGCCAGGTAAATCATCCAGCCGCCAATGCCGAACAGCGACTCGCAATACGCCCCGATAAACACCGCGATCGCCGCTGGGGCGATCGCGTACTCGATCAGGATCGCGGTTCCGGTGAGGAACCCGCCCCACGGCCCGAATGCACTACGGGCAAATCCGTAGCCACCGCCGGCGGTCGGGATCATGGAAGACAATTCGGCCAGGGAGAAGCACATGCACAAGTACATGGTGGCCATCAGCAACGTGGCGAGAAACATGCCGCCCCATCCGCCTTGGGCCAAACCGAAGTTCCAGCCGGCGTAATCACCTGAGATGACATAGGCCACGCCCAGGCCCACCAGCAGGACCCAGCCCGCTGCACCTTTTTTCAGTTCACGTTGTTGGAAATAATCGGAGCCGACTTTTTCGAAGTCGACCGAGGAGATTGCCGGCTGCGCGCTGGCTTGATCGCTAGGCATAGGGGTTCACCTGTTCTTATTGTTTTTTAGTCGGCGTTTTTGCCGGGGTGGCGCTAGGTATTTCTGCTGAATGTTCAACGTTTCGCGAGCAAGCCCGTTCCCACGGGGGAAGTGGCTTGCTCGCGACAGACGTTTAGAAGAAGCCCAACGGATTGATGTCGTAGCTCACCAGCAGGTTTTTGGTCTGCTGATAGTGATCGAGCATCATTTTGTGGGTTTCACGACCGACACCGGACTTCTTGTAGCCACCGAACGCGGCGTGCGCCGGGTACAGGTGATAGCAGTTGGTCCACACTCGACCGGCCTTGATGGCACGGCCCATGCGATAGGCGCGGTTGATGTCGCGGGTCCAGAGACCGGCGCCCAGGCCGAACTCGGTGTCGTTGGCGATGGCCAGGGCTTCGGCTTCGTCCTTGAAGGTGGTGATGCTCACCACCGGGCCAAAGATTTCTTCCTGGAACACGCGCATTTTGTTGGTGCCCTTGAGCAGGGTCGGCTGGATGTAATACCCGGTCGCCAGGCTGCCCTCGAGTTTCTCTACCTTGCCACCGGTCAGCAGCTCAGCGCCTTCGCCCTTGGCGATTTCCAGGTACGAAAGGATTTTGTCAAATTGCTGCTCGGACGCCTGGGCGCCGACCATGGTGTCGGTGTCCAGCGGGTCGCCACGTTTGATTTGCAGGACTTTGTTCATGACCACTTTCATGAATTCGTCATAGATCGATTCCTGCACCAGGGCGCGGGACGGGCAGGTGCAGACTTCGCCCTGGTTGAAGAATGCCAGCACCAAACCTTCGGCGGCTTTCTCGATGAAGGTCGGTTCGGCTTGCATGATGTCGGCGAAGAAGATATTCGGCGACTTGCCACCCAGCTCCACGGTGGATGGAATGATGTTCTCGGCGGCGCATTTCATGATGTGCGAGCCGACCGGGGTTGAGCCGGTAAAGGCGATCTTGGCGATGCGCTTGCTGGTGGCCAGGGCTTCCCCGGCTTCTTTGCCGAAGCCTTGCACCACGTTGAGTACGCCGGGCGGCAGCAGGTCGCCGATCAGTTCCATCAGCACGGTGATGCCCAGCGGGGTTTGCTCGGCCGGTTTGAGGACCACGCAGTTACCGGCGGCCAGGGCCGGGGCGAGTTTCCAGGCGGCCATCAGAATCGGGAAGTTCCACGGAATGATCTGCCCGACCACGCCGAGCGGTTCATGGATGTGATAGGCCACGGTGTTGCCGTCGATCTCGGCGGCGCTGCCTTCCTGGGCGCGGATGCAACCGGCGAAGTAGCGGAAATGGTCGGCGGCCAGCGGGATGTCTGCGTTGAGGGTTTCGCGCACGGCTTTGCCGTTGTCCCAGGATTCGGTGATCGCCAGCACTTCCAGGTTCTGTTCGATGCGATCGGCGATTTTCAGCAGGACCAGCGAGCGAGCCTGGGCGGACGTGGCGCCCCAGGCATCGGCGGCGGCATGGGCAGCGTCCAGGGCCTTTTCGATGTCTTCGGCGGTGGAACGCGGGAATTCGGCAATAGGCTGGCCGTTGACCGGCGATGTATTGGTGAAGTACTGACCTTTGACAGGCGCGACGAACTCGCCGCCGATGTAGTTACCGTATTTGCTCTTGAACGAAACGATAGCGCCTTCAGTACCGGGGTGAGCGTAACGCATGATGGGTTTCTCCTTGGCTTTTGTGCTTATAAGGGAGGACGCGCTAGAGCGCTGCATTAAGCTTAGAGCAAAGGTCGGGCCACTGCGTTGCAGGTCAGGTAAATCAAGGCCTTGCGCGTTTTTTGTCGGACGGATGGGCGGCGTTTGTGACGCTTGCGGTACAGCCCCCCGTGACACTTTGTACCGTTTATGGCGCAGGCTGTGACTGACGGGTCTTGCCAGCATTGCAATGCGTCGATGGCTGGAGGATGCTGGCTTCACGTGAAGGCTTTGCTTTTGTAGCAGCTGCCGAAGGCTGCGTTCGAGTGCGAAGCGCTCGCCTCGATTTGGCAATGAAATATGGGGCACAGGTTTTACGACCGCTTCGCGGCCGGACGCAGCCTTCGGCAGCTGCTACACGGAAGCGAGCCAGACCCTGCGGGGGAGAATAATAAGAAATGCACGACAACCATTTGAGTCGCCATGCCCAGCAAGTGCTGACCGTGACCCAAGGCAAATCTCACCTGCAGGGTCCCGGCAGCGATCCGTCCATTGCCCGTTCCTGGCTGCGTTGTCTTGAGGACTATCACCTCGACCCGGCCCTGACCATGGCGCCGACGGTGCTGGAACATGGCCGCGTGCTGGAAAGCCGCGAACGTTTGCAGCAAGTGCTGCAGATCGCCGGCAACGAAATGACCAGCCTCCACCAGCAACTTTCCGGCGCCGGCCACGCGGTGCTGCTGACAGACGCCCGCGGGGTGATCCTCAACTGCGTCACCGCGCCTACCGAACGGAAAATTTTCGAGCGCGCCGGCCTTTGGCTGGGCGCCGACTGGAGCGAAGCCTGCGAAGGCACCAATGGCATCGGCACCTGCCTGGTGGAGCGCCAGTCCCTGACCATCCATCAAGACGAACATTTTCGTGGTCGTCACACCGGCCTGACCTGCTCGGCGAGCCCGGTGTTCGATCCTCACGGCGAGCTGCTGGCGGTACTCGACGTGTCTTCGGCGCGTCACGAGGTTTCTCGTCAGAGCCAGTTCCACACCATGGCTTTGGTCAATCTGTCGGCGAAGATGATCGAGAGCTGCTATTTCCTGCGTTACTTCGACAATCAGTGGTTGCTGCGTTTTCACCTGCAGGCCGAATCCGTGGGGCTGTTCAGCGAAGGTTTGTTGGCGTTCGACGGGGAAGGGCGGATCTGTGCGGTGAACCAGAGTGCGCTGAATTTGCTGGGGCATATTCGTGGCGGGCTGTTGGGCAAACCGGTGGAGGCGTTTTTCGACTGCTCGCTGGATGAATTGCTCGGCCGCGCGAGCGCTAATGCCAGCGCCAGTTGGCCATTGCGCACCCGTGACGGACGGCGGTTGTTTGCCGTATTGCGCGGGCAGCCGCGCAGTATTCCGGTGCCGGTGGTGCAAAGCCCGATGGTTGCCGAGCGTCCGCGCTTGTCAGGCATTTGCCTGGGCGATGCCGCATTGCAGGAGGATTTCCGCAAGGCATTGCGTGTGTTTGAACGGGATGTTCCGTTGCTGATCAACGGCGAAACCGGCTCAGGCAAGGAGGCCTTCGCCAAAGCCGTGCATCAGGCCAGCCAACGGGCAGGAAAATCGTTCGTCGCCCTCAATTGTGCGGCGATTCCCGAAAGCCTGATCGAAAGCGAACTGTTCGGCTATCGCGGCGGCAGCTTCACCGGCGCCCGTAAGGAAGGCATGCGCGGCAAGTTGCAGCAGGCCGATGGCGGGACGTTGTTCCTCGATGAAATCGGTGACATGCCGCTGAGCATGCAGACCCGTCTATTAAGGGTGCTGGAAGACCGTCAGGTGGTGCCGATTGGCGGTGAGCCGGAATCGGTCAATGTGCGGATCATCAGCGCCACTCACCGCAATCTGCTTGAGCGGGTGCAGGACGGCAGTTTCCGCGAGGATTTGTATTACCGGCTCAATGGGCTGGAAGTCGCATTGCCAGCGTTGCGTGAGCGCGCTGACAAATCACAGTTGCTCGACTTTTTGCTGGCCGAAGAGGCGGGCGGGGAAACGGTATTGATAGACGGGCCGGCGCGGCAGGCCTTGCTGGATTTTGCCTGGCCGGGGAACGTGCGGCAGTTGCGCAATGTGCTGCGGACCCTCGCGGCATTGTGTGACGGCGGTCGGATCGGGCTGGAGGATTTGCCAGCGACGATTCGCCAGGCCCGGCCGGTGACGGTGTCCGCGGTTGAAGCCCTGTCCGAGTATCCGCTGGACGATGCCGAGCGGTTGGCGTTGCTCAACGCATTGGAACAGCAGCGCTGGCACATGACCCACACCGCCGAGCAGTTGGGCGTGAGCCGCAATACCCTCTACCGGAAGCTGCGCAAACACGGTATCGCCCGCTAGCTTGTGACTGATCGTTCCCACGCTCTGCGTGGGAATGCCTCCCCGGACGCTCTGCGTCCGCTTTTGGGACGCAGAGCCTCCCTTGCTGCATTCCCACGCAGAGCGTGGGAACGAGCGTGGTTACAGCTAAAGAGTGCGATTTTCCCCTCCCTACGCTAACCTGCGGCCATGTTTTACGAGGTCGACTATGCACATTCATATTCTTGGTATTTGCGGCACTTTCATGGGGTCGATGGCGGTTCTGGCCAAAGAGCTGGGCCATCACGTGACGGGCTCCGATGCCAACGTCTATCCGCCGATGAGCACTCAGCTGCAAGCCCAGTGCATTGAGTTGACCCAGGGTTACGACCCGGCGCAGCTCGATCCGGCCCCCGACCTGGTGGTGATCGGCAATGCCATGTCCCGTGGCAACCCGGCCGTCGAATACGTGCTGAACAAAGGCCTGCCGTACGTCTCCGGCCCGCAATGGCTGGCCGATCACGTATTGCAAGGTCGCTGGGTGCTGGCGGTTGCCGGCACTCACGGCAAAACCACCACCAGCAGCATGCTCGCCTGGGTTCTGGAACACGCCGGCATGAGCCCGGGTTTCCTGATCGGCGGCGTGCCGCAGAATTTCTCGGTGTCGGCGCGTCTGGGTGATACGCCGTTCTTCGTAATTGAAGCCGACGAATACGACAGTGCATTCTTCGACAAGCGCTCCAAGTTTGTTCACTACCGGCCGCGTACGGCGATCCTGAACAATCTTGAGTTCGATCATGCGGACATCTTCCCCGATCTTCCGGCCATCGAGCGGCAGTTCCACCATTTGGTGCGCACCATTCCGAGCGAAGGCCTGATCATCCATCCGACCACTGAACCTGCATTGCTGCGCGTGATTGAAATGGGCTGCTGGACCCCGGTGCAAACCACCGGTGCCGGCGGTCAGTGGCAAGTCAAACTGCTCAGTGAAGACGGTTCGAAATTCGAAGTGATGTTCGAAGGCGCCGTTCAAGGCGTGGTCGAGTGGGACATGACCGGTCAGCATAACGTCGCCAACGCCTTGGCCACCTTGGCCGCTGCGCGTCACGTCGGCGTAGTACCGTCGATGGGCATTGCGGCACTGAGCGCGTTCAAAAGCGTGAAGCGGCGGATGGAAAAAGTCGCGGAAGTCCGTGGCATCACCATTTACGATGACTTCGCTCACCATCCGACCGCCATCGCCACCACCCTCGACGGTCTGCGCAAACGCATTGGCGACGCGCCGTTGATCGCGATCATCGAGCCGCGCTCCAACTCCATGAAACTTGGCGCTCACCGCGATGGCTTGCCGGAAAGTGTGGTCGATGCCGATCAGGTGATCTGGTATTCGCCGGCCAACCTCGGTTGGGACCTGGGCGCCACCGCTGCGTTGTGCACGGTGCCGTCGATCGTCAGCGATTCGCTGGAAGGCATCATCGAACGCGTGAAGAGCCAGGCTCAGCCTGGCACTCACGTGGTGATCATGAGCAATGGCGGCTTCGGCGGCCTGCACGGCAAACTGGCCGAGGCGCTGCAATGAACAACGACCCGGAACGCATCACGCTGGCGATGACCGGCGCTTCGGGCGCCCAGTATGGCTTGCGCCTGCTCGACTGCCTGGTGCGTGAAGACCGCGAGGTGCACTTCCTGATCTCCAAGGCCGCGCAACTGGTGATGGCTACCGAAACCGATGTCTCGCTGCCGTCGAAACCGCAGATGATGCAAGCCTTCCTCACTGAATACACCGGTGCCGCCGCCGGGCAGATTCGGGTGTATGGCAAGGAAGACTGGATGTCGCCGGTGGCTTCGGGCTCTGGCTCGCCCGCGGCGATGGTGGTGGTACCGTGCTCCACCGGGACCTTGTCGGCGATCGCGACCGGAGCCTGCAACAACTTGATCGAGCGGGCGGCCGACGTGACCTTGAAGGAGCGCCGTCAGCTGATTCTGGTGCCGCGCGAGGCGCCGTATTCGAGCATTCATCTGGAGAACATGCTCAAGCTGTCGAACATGGGCGTGACCATTCTGCCGGCGTCGCCGGGCTTCTATCATCAGCCGCAGACCATTGATGACTTGATCGATTTCGTCGTGGCGCGGATTCTCAATCTGCTGAACATTCCGCAAGACATGCTGCCGCGTTGGGGCGAACACCATTTGAGCAGCGATGAATAAGCTGCTGATCATCCTGCTGGCTTTGCAATTGGCGGGCTGCGCCACGGCGCGCACCCTCGATGCCGCCAAGCCTGGAGCGCCGGTGGTGTATTCGGGGACGCGTCTGGATTTGTATGCGCTGAACGGCGGTTGCTGTGCCATGGACCGATTTGGCGCAGAAGCGCCGAGTTATCCGGGTGTTGACCTGCCGGCCAGTGCGTTGCTCGACACGCTGCTGTTGCCGCTGTCGTTGTTGACGGTGATTGGCGTAAGTTTTCAGGCGACGGGTGGTTTGTAAGAGAGCGTTTCGCGCTCTATTCGCGGGCAAGCCTCGCTCCTACAGGTACGGTGTCACAACGTATGCAAAGCTTGTAGGAGGGAGGCTTGCCCGCGAAGACGTCCTCTTGGGTGCCGCTGAATTACTTGCCTAACTTGCGCAACTCATCCGACTCGACAATCCGCACGCCATCCTGCTCTTCCAGTGCCAGGCGCCACATGGCGCGGGCCAGTTGGCAGGCTTCGATGCCGTGGTATTTGCCCGGGATCAATCGCGACAACGGACCGGCGACTTTCTCGGCCAGTCGCGGCTCCACGCGATCGCCCAATAACAGCGAAGGCCGGCAAATGGTCAGCTGCGGCCAATTCTGCGCGCGCAATGCGTGTTCCATCTCGCCTTTAACCCGGTTGTAGAAAATCGAGGATCTGCGATCAGCACCCAAGGCGCTGATCACGATCAAGTGCCGTGCGCCCATCTCCCGCGCACGTTTGGCGAAGGCCACGACCATGTCCAGGTCCACTGCGCGAAATGCTTCTTCGGAGCCGGCCTGTTTGATCGTGGTGCCGAGGCAGCAGTAGGCAATGTCGACGCGACCGTTCAACTGCGGCAAAAACACCGCCGGGTCGCCGACCGGGTTTTCCAGATGAGGATGCTCGGCCAATGGCCGGCGTGAGGGGGCCAATACCCGTGTAATCGTTGGCTCGTTGAGTAGACGGTCAAGCAAATGTTCACCGGTTAACCCGGTAGCTCCGGCAAGCAATACATGCTGAGGCGTCAAGTACATAGTAATTCCCCCTTGATACATTCAGCTTAGTTGCTCTTTTCATCCTTGCTGATAGAGACACTTTGCAGCGCCTTTCGTGCCTGTTGTTTGCGTAACGATTGCCAGTGGGCGAGAACGGTTTTCGGCGCCCAGATCTGTGGCTCGGAAGCTTCGAAGCTGTCGGCCAGTTCCCGCTCGGCCACGGTGGCGCTGGCCAGTTTGAAGGCTTGCTCCAGATTGTCGGTCTGATTCAGCGCCTGGGCGAACAGCGCGTCGCCGAAATACGTGAAGTTGGCCTCCTCCGAGCACCCGAAGGACACTCTATCGGCACGCGCGGCGGTCATGATCAGGGTGCGTTCATCCTTGAGGGCGGGAATGAAACCGCCGGAATAACAGGACGAAATCACGATGATTTTGTCTCGTTTTTTCAGGGGGGCGAGGACGGCGGCCAGTTCGTCGGCCGGCAGGTCGGCCAGTTCCATGCGTGGCTGGTCGAGTACCAGTTCGTGTTCGCTGGTGCCGTGGCTGGTCAGATAAATGAACAACAAGTCTTCCGGGCCGCTGCGCTCAGCCAGGGTCTGGGCGGCGCGGCGCAGGTTTTCCCGGGTGGCCATCGGTCGGTCGCCGAGGTGATCGCGATGGTTGACCAGACGGATCTGGCCGAAGGCGCCGAAACGGCTGGCGAGCATGTTGGCGACGTAGTCGGACTCGCGCAGGAACACGCTCTGCTTGCCATCGCCGCCCAAGGTCAAGGTGTACAGTTCGACCGCCGGGGTCGAGGCCGGCACGTTGGCCAGTGCATCGTCGAGCAAGCGACCCTGAGCCAGCAAGCCGAGTTCGAGAGGGTCGGGCAGCAACTTGCCGTCGGCGTCGCGCACGCGCTGACTGTTGACCCAGGTGCCGCTCTGCACCGTGCCATCGGTCAGCACCAGCGTGCCTTGGCCCTGATAGTTGTCGCCGTCGAACTGGCCGATATAGAAGCTGCCATCGGCCAGGTTCAAGCGACCCTGACCGGTGAAACGCCAGTCGCTGAACTGACCGATGTAGTGACTGCTGTCGGCGCCGATCAACTCGCCCTTGCCGCTGAGCACGCCTTCCTTGAAGTGACCGAGCCAGACATCGCCATCTGCGTTCTCGTAGCGGCCCTTGCCATGCAGTTGATTGTTCTTGAAACCGCCGACATAGATATCGCCATCGGCGCTGTTGAAGGTGCCATTGCCTTCCAGCTGGCCGTTAGTGAAATGCCCGGTGAACTGGTTTCCGCTGGCATCGCTGCGCTGGCCTTCGCCATTGGGTTTGCCGTGGGCGAATTGCCCTTGGTACTGGCTGCCGTCTTCGAGTTCCAGACGACCGAGCCCTGAGTATTGATCGGCCTTGAATTCGCCGCGGTAAGTCATGGCGTTTTCTTTAAGAGTGCCTTCACCGTCTCGTTTACCCGCCTTGAAACCGCCGGTATAGCTGCTGCCGGTGGTGGTCAGGGTGCCTTGGCCGTCGAACAGCCCTTGCTGGAATTGCCCGCGATAGACCTCGCCGTTGCTGCCATGCCATTCGCCCTGACCATGCCATTGGCCTTTGTCGAACTGGCCGGCGTACCAGCTGCCGTTCGGGTAATCGATGCGGCCCTCGCCTTGCAGCAAGCCGTTGACCAGATCACCGCGATAGCGTCCACCATCCGGCAAGCGGGCATCGGGGGGCAACAGCGATTCGCCATCGCCGCAAGCGGTGAGCAACAGGGTCAAAGCAAGGAGTGCAAGTGAGCGCATAGCGGGATCCGGGCAATTAGGCGACGGAGTATGCCGCAGCTATGTGTCGCATTTATAGAGACACGGCAGAGACACGGCGCGAAACAGCGTGAGCTGCTTCGCATCCGGGATGCTTTACACGAAGCAGAGGGACAGTGGCTCGGCGATATACGCCGGTTTGTCCGACCCTTCGATTTCAAGCGTGGCGGTGGCCTTGAGTAACCATTGGCCGGGTTTCTTCTCGATGACGTCGTTCATGTCGACCTTGAGTCGAACCCTGGAATTGACCTTCACGGGCTGGATGAAACGCACGCTGTCCAGGCCGTAGTTGACCACCATCTTCGCGCCTTCAGGCAGGATGAGGATGTCTTCCATCAATTTGGGGATCAGCGACAACGACAGGAAACCATGGGCGATGGTGCTGCCAAAAGGTGTTTGCGCGGCTTTGACCGGGTCGACATGGATGAACTGATAATCGCCTGTGGCTTCTGCGAACAGGTTGATACGTTCCTGGTCGATGGTGAGCCATTGGGAACGTCCGAGTTCCTTGCCGACATAATCTTTGAGCTCTGCAACTGGAACATAGGGCATTGAGACTCTCCTTGGGTTCATCGGTTTTATAGTTTTTCGAGTGGGGGATTTGACCTCCCAGCGAACCACTTTAGATCAACATGGCAAATGGCTCCGGTCAACTATCCATGCTGTTGGCGAATGCCGATTCATAGCGTTGGCGTGCTTATAATGTCGGGCCCCTTCTTTTGGGGAGCGCGCGCGGGAGATGATGGATGTTGTTACGTGGCCTGACCTGGCTGGTGCTTTTTCAATTGCTCGGCACCGCCCTCAACCATTTGTTTTTGCCGGTGTTGCCGGGGCCGATCATTGGCCTGCTGTTGCTGCTGGGGTATCTGATTATTCGCGGTCAAGTCGGCGAACCGCTGAACCTCGCGGCCAGCAGCCTGTTGCGTTATCTGCCGTTGCTGCTGGTGCCGCCGGCAGTGGGCGTGATGGTTTACGCCGCCGACATTGCCGCGGATTTCTGGGCGATCACCGGTGCGCTGGTGTTGTCGCTGCTGCTGTCGATGGCCTTCGCCGGCGTGCTGATGCAGCGCATGGTCAAGCGTCACGCTCATCACGAGGACGGCCAATGATGTTCGATTGGCACGGCGCCTGGGCGTCGGTGATTCATCATCCATTGTTCGGTATTGGTATTACGCTGGGGGCGTATCAGTTGGTGCTGGCAGCGTTCGAGAAAACCCGCTGGGTTTTTCTGCAACCGGTACTGGTTTCCATGTTGCTGGTCATCGCTGTACTGGTCGGTTGCGGCCTGAGTTACGCCGAATACCGCAAGAGCACCGAGATCCTCAGTATCTTGCTCGGGCCGGCTACTGTTGCGCTGGCGGTACCGCTGTACCTCAACCTGCGGCGGATCCGGCAGTTGTTCTGGCCGATATTTACTACGCTGGTGATAGGTGGTGTGGTCGCCACGGGCATGGGAGTACTGCTGGGCTGGTGGTTCGGCGCCGAACACATGATCCTGATGACCATGGCGCCCAAGTCGGTCACCTCGCCGATTGCCATGCTGGTGGCGGAGCAAATCGGTGGCGTCGCGGCGCTGGCGGCGGTGTTCGTATTGATTACCGGGGTGATCGGGGCGATCTTCGGGCCGAGTCTTTTGACCCGTCTCGGTGTCCACAGCCCGGAGGCCCGTGGGATGGCCCTGGGCATGACCGCCCATGCGGTCGGCACCTCGGTGGCCTTGCAGGAAAGTGAAGAGTGCGGCGCCTTCGCGGCGCTGGCGATGAGTCTGATGGGCGTGGCCACGGCGGTGTTCCTGCCGTTGGCGGTGTCGATGGTGGTGTAAGGAAATGTCTATGAGTTTGCCGCTTTTTCCGCTGAACACAGTGCTGTTTCCGGACTGCATCCTCGACTTGCAGATCTTCGAGGCGCGCTACCTGGACATGATCGGTCGCTGCATGAAACAGGGCGGCGGCTTCGGCGTGGTGTGCATCCTCGACGGTGAAGAAGTCGGCATAGCCCCTGAAGGCTACGCACGGGTGGGATGCGAGGCGCTGATCACCGATTTCCATCAGCAGGACAATGGCCTGCTGGGCATTCGGGTGAAGGGTGGGCGGCGTTTCCACGTTGTGCGCACCGAGGTGCAGCGCGACCAGTTGATCGTCGCCGAAGTCGAGTGGCTCAAAGATGAACCCGAACAACCGCTGCAGGATGAAGACGCCGACCTGGTCGCGCTGCTCAAGGCCTTGGCGGAACACCCGATGGTCGAAGCGCTGAGCATGGGCTCCGAAGCGACCGGGCAACAGTCGCTGGCCAATCAGTTGGCGTACCTGTTGCCGTTCTCCGAGAAGGACAAGATCGACCTGTTGCAACTCGATGATCCGCAGCAACGGCTGGATGCGATTCAGGCGTTGCTGGATGAGTTGCAGGGTGAGTTGTTTGCCTGACGTCCGCTAGAAGATCGCAGCCCGTAGCAGCTGTCGAGCCTGCGAGGCTGCTGCTACAGGTGCAATCTTTTGATCTTCAGTACGCATACCGCAACATCGCATGCGGCATGTGCCTCAACACAAAGAAACCGAACAACGCCACCAACGACGGTAATACCAGCCACCAGATTTTCGGCGGCATGGCGTTGAGCGAAGTCTGGCGTTGAGTCAGCCAAAGGCTCACCGCGCACACGCACGCCGCCAGCATCGCGCCGGCCAGTACATCAGTCGGCCAGTGCGCGCCCAGGTACACCCGTGACAAGGAAATCGTCAGCGCCGGCAAGCAGCCCACCAATAACCAGGTCAGGCGCATCCGCGGCGGTTGTCCGCGACCCGCCAGCACCGCGAGCGTCAGGAACAGCGCGAAAGAGCCCGAGGCATGGCCGCTGGGCATGCTGTAGCTGGTCAGTGGATCGCTCAGCACTTCCGGGCGCACACGGGCGAAAAAGTGCTTGGTTGCGGTGTTGCCCAAAGCGGTGAAAAGCAAAGTGCCGCCGGCGAAGATCGCATGCCGCCATTGTCGTGTCAGCAGCAGCAAGACTGTCAGCAGCGCGCTGATCATGAACATGTTGCGGAATTCACCGATCAGCGTGAACACCACGGCCACTTCATCGAGCGCCGGGCTGCGGTGTTCCTGTATCAGAGTCATTAGTCCCTGATCGAGGGCGGACAGGTGCGGGTAGCCGATGAACAGCCCGATCAGGATCAACAGGCTCATGCTGCTGATCCAGATGGTCGCCCGGCGATGGCGGCGCAGGCTGCTGTTTGCGCTCAGGCCGACCATCACCGCAATGCTGCCGGCGACAATCCCTGCTTCAGGCCAGAAACCTTCCGGCAATGGCAAGCGAATCGCCGCCCCGGTGGCCCAGCCCGGCAGGAGATAGGCGAGGCTCCAGCCCGCGGCAGCCAACAGGCTGACGACGGCGAAGCGCGGGAACGGCATGTCGAACATCCCGGCGACCATCGGCAGCATTGGCCGCAATGGCCCGATAAAGCGTCCGACCAACAGGCTGGCAATGCCATAACGCTGGAAATAAGCCTCGGCTCCGGCCATCCATTCAGGATGATGGCGCAACCCTGGCAGGCGCCGGATGTTCTGGTGGAAATGCCGGCCTAAAAAGTACGAAACGATGTCGCCCAGCACCCCGCCGAGGAAACCCAGTAACAGCGTTTCACCCAATGACAACGCGCCGCTGCCGGCCAGCACCGCCACGGCAAACAGCAACACTGTGCCGGGCACGATCAGCCCGGCAATTGCCAGGCATTCCACACAAGCCACTATGAACACTGCCGCGGCCAGCCACTGAGGATTGACCGTCAGCCAACCGGTCACGCTATCGAGCCATGGGCCCATAAAAACAACTCCATCGAATAATCAATCGGTCCAAGGGGCGAGCGCAATCTTCAAAACATTACAGGTCTCATGTGGGAGCGAGCAGGCTCGCGATAGCGGAGTGTCAGACGACATCTACTTCGACTGTTAGTCCGCTATCGCGAGCAGGCTCGCTCCCACAATGGATTTTTCCATCATCAAGTCAGAAAAAAATAATCGCGACCTTCGACTTGCCCCCGGCGCAGTGGGTTGCGCGTGCAGTAAAGTGCGTAAGCCGCATCAACGAAGCGGTACATCAAATGTTCGTCGCGCCCGTGGGGAATGCCCAAGCGTGTGGTCTGGATGATGTGGCCGGGCGCTGGCCCGACATCTTCCACCAGCAGCACTTCATGGTCGAAGCGTTTGGCGTCCCAGACCGGCACCTTCAGCCCCAGCGCCTTGCAAAGCAGCGTTTGTCCGGCACACAGCTTTTGCGAGGGGCGAGGGCGGCCCTTGGCATCGGGATTGTTCAATAGCATTTGCGCCAGGCTCGCCGGCCCGCTCAATTCGTCGACCCATGGATAGGCGGATTTGATCAATACTGCATTGCCGGGGCCCTGAGCGCTGAAGTTCAACGAATCGCCGCCGCGGGCGTAATACATATAGATGTGGCCGCCATCCAGAAACAAAGCCTTACGCTTTTCTGTGTAGCCAAGGGAGGCGTGGCTGCCTTTTTCTTCGCAGTAATAGGCTTCGGTCTCGATGATCCGGGCACTGAGCCACAGGTCGCCGACCCGATGGCGGATGATTTTGCCCAGTAAATCCCGGGCCAGCGTTTGCGCATCGCGGTCGAAAAATGCATCCGGCAGCCCGTTGGGCTGGCGCGTAGCGGACGCAGAAGCAGGCAGGTTGGTCATGATGAACAGCGTTTATTAGGGCTGATTGAGTGGTGATGATAACAATATGCAGCTTAATCACGGCTGAACGTCGGCAAATTGCGCTCCATTTCGACCATCCGCCCGTCACCGCTGTTAGTCCCGGGACGCGACAGCTATAATCTGCCGCTTTACTCTTTACCAAGACCTTAGCAAAGACCATTGCAGACCATGACTGAGTCCGTTCTTGACTACATGACCCGTTTGGGTCGCGCCGCCCGCGAAGCTTCCCGCGTGATCGGCCGTGCCAGCACCGCGCAGAAAAACCGCGCCTTGCAGGCGGCTGCCAATGCGCTGGACGCTGCACGCGCCGAGCTGACCGCAGCCAATGAACTGGATTTGGCCGCCGGCCGCGCCAATGGTCTGGAGCCTGCTCTGCTGGAACGTCTGGCACTGACCCCGGAGCGCATCGACGGCATGATCGTCGGTTTGCGTCAGGTCGCGGCACTGCCGGACCCGGTGGGTGCGATCCGCGACATGAGTTATCGCCCGTCTGGCATCCAGGTCGGCAAGATGCGTGTGCCATTGGGCGTGATCGGGATCATCTACGAATCACGGCCGAACGTGACCATCGATGCCGCCAGCCTGTGCCTGAAGTCCGGCAACGCGACCATCCTGCGTGGCGGCTCCGAGGCGATTCATTCCAACCGTGCCATTGCCGCCTGCATCCAGCGCGGTCTGGCCGAGGCCGAACTGCCCGCTGCCGTGGTGCAAGTGGTCGAAACCACCGATCGTGCCGCCGTTGGCGCGCTGATCACCATGCCGGAATACGTTGATGTCATCGTGCCCCGTGGTGGCCGTGGCCTGATCGAACGGGTCAGTCGCGATGCCCGCGTGCCCGTCATCAAGCACCTGGACGGCATCTGTCACGTCTACGTCAGTGCCCACGCCGATCTGCCGAAAGCCCAGCGCATCGCGCTCAACGCCAAGACTTACCGTTATGGCATCTGCGGTGCCATGGAAACCTTGCTGGTCGATCAATCGGTTGCCAAGGCGTTTCTGCCGTCGATGGCTGCCCAGTTCCGCGAAAAAGGCGTCGAACTGCGCGGTTGCGAGCGTACCCGGGTGATCATCGAGGCCGTTGCTGCCACCGAAGAAGATTGGCACACCGAATACCTGGCGCCGATCCTCTCGATCCGCGTGGTCGACGGTCTGGATCAGGCCATTGAGCACATTAATAAGTACGGCTCCCATCACACCGATTCGATCGTCAGCGAAAACCTGGCCGACACCCGGCGTTTCGTGGCTGAAGTCGATTCGTCTTCGGTCATGATCAACACCCCGACGTGCTTCGCCGATGGCTTCGAATACGGATTGGGTGCCGAGATTGGCATTTCTACTGATAAGCTGCACGCCCGCGGCCCGGTGGGCCTCGAAGGGCTGACCTGCGAGAAGTACATCGTGGTCGGTGACGGTCAGTTGCGCGGCCAGGAGTCGGTCTGACTTGGGCGACTTCGACCCGTCAGTCCAAGTGACCGCCAGCGAGCCCCAGCCTCGACGCATTGGCGTGCTGGGCGGGACCTTCGACCCGGTGCACATCGGCCATTTGCGCGGTGCGCTGGAAGTCGCCGAATCGCTGGCGCTCGATGAGTTGCGTCTGACACCCAGTGCCAGGCCGCCTCATCGGGGTACGCCGCAAGTGTCGGCGAAGGACCGTCTGGCGATGGTCAAGTGCGCGGTGGCCGGTGTGCCACCGCTGGTGGTGGACGCCCGCGAATTGCAGCGGGACAAACCGTCCTACACCATCGACACCCTGGAGCTGATGCGCGCCGAACTGGCCGCCCCGGACCAGGTTTTTCTACTTTTGGGCTGGGACGCATTTTGCGGCCTGCCCACTTGGCACCGCTGGGAAGAGTTGCTCCAGCATTGCCACATCCTGGTGCTGCAACGCCCGGATGCCGACAGCGAACCGCCGGATGCCTTGCGCAACCTGCTGGCAGCGCGCTCGGTGAGCGACCCGCTGGCCCTCAAAGGGCCGAGCGGACAGATTGCATTCGTCTGGCAGACGCCGCTCGCGGTATCCGCCACCCAGATCCGTCAACTGCTGGCCAGCGGTAAGTCGGTACGTTTCCTGGTGCCCGACGCGGTCCTGGCCTACATCGATGCGCACGGACTCTACCGTGCGTCGAACTGAAAAAGGGCGCGCTTCAAGGCACGTGAACGCGTGTATCGAAGCGCCCGAACACACGAGCAAAACGAGTTTTATATGACTGACAAAGACGTAAACAAAGTAAAGCGCAAGGGCACGTTCAAGAGCGCTCCGCTGCCAGTAGTGGCTAATACTGGCCCGGAGCTGCGTGGCGAAGAGCTGGTCAAGGTTGCCGTCGCGGCCCTGGAAGACGTCAAGGCCCAGGATGTTCTGGTGATCGACGTTCGTGAAAAGCAGAGCATCACTGATTTCATGATCATCGCTACCGGTACTTCCAACCGCCAGATCGGCGCGATGCTGGATAAGGTCCGCGAGGCGGTCAAAGCTCAGGGCGTCAAACCGTTGGGCGAAGAAGGCAAGGGCGACAGCGACTGGGTGTTGCTGGATATGGACGATGTCATCGTGCACATGATGACTGCCAGCGCTCGCCAGTTCTATGACCTGGAGCGTTTGTGGCAGGGTGCCGAGCAGAGCCGTGCTGGCAGCGCCGCGCACCACAGCCCGGAAAACACCCATGAGCATTTCATCAAGCTCAACAAAGACCAGCAATAAGGGACCGCTGTGCGACTGCGACTGATCGCCGTCGGTTCACGCATGCCCAAATGGGTGGAAGAAGGCTGGCATGAATATGCCAAGCGTCTTCCGTCCGAGCTGGCGCTGGAACTGGTGGAAATTCCGCTCAACACCCGCGGCAAGAACGCCGATGTGGCGCGCTTTATCCGTCAGGAAGGCGAAGCCATGCTGGCCAAGGTCGGGCCGAACGAGCGCATTGTCACCCTCGAAGTCCACGGCAAGCCCTGGAGCACCGAGCAACTGGCGGTTGAGCTCGATCGCTGGCGGCTGGACTCGCGCACGGTGAATTTCATGGTCGGCGGCCCCGAGGGGCTGGCGCCGGAAGTCTGTGCCCGGGCGGATCAACGCTGGTCGTTGTCGCCGTTGACGCTGCCGCACCCATTGGTGCGGATTCTGATCGGCGAACAGCTGTATCGTGCCTGGACAGTCCTGTCCGGCCACCCTTACCACAAGTAGCTCTGCCCTCATGCCCCAGCCGATCCGCATCAAGGACCACGAAAAAGACGCCCGTCTGGTGCGTGGCCGCGTCGTGTTCGGGGCCATTGCAGTGGTGGCGCTGATTGGCGTGCTGATCGCGCGGCTGTATTTCCTTCAGGTGATCCAGTACGAGTACCACTCGACCCTGTCGGAAAACAACCGCGTCCATGTGCAGCCGATTCCGCCGACTCGCGGGTTGATCTTCGACCGCAATGGCGTGGTGGTGGCCGACAACCGGCCGAGCTTCAGCCTGAGCATGACCCGCGAGCGCTCCGGCAACTGGCAGCAAGTGCTCGACGTGATCGTCGAGGTGCTCGAGTTGACGCCCGAAGACCGGGTGATTTTCGAGAAGCGCATGCGTCAGGGGCGCCGGCCGTTCGAACCGGTGCCAATCCTGTTCGAGCTGACCGAAGAGCAGATCGCCCGCATCGCGGTGAACCAGTTCCGCCTGCCCGGTGTGGAAGTGGTTGCGCAACTGGTGCGCCATTACCCGCAGGGCGCGCACTTTGCGCACTCGGTGGGTTACATGGGGCGGATCAACGAGAAAGAGCTCAAATCGCTTGATCCGGTCAATTACAGCGGCACCCACCACATCGGCAAAACCGGTATCGAGCGCTTCTATGAGGCTGAGTTGCACGGCCAGGTGGGTTACGAAGAAGTCGAAACCAACGCACGAGGCCGTGTATTACGCGTACTCAAGCGTACCGATCCGATTCCCGGCAAGGACATTGTCCTGAGCCTGGACATCAAATTGCAGGAAGCCGCCGAAGCCGCGCTTGGTGGTCGCCGTGGCGCGGTCGTGGCGCTGGACCCGAGCACTGGCGAAGTGCTGGCGATGGTCAGCCAGCCGAGTTTCGACCCGAACCTGTTCGTCACCGGCATCAGCTTCAAGGCCTATGCCGAACTGCGCGATTCCATCGACCGACCGCTGTTCAACCGCGTGTTGCGCGGTCTGTACCCTCCGGGTTCGACGATTAAACCGGCGGTAGCGATTGCCGGCCTGGATGCGGGTGTGGTCACGGCGTCGTCCCGGGTCTACGACCCCGGTTACTACCAACTGCCCAATTACGATCACAAATACCGTAACTGGAACCGTACCGGCGACGGTTACGTGGATCTGGATACGGCAATCATGCGGTCCAACGACACCTACTTCTATGATTTGGCCCATAAGCTGGGGATTGATCGGCTGTCGGCCTACATGAGCAAATTCGGCATTGGCCAGAAGGTCTCCCTCGACATGTTCGAAGAGTCGCCGGGATTGATGCCAACCCGGGAATGGAAGCGCGCGACCCGTCGTCAGGCCTGGTACCCGGGTGAGACGCTGATTCTCGGGATCGGTCAGGGCTACATGCAGTCCACTCCGTTGCAGTTGGCCCAAGCCACGGCGCTGGTGGCCAACAAGGGTGTCTGGAATCGTCCGCATTTGGCCAAGACCCTCGAAGGGGCGAAGCCGGTGGACGAAAATCCGATGCCGGACATCATCCTGCGCGACCCGTCGGACTGGACCAAGGTCAACCACGGCATGCAGCAGGTGATGCACGGTGCCCGCGGAACCGCGCGCAAGGCATCCATCGGTGCTCAATACCGGATTGCCGGCAAGAGTGGTACGGCTCAGGTGGTCGCGATCAAGCAGGGCGAGAAGTACGACCGCTCCAAGGTTCAGGAACGCCACCGCGACCACGCTTTGTTCGTTGGCTTCGCCCCGGCCGAAAACCCGAAAATCGTAGTGTCGGTGATGGTCGAGAACGGCGAGTCCGGCTCCGGCGTCGCCGCGCCTGTGGTGCGTCAAGTCATGGACGCCTGGCTCCTGGACCAGGACGGCCGACTGAAAGCCGAATACGCCAGCCCTATCAGTGCGGAGGCTACGGCCCGTGAAGAGTAATTTCGATCGCATCCTCTCCAGCGAGGATGTGATGCGTCGCCGTGCGACGCTGTTGCAACGCATGCACATCGACGGCCCGTTGCTGATCCTGCTGCTGACCCTGGCGGCCGGCAGCCTGTTCGTGCTGTATTCGGCCAGCGGCAAAAGCTGGGATCTGCTGGCCAAGCAAGCGACTTCTTTCGGCATCGGCCTGGTAGCGATGATCGTTATCGCCCAGTTCGAGCCGCGCTTCATGGCCCGCTGGGTGCCGGTCGGTTATGTGATCGGCGTGCTGTTGCTGGTGGTGGTGGACGTAATGGGCCACAACGCCATGGGGGCCACGCGCTGGATCAACATTCCCGGGGTGATCCGTTTCCAGCCCTCGGAATTCATGAAGATCCTGATGCCGGCAACCATTGCCTGGTACCTGGCCAAGCGCTCCTTGCCGCCGCAGCTCAAGCATGTGGGCGTCAGTCTGTTTCTGATCGGGTTGCCGTTCATTCTGATCGTGCGTCAGCCTGACCTTGGCACTTCACTGCTGATTCTCGCCGGTGGCGCCTTCGTGCTGTTCATGGGCGGGTTGCGCTGGCGCTGGATTCTCAGCGTGATTGCTGCCGCCGTGCCGGTGTCTGTGGCCATGTGGTACTTCGTGATGCACGACTACCAGAAGCAGCGCGTCCTGACGTTCCTCGACCCGGAGAGCGATCCGCTGGGTACCGGCTGGAACATTATTCAGTCGAAAGCCGCCATCGGTTCCGGTGGCGTGTTCGGCAAAGGCTGGTTGCTTGGCACTCAGTCGCACCTGGACTTCCTGCCGGAAAGCCACACCGACTTCATTATTGCGGTGCTGGGCGAAGAGTTCGGCCTGGTGGGCATCTGCGCACTGTTGCTGATTTACCTGCTGTTGATCGGTCGCGGGCTGGTGATCACCGCCCAGGCGCAGACATTGTTCGGCAAATTGCTCGCGGGCAGCCTGACCATGACGTTTTTTGTTTACGTTTTCGTCAACATCGGTATGGTCAGTGGCCTGTTGCCGGTTGTGGGGGTGCCGTTGCCGTTCATTAGCTACGGAGGAACTTCGCTGGTGACGCTACTGTCAGCGTTTGGGGTTTTGATGTCGATCCATACCCATCGTAAGTGGATCGCACAGGTTTGAATAAGGTGAAGATTTCAATGCAAGCAATGCGTGGCTGGGCGACTCGATACGCGCCATGGGTCGGCCTGGTAAGCATCCTTGGCTCAGCGCAGCAAGCGTTGGCCGGCGATTACGAAGGCTCACCCCAGGTGGCCGAATTCGTCGGTGAAATGACCCGCGACTACGGTTTTGCCGGTGAACAGCTGATGGGCGTGTTCCGCGAAGCCGAGCGCAAGCAGTCGATTCTGGACGCGATCTCGAAGCCTGCCGAACGGGTCAAGCAATGGAAGGAATATCGACCGATGTTCATCACCGATGCGCGTATCGCCCGTGGTGTGGACTTCTGGCGTCAGCACGAAGCGGTCCTGGCTCGTGCCGAGCAGGAATATGGCGTGCCGGCGCAAGTGATCGTCTCGATCATCGGCGTCGAGACCTTCTTTGGTCGAAATACCGGCAATTTCCGGGTGATCGATGCCTTGTCGACCCTGGGTTTCGACTATCCTCCCCGTGCCGAATTCTTTCGCAAGGAATTGCGTGAGTTCCTGCTGCTGGCCCGCGAAGAGCAGGTCGACCCCTTGACCCTCAAGGGCTCGTACGCCGGTGCGATGGGCTTGCCGCAGTTCATGCCGAGCAGCTTTCGCGCCTATGCGGTGGACTTCGACAGCGATGGTCACATCAATATCTGGACCAATCCTGTGGATGCCATCGGCAGCGTCGCCAGTTATTTCAAGCGTCACGGCTGGGTGACCGGCGAACCTGTGGTCAGCCGCGCCGATGTGCGTGGCGATCAGGTGGACGAAGGTTTGACCTCAGGCATCGAGCCGACGAAAACCGTCGGACAGTTGCGGGCGCTGGGCTGGTCGAGTCATGATGCGCTGCGCGATGATATGCCGGTCACGGCTTTTCGCCTGGAAGGTGACAATGGCCCCGAATACTGGATGGGCCTGACGAATTTTTACGCAATCACGCGTTATAACCGCAGCGTGATGTACGCCATGGCCGTACATCAACTGTCTGAACAGCTGGTCCAAGCACGGGGCGTCAAGTAATGCGGGCATTGCCTATGAATAAACCCCTGAAGCTCATGGCATTTGCCGCGTTGACGGTCCTGGTCGCCAGTTGTTCGACCAGCCGTGCGCCGGCTCAGAAGTCCCCGACCGCCGTTCGTTCGGCACCGGGCCTGGATATCAACCGGGCTCACAAGGATGGCGCACCCTGGTGGGACGTCGACGTATCGCGCATCCCGGATGCCACGCCGACCCTGCACAGCGGTCCTTATAAAGCCAACCCGTACACCGTGCTGGGCAAGACTTACTTCCCGCTGCAAGAATCCAAGACCTACGTGGCCTCGGGCACTGCGTCCTGGTACGGCACCAAATTCCATGGTCAGAACACCGCCAACGGCGAGGTGTATGACTTGTATGGCATGAGCGCCGCGCACAAGACCTTGCCACTGCCAAGTTACGTTCGGGTGACCAACCTGGACAACAACAAGAGCGTGATCCTGCGGGTCAACGACCGCGGCCCGTTCTATTCGGACCGGATCATCGACTTGTCCTACGCGGCCGCCAAGAAGCTCGGCTACGCTGAAACCGGCACGGCGCGGGTCAAGGTCGAAGGCATCGACCCGCAGCAATGGTGGGCAGCCAAGGGCCGTCCGGCACCGTTGATGCTTGACGAGCCGAAAGTTGCGCAAAATAGCGCTCCGGTGATTACGGCCTCGGCCGGCACCGTCGAGCAGTGGACGCCACCGCCGCAGCAACACGCCGCGGCCGTTGTACCCGTGCAGATCGATGCAAAAAAAAACGCTTCTGTACCAGCCTCTGGCCAGTATCTGCAGGTGGGCGCGTTCGCCAACCCGGACGCTGCAGAACTCCTGAGATCGAAGCTCAGCGGGATGGTGAGCGCTCCAGTGTTCATCAGCTCGATCGTGCGTAACCAACAGACACTGCATCGAGTGCGCCTGGGGCCGATCGGCTCGGCGGGTGAAATCCAGCAGGTGCAGAACAGCGTGCGGCTGGCCAATCTCGGTTCGCCGAGCCTGGTCAGCGCCGAGTAATACCTGGTTCTTGTTTGACGGTTCGCTTGCGGTTTGGGGGGCGAACCGGGTTGTTGGCTCGTTGAAGAACAAAAGCCCGGCAAGGGTTACAGAGTGAGCAACTGAACACGCGACGGCCCGTTAGGGGTTGTCTGATTAGTTTTGCCCGCGAGGGCAGTTTCCATTAGCGATTTCGAGAGACGGATGAACATCACCACCTTTGCCAAACGCCTGTGCCTGCTAGTCCCGCTGCTCCTCTCGCCTGCCGCGTTCGCGGTCGAGATGATGCCGTCACCGCCACAACTGGCCGCTAAATCCTACGTGCTCATGGACGCCAGCAGCGGCAACGTGCTGGTGGAGAACAACGGTGACCAGCGTCTGCCGCCGGCAAGCCTGACCAAGCTGATGACCGCGTACATCGCGACCCTGGAAATCCGTCGCGGCCAGATCGGCGAAAACGATCCGGTGACCGTCAGCGAGAACGCCTGGCGTACCGGCGGTTCGCGGATGTTCATCAAGGTCGGCTCGCAAGTCACTATCAGCGACCTGCTGCACGGCATCATCATTCAGTCGGGTAACGACGCCAGTGTTGCGCTCGCCGAGCACATCGCCGGCAGCGAAGACGCGTTCGCCGACATGATGAACAAAACCGTGGCCGACCTGGGCATGACCAACAGCCACTTCATGAACCCGACCGGCCTGCCGAATCCTGAGCACTATTCGTCGGCTCACGACATGGCGGTGCTGGCTCGCGCGATCATCCACGAAGACCCGGCTCACTACGCGATCTACTCGCAGAAAGAGTTCTTCTGGAACGGCATCAAGCAGCCTAACCGCAACCTGCTGTTGTGGCGTGACAAGACCGTCGACGGTCTGAAAACCGGTCACACCGACGAAGCCGGCTACTGCATGGTGTCTTCGGCTGTGCGTGATGGCATGCGCCTGATCGCCGTGGTGTTCGGCACCAACAGCGAAGTGGCCCGTGCTGCTGAAACCCAGAAGCTGCTGACCTACGGTTTCCGCTTCTTCGAAACCCAGACCTTCTATCAGAAAGGCGCCGAGCTGGCTCAGGCACCTGTCTGGAAAGGCACCACCAATCAAGTCAAGGCCGGCCTGGCTCAAGACCTGACCATGACCCTGCCAAAAGGCCAGCTGAAGAAGCTCGCCGCCAGCATGACCATGACCCCGCAACTGGTCGCGCCAATCGCCAAGGGCGATGTGATCGGTAAAGTCGAAGTGAAGCTGGACGACAAGGTGGTGCACAGCGCCGACCTGATCGCTCTGGACGCAGTCGACGAGGGTGGTATCTTCCGCCGCATGTGGGATAGCATCCGTCTATTCTTCTACGGCTTGTTCAACTGAATTAGTGTGGACCTGCATGGCCCTGTTCCAATCCGGAGCGGGGCCATGTCCGTTGCCACGGCTTACGAGGCCGTTACGCCATGACAGACACTGAAGTAAAGGCGCCAAAAATCGAATTCCCCTGCGCGGATTACCCGATCAAGGTAATTGGCGACACCGGCGTGGGTTTCAAGGACAAGATCATCGCGATCCTTGAGAAACACGCGACCGTTGACCACAACACCTTTGCCGAACGGCAGAGTACCAACGGCAAATACACGACCATCCAGTTGCACATCATCGCCACCGGTCAAGACCAGCTGTACGACATCAACAGCGCACTGCGGGCTACCGGCTTCGTGCACATGGTGCTGTGATGTCTGGCACGCTGGGCTTTCGCGAGCTCGGCCAGATGGCTTACGAGCCGGTCTGGCATGCCATGCAGCGCTTCACCAACGAACGCGGCAGCGATGCCGCCGACGAGATCTGGCTGGTGGAACACCCGCCGGTGTTCACCCAGGGCCAGGCCGGCAAGGCTGAGCATCTGCTGCTGCCGGGGGATATTCCGGTGGTGAAGGTCGACCGCGGTGGTCAGGTGACTTACCACGGCCCCGGCCAGTTGGTGGCCTACCTGTTGCTGGACGTGCGCAAGCTGGGGTTCGGCGTGCGTGACCTGGTCAGCCGCATGGAGCAATGCCTGATCGAGCTGCTGGCCAGCTACGGCGTGACCGCGGTGGCCAAGCCGGATGCGCCGGGTGTCTATGTCGATGGCGCGAAGATCGCTTCTCTGGGTCTGCGGATCCGCCACGGTTGCTCCTTTCATGGCCTGGCCTTGAACGTGGATATGAACCTGGAACCGTTTCGACGGATTAATCCCTGCGGCTACGCCGGGCTGGCAATGACCCAGCTGCGCGATCACGCAGGACCGATTGAATTTGCCGAGGTAAGTGCCCGGCTGCGCGCGCAGCTCGTCAAACACCTCGACTATGCTGAGCAGACGACCCTAACGGGCGGAATCGACTGATATGACTACTGATGCAGTGCAAACCATGATCCCGACGCTCGATGTCACCGAGCGTCCGGCCCCGCGTGCCAAGGTTGAAGCCGGCGTCAAGCTGCGCGGCGCCGAGAAGGTTGCACGCATCCCGGTGAAGATCATCCCGACCACTGAACTGCCGAAGAAACCTGACTGGATTCGCGTGCGCATCCCGGTTTCCCCGGAGGTCGACCGCATTAAGGCCCTGCTGCGTAAACACAAGCTGCACAGCGTTTGCGAAGAAGCGTCCTGCCCGAACCTGGGCGAGTGCTTCTCCGGCGGCACCGCGACCTTCATGATCATGGGTGACATCTGCACCCGTCGTTGCCCGTTCTGCGACGTCGGCCATGGTCGTCCGAAACCGCTGGACGTCAACGAGCCGGAAAGCCTGGCCATCGCCATCGCCGACCTGAAACTCAAGTACGTGGTAATCACTTCGGTAGACCGCGACGACCTGCGTGACGGCGGTGCCCAGCATTTTGCCGACTGCATCCGCGAAATCCGCAAGCTGTCGCCGAACGTTCAGCTCGAAACCCTGGTCCCGGACTACCGTGGCCGCATGGACGTCGCACTGGAAATCACCGCCGCCGAGCCGCCGGATGTGTTCAACCACAACCTGGAAACCGTGCCGCGCCTGTACAAGGCTGCGCGTCCGGGTTCGGATTACCAGTGGTCGCTGACCCTGCTGCAACGCTTCAAGCAGATGATGCCGCACATTCCGACCAAATCCGGTTTGATGCTGGGCCTGGGCGAAACCGACGAAGAAGTCATCGAAGTCATGAAGCGCATGCGCGAACACGACATCGACATGCTGACTCTGGGCCAGTACCTGCAACCGTCCCGCAGCCACTTGCCGGTCCAGCGCTTTGTGCACCCGGACACCTTCGCCTGGTTCGCCGAGGAAGGTTACAAGATGGGCTTCAAGAACGTTGCTTCCGGTCCGCTGGTACGTTCCTCCTACCACGCTGACGAGCAGGCGAAACTGGTCAAGGCCGAGCTGATGTCGTCCTGACCCTGCTGTGAGAGCAAAAAAGGCCCGCAAGGCTTCTCAGGCCTTGCGGGCCTTTTTTTAGCAGTGCCCGCGGCGATTGCAGACTTTTCCTGCGCGCTGTGGTGCGATTGACCCTCTTCTGTTTATTCCCGTTCCTGACTACTGTGTGCTGAAGCGCTCACAGGGAGAATCATGGATGACTGCTCGACCAACCCACACCCTTCGTCCTCACGCTCCCGTTTCGGCCTTGCCGCCTGCAGGGCTGATCGGTGTGATCGCGCCCGCCGGCCCCGCAGCGCTGGACACCGATAAAGCCATTGCCTGGATGCGCGCTCGCGGCTATTCGCTGCGCGTGTTTCCCGGCGCTTATGAGCAAGAGGGTTATCTGGCCGGCAGCGATGATGTGCGGCTCAATGACTTGCACGGCGCATTCGCCGACAGCGAGGTCGATGCCATCATCTGTCTGCGTGGCGGTTACGGTACGCCGCGTTTGCTCGATCGCATCGATTTCGAATTACTGCGCAACAACGCCAAGCCGTTTATCGGCTACAGCGACGTCACTACGCTGCACTTGGCCATCAGCCGTTATGCAGGCTTCGTGACGTTTCACGGTCCGATGCTCAACGCCGATCTGCTGGGTGACAAGCAGCAACCCACTGAGTTCTCGTTTTTCAACATGCTGCGCGGGCAGGTAAAGGCGGGCAGTGTGCTTTCTCATCCGGTGGCCTGGCCATTGACCACAATCGAGCCCGGCATCGCTCACGGACGTTTGCTGGGGGGCAATCTGTCGATGATCGCCGCGACCATGGGCACGCCTTACGAGATCGAAGCCGAGGGCGTCATTCTGTTCATCGAAGACATTAACGAGCCGCTGTATCGCATTGACCGGTTGCTGACTCATTTGCGTCTGGCGGGCACGCTGCACAAGCTGCGCGGGGTTCTGGTGGGGGATGTGGCGGGGGTTGATGCGATTGCACTGGAGAGGTTGCTCAAGCAGACCTTTGCTCCTTTGCGAATACCGGTGCTATCCGGATGGCGAAGCGGGCATTGTGATCCGAATTTGACGCTGCCGATGGGCGCGCTGGTCAGGCTGGATGCGGGGGACAAGACGTTGGTGTTGGAGCAGGATGTGGTGATTAAACGGTAAATCGTCACTGCCTGACAGTCAGTCATCGCGGGCAAGCCCGCTCCCACAGGTTCAAGGTGTACGCAAATGTTGCATTCACCTTTGAATTTGTGGGAGCGGGCTTGCCCGCGATGCTTCTAGCGGTTACGCAACCCTTCCAGCAACTTGTGCGTCGGATAACCATCTGCCGGCCAGCCAAACGACTGCTGGGCGCTGCGGATCGCTTTGCGAGTATTTGCGCCAATAATCCCGTCGGCGATCCCCGCGTCGTAGTTCTGGGCGCTCAGCAAGTTTTGCAGCTCGATTCGCTCGGTACGGCTCAGCGGCAAGTCATCTTTTGGCCATAGACCGCTGATCAGGCCACCGCCATTGAAACGCTCCGACAACAAGCTAACGGCCAAGGCGTAGGACGAAGAGTTGTTGTACTTGAGGATCGCGCGAAAGTTATCGAGGACCAGGAACGCCGGGCCGCGATAGCCAGCGGGCAGCAGCAGGGCGGCCGACAGGTGTTCGGAGCCTGCCGGAACCTGGGCGCCATTGGGCAGGATGACGCCCAGTTGTCGCCATTCGGCAACGCTCTTGCGAATCGCGCCATCGGCCAGGGCGTAATCGAAGCCGCTTGGTAATTGCGCTTCGAAGCCCCATGGCTGGCCTTTCTGCCAGCCAGAGCTTTGCAGGTAGTGCGCGGTCGAGGCCAATGCATCAGCGGAGCTGTTCCAGATGTCACGGCGGCCATCGCCGTCGAAGTCCACGGCATGGGTGTTATAGGTCGTCGGAATGAACTGGGTCTGCCCCATGGCGCCGGCCCAGGAACCGAGCATTTTCTCGGGTTCGATATCGCCCTGTTGCAGGATTTGCAGGGCAGCAATCAGCTGTGCATGAGCAAAGCCCGGACGTCGACCTTCATAGGCCAGGGTCGCCAGGGAGTTGATCACTGACTTGCTGCCCTGGAACTGACCGAAATTACTCTCCATGCCCCATACCGCGACCAATGCCTGACGGTCGACGCCGTAGCGCTGCTCGATGCTTTGCAGGATGTCGGCGTACTGGCTGACCAGCGCCTGACCTTTGCGTACCCGCAGCGGCGACAGCGCCCCGTCGAGGTATTCCCACACCGGGCGAGTAAATTCCGGTTGGCTGCGATCGGCACGGATCACGCTGTCATCCACGCTGACATTGGCAAAAGCGCGGTCGAACAGGTCGGCGTGAATACCGGCGGCGAGGGCGTCTTTACGAAAACCCGCCTGCCATTCGGCAAAGGTCTGGGTAGGCTGGATATCGAGATTTTCACCGGTTGGAACCACCGGCGGAATGACCGCAGGGGCCGTCGCAACGGTGCGGGTCTGAAGCGGTTGGGCGTCGGCGGCAGTGGGTTTTTCCGCGCAGGCGACAAGCAGAACGAGGCTGGAGGCAGCTATCAGTTGGCGAACGTGCCAACGACGGGAAAGACAAAGGGGCATGCACAGGTCCAGAGGATACGAATCAGGTGCAGACCTTAACATGTTGAGCGATGGCTTGCCTTTCAGGCCGCCAGAAAGTAAGAAGCCTCCCAGCTATTAGACTGGAAGGCTTCGCGGCGGTAGCTGCCTTTGCCCTTGCCGGCTCGTTCCTGACGGCTGCGGAACAGTGGCTGGGCGATGATGGATTTGGCCTTGTTGGGGCCATTCCTGGATGGCTTTTTGCTCATGATGATCTCTCGCAAGTGAGTGGATATTGCGGGGCAAATCATCGGCCGAAGTTGGGGTTCTGTCTAGTCACACATTGCGTAGGACCTTTCGCCGACCACCCTGTAGCAGCCTGCTGCTACAGAGGGCGTGCTTACTCGGCAGGCAAGGTCAGCCGCTGGCCCGCCATCAACAACGTCAACCGGCTCAAACTCATCCACGGCGAGCCCGCTGCCTGGCCTTTGATCTGTGCGTCGATGCGCTGCGCTTCGAGCAGTAACTGCGCCCAGCGTTGCGCCGAGTAGCGTTGCAGCGCCTTGCTCATCAGCGGTTTGCGTTTGTCCCAGATTGGCGGTCGGGCCTGGCTGAAGGCTTTGTCCAGCGGCACGCCCTGGCTGTATTGCAACGACAGGTTGGCCAGCAGGCGCAGTTCACGGGCCAGCGCCCAGAGAATCACCGGTGGTTCGACACCTTCGCCGCGTAACCCTTCGAGCATGCGCAGGGCATGAGCGGCTTCGCCGTTGAGGATCGCGTCGGTCAAACCGAAGACATCGAAACGTGCACTGTCGGCCACCGCCGCTTGCACGGTTTCAACCGTGATCTGCCCACCTTCAGCCATCAGCTTGAGCTTTTCGATTTCCTGGGCGGCGGCCAGCAGGTTGCCCTCGACTCTGGCTGCGATCAGTTCGACGGCGTCCTGAGTGGCGGAAAGCCCAGCCTGGGACAGGCGTTGACGGATCCAGCTCGGCAACTGGTTGGTGTCCACTGGCCAGATTTGCACGAACTGGGTCTGCGGACCTTCGATCAGGGCCTTGCCCCACTTGGTTTTCTGCGCACTGCCGTCAAGCTTGGGCAGGCTGATCAACAGAATCGTGTCTTCGGCCGGGCGCGAGCAGTATTCGATGAATGCCGCGGCGCCTTTGTCTCCGGGTTTGCCGGAGGGCAGACGCAGTTCCAGAAGACGTTTTTCGGCGAACAGCGACATGCTGGCGCCGGCCTGCAGCAGCGTACCCCAGTCGAAACTGGCGTCGGCGGCAAAGACCTGGCGTTCATCGAAACCTTGCTGGCGGGCAGCGGCGCGAATGGCGTCGGCGGCTTCCTGACACAGCAGTGGGTCGTCGCCACTGATGACGTAGACTGGCGCGAGGGCGCCTTGCAGGTGTTTGCCGAGTTGGGCGGGGGCGAGTTTCATAAGAAGAGGCGAACGGGGCGCCTGAGCGCCCCGTAAGGCTTATTGCTGCGGCAATTCGATGGGCGACTGACGCGGAGTCTCCGCTTCAGCCTTCTGCGCCGCTTCCAATGCGTCGGCTTCAGCCTTGGCCCTGGCGTCAGCGGTCTGTTGCAGCTGTTCCAGCTGAGTCGGGGTCAGCTGTTGCAGGCGCAGCATCATGCGTTGAACCAGTTCACGACGCATTTCCTTGCGGGCATCGTTGGCTTCCTGATCGGAACCCACCAGGTTGTTGCCGTCATGGATGAAGACTTTCTGCACTTCGAGCTTGTCGCTCAGCAATGGCAGGTTGCCCTGACCCCGGATGTCGTAGTTCAGCACCATGCTCATCTGGTACTCGCCAGTACGACCGGCGCCTGCGTAACTGAGGATGCGTTGGCTTTCCTGTTCATCGGTCAGCACCAGTTTGTGAGCAGCGCCGCTGTAGACCTTGACGCCGCTGCTTTCCAGCACCTGACGCAGTTGCGTCACGGTTTCGCCGTAGGCATTGCGGGCGCTCAGGTCGAGTTCCTTGAGCGCCAGTTCGGTGGTGCCGGTGCCGCGCAGCTGGAAACCGCAGGCGCTCAGCAGGACTGCAAGGCCCATCACCAGCAAATTGCGTTTGATCATCTTGTTGCTCCCCTTGAAACCATGTGGGCCGGTCAAGCGGCCCGAAAGGTTTTACTCGGCGCCAGGCATGACCTGGCGCCCGATCCAATTTAGCTGGCGACGATATTGACCAGTTTCCCGGGCACTACGATCACTTTGCGAATAGTCAGGCCATCGACGAAGCGCAAGACGTTTTCGTTGGCCCGTGCAGCCGCTTCGACTTCTTCGCGGCTGGCGCTGGCCGGCATCTCGATGTGACCGCGCAGTTTGCCGTTCACCTGGATGACCAGTTGCAGGCTGTCCTGCACCAATGCGCTTTCGTCCAGCACCGGCCAACCGGCATCGATGACCGGGGCGGCGTGACCCAGGCGATGCCACAGTTCGTGGCTGATGTGCGGGGTGATCGGTGCCAGCAGCAGGACTACGGTTTCCAGGCCTTCGTGAATCAGTGCACGATCCTGTTCGGTGCCTTGCGCGGCTTTTTCCAGCACGTTCATCAGCGTCATCACTTGGGCGATGGCGGTGTTGAATTTGTGGTTCTGGCCGACGTCGTGGCTGGCCTGCTTGATGGCCTGGTGGATCGAGCGGCGAATGGCTTTCTGCTCGTCGTTCAGGCTGGCGACGTCCAGTTTGCCCGGCAGGCCCTGGATGACGTGCGCTTGAGCCAGACGCCAGACGCGCTTGAGGAAGCGGTGCGAGCCTTCTACGCCGGAGTCGGACCATTCCGCGCTCATGTCAGGTGGCGAGGCGAACATCATGAACAGGCGGCAGGTGTCTGCGCCGAACTGGTCAATCATCGACTGTGGGTCAACGCCGTTGTTTTTCGACTTGGCCATCTTCTCGGTGCCACCGATTTCCACCGGCAGGCCGTCTGCGATCAGCTTGGCGCTAATGACCTTGGCCTTGCTGTCGCGTTCGAGTTCGACGTCCGCCGGGTTGAACCACGTGTAGGCACCGTTGGCTTCGCGGCGATAGTAGGTCTCGGCGATCACCATGCCCTGGGTCAGCAGGTTCTTGAACGGCTCGTTGGAGCTCACCAGGCCTTCGTCGCGCATCAGCTTGTGGAAGAAGCGCGCGTAAAGCAGGTGAAGGATGGCGTGTTCGATGCCGCCGATGTACTGATCCACCGGCAACCAATGGTCGGCAGCCGATTTTTCCACCAGGCCACCTTCATAATGTGGCGAGGCGTAGCGAGCGTAGTACCACGAGGACTCGACGAAGGTGTCCATGGTGTCGGTTTCACGCTTGGCTGCAGCGCCGCATTTCGGGCAGGTGCACTCGTAGAACTCGGGCATGCGCGCCAGCGGCGAACCGGCGCCGTCCGGTACGACGTCTTCCGGCAGCACCACGGGCAGTTGATCTTCCGGGACCGGCACATCACCGCAAGTGTCGCAGTGGATGATCGGGATCGGGCAGCCCCAGTAGCGCTGGCGGCTGATGCCCCAGTCGCGCAGGCGGAACTGGGTGCGCGAGGCACCGAGGTTTTTCTTGATCAGCGCCACTTCAATGGCGTCGAAGGCGCCGACGAAGTCAAGACCGTCGAATTCTCCCGAGTTGATCAGCGTGCCGTGCTCGCCGTACGCATCCTGCCAAGGGGCCGGGTTGGTGTCACCGGAACTTGTGCGCACCACGGATTTGATCGGCAGGTTGTACTTGGTGGCGAACTCGAAATCACGTTCATCGTGAGCCGGAACAGCCATGACCGCGCCATCGCCGTAATGCATCAGCACGTAGTTGGCGACCCATACCGGGAGTTTCTCCCCGGTCAGCGGGTGTTCAACGAACAGCGAGGTCGGCAGACCTTTTTTCTCTTGAGTGGCGACGTCGGCTTCGGCGACGCTGCCGCCCTTGCATTCAGCGATGAACGCTTGCAGTTCAGGGTTGTTTTGCGCGGCCAGGGTAGCCAAATGGTGTTCGGCGGCCACTGCAACGTAGGTTGCGCCCATCAGGGTGTCCGGACGGGTAGTGAATACTTTCAGCGCGCCGGTTTCGCCGATGGAGGCGACGTCGTACGGGAACTGTACTTCCATGCCGCGGGATTTGCCGATCCAGTTGCGCTGCATGGTCTTGACCTGTTCAGGCCAGCCAGTCAGTTCGTCGAGGCTTTCCAGCAGCTCATCCGCGTAAGCGGTGATCTTGAAGTAGTACATCGGAATTTCGCGTTTTTCGATCAGCGCGCCGGAACGCCAGCCGCGACCGTCGATCACCTGTTCGTTGGCCAGAACGGTCTGGTCGACCGGGTCCCAGTTCACGGTGCCGCTTTTTTTGTAGATCACGCCTTTTTCGAACAGGCGGGTGAACAGCCACTGTTCCCAGCGGTAGTAATCCGGCTTGCAGGTGGTCACTTCACGCGACCAGTCCACCGCCAGGCCCAGGCTGCGCAGCTGGGATTTCATGTAGGCGATGTTTTCGTAGGTCCACTTGGCGGGCGCTACGTTGTTCTTCATCGCGGCGTTTTCCGCCGGCATGCCGAAGGCGTCCCAACCCATGGGTTGCAGAACGTTCTTGCCTTGCATGCGCTGATAGCGGGAGATCACGTCGCCAATGGTGTAGTTGCGCACGTGCCCCATGTGTAGCTTGCCGCTGGGGTAAGGGAACATCGACAGGCAGTAGAATGTCTCCTTGCCTGGCTGTTCACTGACTTCAAAGGACTTTTGCTCGTCCCAGAACGACTGGGCGGCGGCTTCGATTTCACGGGGCTGATATTGTTCGTGCATGGCTACTTTTGAACTGAATAGGGGTGGCCTAATCCTCTTCAATGCAACGCTGGACGATGATGACGCCAAATCGACGTTTCGGTGCCCAGGCGAGCTGGAAGTGGAGTTACAGGAAGCGCCGTAGCATACATGACCGCACTCTATCGAGGGAAACCCTGATTACACGCAAGGACGTGGCCAATACCCGCTCCGAGGGCCGTTGGTCGCGGCGCTCAGCCGGTTTTTTCAGCGAGGCTAAGCTCTAAAAGGGGAGTGAGTCTTATCTTCAATGAGGTGATGGATGGTTGAGTCACAGCAAAAAGTTACAAAACCGGAGCTGTACGAAAAACTGATAGACCGTCTCGCAATGGCCCTGGATACGGCCAAAACAGCCGGACGGCTGCGTGATGAGCGTCCCCTGGAGCTGGAACTGCGTGGCTTGAGCCCCGCAGAGTTTGAACTGGTCAAGGCCTATCTGGATCGTAGTGAACGTGAAACGCACGGATGCTTGTCAGCAGCAGTGAAGCAACTCGAGGCACCACGTTCGGCCAAGATCATCTGGCTCAAGGATAAGGCACCCGGCAAAGGCGCGGTAAAGGTCCGGTCTTTGCAGTTCAAGTAAGGGCACTTGAAGCCATGGAATATGGTTTTTTGAATCAAAGTCCTTCCACATTTGTTGTCGCATTGCGTCAACCCACCTAGGCTTCGGGCATCTATGGAGATGCCCGATGCCTTTTCGTTACTTCGTTAAACAACTTCTATTGCCGCCCGGCATTTTATTGCTGTTGTTGGTGCTTGCCTGGTGGTGGCGCCGCTCAAGACCGAGGCTGGCGGGGTTGTGCTTCGCCCTGGGTGTGGGCGGCTTCTGGTTGATGAGCTTGCCGGTGATGGTGGAGTGGAGTGCCAAGGCCCTGGAGCGAGAGCCGCCGCTGGCGCGCGAGCAATGGGCAACTCTCGGCCAGCGCGCTGATGCGATCGTGGTGCTGGGTTCAGGTCGTGAGCGTGGCGACCCGGCGTGGGGCGTCGACCAGCCGACCGGCGTAGGCCTGGGGCGCGAACGCTATGCCGCGCGCCTGGCCAAGGCGTCCGGTTTGCCGATTCTGACCAGTGGCGGCCTGCATTACGGCACGCCACCGACCGAAGCGAAGCTGATGGCGGACTCATTGCTCGATGATTTTGGCGTGACGGTGCGTTGGCAGGAAGGGCGCAGCCGCACGACCTGGGAAAACGCGCAATTCAGCGCCCAGGTGTTGTTGCCGGAGGGGATCAAACGGGTGGTGGTTGTGACTCAGGCCTGGCATATGCCGCGGGCGGTCTGGAGTTTCCAGCAGGCCGGGTTTGAAGTGGTGCCCGCGCCAGTGGGGTTTTTAGGCGTGGACAATGCCCGGCCGCTGGGCGGCTGGATGCCGGAATTCAAATCGATCTGGCAGAGCGGGCAGTTGATGAATGAGGCGGTGGGGCAGATCGGGTATTCGTTGTTTTATCGTTGATTTGTGGCGAGGGGGCAAGCCCCCTCGCCACAAAAGGTCAGACGGTCTTCGCCATCCGGTTGGCAACCAACGCCCAGCCAAACAACAACATGCAAAAGATAATCAACGGCCATGAACGCCATTCCAGATACGGCGTCAGGTTATGCATCGGTACCACTTCGCCGTAAAGAATGCCTTGTTCGAACTGCGGAATCTGCACAGTGATCTGACCGAACGGGTTGATCAAGCCGGTCACGCCATTGTTGGTGGCGCGGATCATCCAGCGACCGGCCTCAAGTGCGCGCATCTGCGCCATCTGCAAGTGTTGCAATGGGCCGATCGAGGTGCCGAACCAGGTGTCGTTGCTGATGGTCAGCAGCAAATCGCTGCGGGCAGCGAGGCCCGCGGCGAATTCCGGGTAGACCACTTCATAGCAGATGAACGGCGCAATCTGATAACCCTTGGCTTGAAGCAGCGCTTGATCGGCCGGCCCACGGGCAAAGTCGGACATCGGCAGGTCGAAGAAAGCGATCAGGCCGCGCAAGATTTCCTGCAATGGAACGTATTCGCCGAACGGCACCAGCTTCTGCTTCAGGTACGTGCCATCGCCTTCGCCGACAACGGTAATGCCGTTGAAAAAGCGTTTCTCGTGATGGACTTCCTGGCGAATCGGCACACCGGTGATCAGTGCGGATTTACGCTCGGCGGCGAAGCTTCCCATCATGTTCAGGTAGCCCTCGGCGGACTCCTTGAGCACCGGGACCGCTGTTTCCGGCCAGATCAGCAGGTCGACGCGTTTGGAGCTGAAACTCATATCGCGGTACAGCGCCAACTGCGCATTGAGCTGCGAGGGGTCCCACTTCATGCTTTGTTCGATGTTGCCCTGAATCGCTGCGACGCTCAGGGGGGCGCCCGCCGGGCTGGTCCAGGCATGTTCCTTGAGTGCCATGCCGGCCACCCATGGGCCAGTCAGCAGTAACACGCCGACAGCGATGAAGCCTTTACGGCCAGTACGCACCAGTCGTGCAGCGTTGTAGATCAGCGCAGCTGTCAGGGCCAGAGTGAAGGAAATCAGCCACATTCCGCCGACAGGCGCGAGCCCGGCCAGGGGGCCATCGAGCTGGCTGTAACCGGAATAGAGCCATGGGAAACCAGTAAGGAACCAGCCACGAAAGGCTTCCTGACCCACCCACAACGCCGCAAATGCCAAGGCATCGGCCAGCGGCGCTTCGTTACGGCGCAGCCAGCGTGCCCAAATCCAGGCGGGCAGGGCGAAGAACCAGGCGATCGCCATAGTGAAGGCCAGCATCAGCAACCCGGCCAGCAGCACCGAGGCGCCGCCAAAGTTGTGAATGCTGTAGTAGATCCAGCTGGTGCCTGCGGAAAACAGGCCGAAACCGAAACACCAGCCACGGCCCAAGGCCTGGCGGGGGTTCAGCTCGCGCAGCCCGGCGTAAAAGAAACCGACCGCCAGCAACGCAAGCGGCCAGATATCGAACGGTGCCAGAGCCAGCGTGGTGAGTGCACCGGCCGCCACGGCCAGCAGGTTACCGGGCCAGCCGGGGCAGGTCAGACGACGCATTTCAATCCTTAGAATTACCGGGCAATGGGTGACAGGCGCAGCAAGTGAATACGACGGCTGTCGGCATTGAGGATGCGGAAGCGATAGGCGCCGATTTCAGTGATTTCGTTGCGTTTTGGCAAGTGCCCGAACGCGCTCATCACCAAGCCGCCAACGGTGTCGAATTCGTCGTCGGAGAATTCGCTGTCGAAGAACTCGTTGAAGTTATCGATCGGTGTCAGGGCCTTGATCAGGAAGTCACCGCTGGGCAGCGGCTTGATGTAGCTGTCTTCCTCGACGTCGTGCTCGTCTTCGATGTCGCCGACGATCTGTTCCAGCACGTCTTCGATGGTCACCAGACCGGCCACGCCGCCGTATTCGTCAATGACGATGGCCATGTGGTTATGGTTGGCGCGAAACTCGCGCAGCAGCACATTCAGGCGCTTGGACTCGGGCACGAACGTGGCCGGACGCAGCAGGTCCTTGATGTTGAAGCTGTCGCCGTTCTCCTTGAGGATCAACGGCAGCAAGTCCTTGGCCAGCAACACGCCCATCACGTCATCGTGGCTTTCGCCGATCACCGGATAGCGGGAGTGGGCCGAGTCGACCACGGCCGGCAGGAACTCGCGGGGTGTCTGGGTCGCCTTGATGCTGATCATCTGCGAGCGCGGGACCATTATGTCCCGCACTTGCAGGTCTGCTACCTGGATGGCGCCTTCGACGATGGCCAGCGCTTCGCTGTCCAGCAACTTGTTTTGATGTGCATCGCGCAGCAGCTCCAGCAGCTCCTGGCGGTTCTTCGGCTCGTGGGCAAAAGCCTGGGTGAGCTTACCCAGCCATGACTTCTGCCCGTTGCTCGATCGATCTTCGCTCATAGCGATTACTCTGAATCCTTTGTTGTTACGATTGGGGATGGGTCTGTTTCGTCGTCCGCATAAGGGTCCGGATGACCCAATTCTGCAAGCAACGTTCGTTCCAGTGCTTCCATTTCTTCGGCTTCCTCGTCATCTATATGGTCGTAACCAAGCAGATGCAAGCAGCCGTGAATGACCAGATGCGCCCAGTGGGCGTTGAGTGTCTTGCCTTGTTCGGCGGCTTCGCGCTCGACCACCGCCACGCAGATCACCAGATCTCCCAGCAACGGAATATCCAGCAAATCGTCGGGCACGTCGGCCGGGAACGACAGCACGTTGGTCGCATAGTCCTTATGGCGCCAGGTATGGTTCAGCTCCCGACCTTCTTCTTCGTCAACCAGACGAATGGTCAGTTCGGAGTCGGCTATGCGTTGGCGCAGGGCCAGTTCGCACCATTGACGGAACTCGGCTTCGCTCGGAGCAGGCGCATCGGTGGCCAGTTGCAGATCAAGCTCAAGCATCGCGTGGAGTGTCCTTCGGCGCTGGATCGGCGGCGCGATTTTCGAAGCGTTCATAGGCCTCGACAATGCGCTGCACCAGCGGATGGCGCACCACGTCCTTGGGCTGGAAGTGCGTGAAACTGATGCCCGGCACGTCCTTGAGCACTTCGATGACATGATGCAACCCGGATTTGGTGCCGCGTGGCAGGTCGACCTGGGTGATGTCACCGGTGATGACCGCCGTGGAACCGAAGCCGATCCGGGTCAGGAACATCTTCATCTGCTCGACGGTGGTGTTCTGGCTTTCGTCGAGGATGATAAAACTGTTGTTCAGCGTACGACCGCGCATGTAGGCCAGCGGCGCAACTTCGATCACTTGACGCTCGATCAGCTTGGCGACGTATTCGAAACCGAGCATCTCGTAGAGCGCGTCGTAGAGCGGGCGCAGGTACGGGTCGATTTTCTGGGACAGATCGCCGGGCAGGAACCCGAGCTTTTCGCCCGCTTCAACCGCCGGACGGACCAGCAGAATGCGACGAATTTGCTCGCGCTCCAGCGCGTCTACCGCGCAGGCTACAGCCAGATAGGTCTTGCCGGTACCGGCTGGACCGATGCCAAAGTTGATGTCGTTACCGAGAATTTCCTTCACGTAGCGCACCTGATTCAAGCCGCGAGGGCGAATCATGCCTTTCTTGGTGCGCAAGGCGACGGACGGTTCGGCGGGGGAGTGGTTGTCCAGTTCCTCGACGGCCGATTCCTGCAGGAACAGGTGAACCATGTCCGGCGACAGCTCGGTACCTTTGGTTTCCCGGTACAGGCGGCGCAGCAGGTTTTCCGCGGAGGTGGTGTGCTTGGGCTCGCCGATCAGTTCGAACTGGTTTCCGCGGTTGCGGATCTCGATCGCGAGGCGCTGTTCGATCAAGCGCAGATGCTCGTCGAATTGCCCGCACAGATTGGCGAAGCGGCGAGCTTCAAAAGGCTCGAGGATGAAACGATGTGGTTCTATGGGTGCGTTCAAGGTCGTATTTAGCCGCCCAAGGGCAATTATGATGAATCAAGGATAGCGCCAGTCGCCTGGGTGCGAAAGCTCTTAAATACCGTAAAGACAATCACCGTTCCTGTGGGAGCCGGGCTTGCCCGCGATGAACGATAACGCGGTTTGTCAGACAGACCGCGGTGTAGTTCATCGCGGGCAAGCCCGGCTCCCACAGGTGACGAGGTGTTATTGGATCAGCGAGCCGCGCAGCGAGTGCGGTTGCGCGGCGTCGATGTGCACGTCGGCGAACTGGCCGATCAGGGTCGGATTGTCGCAGCGGAAGTTGACGATACGGTTATTCTCGGTCCGGCCTTGCAGTTCGCCGGGGTCTTTTTTCGAATAATCGGTGACCAGAATCCGCTGAATGGAGCCCACCATTTGTCGGCTGATCTCAAAACCTTGTTGGTTGAGGCGATGTTGCAAGGCGTTCAGGCGTTCTTTTTTCAGCTCTTCCGGCGTTTCGTCGGCCAGATCGGCGGCCGGGGTGCCCGGGCGCTGGCTGTAGACGAACGAGTAGGAGAAGTCGAAGCCGACGTCTTCGATCAGCTTCATGGTCTGTTCGAAATCTTTCTCGGTCTCGCCGGGGAAACCGACGATGAAGTCCGAACTGATGCAGATCCCCGGCACGGCGGCGCGCAGTTTGCGCAGTTTGGACTTGTACTCCAGCGCGGTGTGGTTGCGCTTCATTGCCGCGAGGATCCGGTCGGAGCCCGATTGCACCGGCAAGTGCAGGTGTTTCACCAGTTCCGGCACGTCGGCGTGGGCCTGGATCAGGCTGTCGGAGAACTCCAGTGGGTGCGAGGTGGTGTAGCGAATCCGGTCGATGCCATCGACCGCGGCGACCACCCGAATCAATTCCGCGAGGTCAGCCAGACGACCATCATGAGTGGTCCCGCGATAACCGTTGACGTTCTGCCCCAGCAAGGTCACTTCACGCACGCCGTTCTCGGCCAGGTGGATGATTTCGGCAATCACGTCGTCGAACGGCCGGCTGACTTCTTCACCGCGGGTATAAGGCACCACGCAGAAGGTGCAGTACTTGCTGCAGCCTTCCATGACCGACACGTAAGCGCTCGGCCCGTCGATGCGTGGCTCGGGCAAGTGGTCGAATTTTTCGATTTCCGGGAACGAAACGTCGACTTGCGGCAGTTTGGTCAGGCGCGCGGCGTCGATCATTTCCGGCAGGCGGTGCAGGGTCTGCGGGCCGAATACTACATCCACGTACGGAGCGCGGTCACGGATGGCCGCGCCTTCCTGGCTGGCCACGCAACCGCCGACGGCGATGACCATGTCCGGGTTGGCCAGTTTCAGTTCGCGCCAGCGGCCCAGCTGGGAATACACCCGGTCCTGGGCGCGTTCGCGGATCGAGCAGGTGTTGAGCAGGATCACGTCGGCGTCTTCAGCGCGAGCGGTGACTTCCAGGGCCTGATGTTCACCCAGTAGATCGACCATGCGCGAGCTGTCGTACTCGTTCATCTGGCAACCGTGGGTTTCGATGTAAAGCTTCTTGGCCATGGATAGAGTCATCACGTGATTCAAAGAACCGCGCATTATAGGGAACATGTCCCCAGGTTCCTACCGTTGTGCGTCCGGCGGCTATGCTATAGTTCGCGCCCTCATTTTTATCCCCGATGTGTTACCCGCCCACCATGACCAAACGTGAAGCTCCAATCTACAAGGTGATTTTCCTCAATCAGGGCCAGGTGTACGAAATGTACGCCAAGCAGATCTATCAAAGTGATCTGTGGGGCTTCCTGGAAGTGGAAGAGTTCGTCTTTGGCGAGCGCACGCAAGTGGTCGTCGATCCGAGCGAAGAGAAGCTCAAGGCTCAGTTCGAAGGCGTTGTGCGCAGTTTTGTGCCGATGCATTCGATTGTGCGCATCGACGAGGTCGAGCGCCTCGGCACCCCGAAAATCAGCGAAGCCCGTGGTGCGGTCGGCAATGTCATGCCGTTTCCGATGCCGATGCCTGAGAAGTAAGTAGATTTGATCGTTCCCACGCTCTGCGTGGGAATGCCGCCTTCGACGCTCTGCGTCGGTGACGCGGAGCGTCACGGGATGAATTCCCACGCAGAGCGTGGGAACTATCGGATCCGGCAATTCAGGGCAGTGGCGAAAACGGCGTACGCCCATCGGCGCTCTGCAATTCCATCAGGTATTTACGGAAAATTTGCCCCAGCACCTGGGTGGCGACTTCCAGATCTTCGCGAGGCATTTTCTCGGCGACTTCATCGGCGGTGTCCAGCGCCTCTTCGGCACCGTTGACGGCGGCCATTTTCAGCACGATATACGCCTGAACGTTATTGGCCGGTACGCCTTCGCCATGGAAGAACATGGTGCCGAGTTTGAATTGCGCCTGGGCGTGGCCTTGCAGCGAGGCCTTTTCGAAGTAGCTCAGGGCTTGATTGAGGTCGCGCGGCGTGTTTTTGCCGTCGTAGTAGAACTCACCCAACTCGTATTGCGCTTGCGCATCCCCTTCATCCGACGCTTTCTGACAGGCGGCGAGCGCTTGCGTCAGGTCTTGCGGCTGAGTATTGAGGGTGCAGCGACCCATCGCCGGGATCAACAACGAGTTGCCGCCTGCTTGTGCGAGCGCGAGCAGGGGCTGAAGGAGCAACAGGCAGCCCAATGCAAGGGTGCGGCCGGTGCGGTTCATGGGAATCGACTTACCTCTGAGGGGCGCGTGGACCCATCGAGGGATCCAATAAGCGCGCATTATGAAATAAGCAGGGCCAACCTTACAAAGTCTTTACTCGTTTTTCTGCTGCGCGGGGAATATATCGCCCACTTTGCGGGGGATTATTGGCAGATGAGTAGGAAAAAAGGTGCGAATGTAGGTGAAAGCTGACGCTGGCAATGGCCAACGTCAGCGTTGCAGCTTTATTTCAATGCGGCGAATGCACGCTCGGCTGCATCCAGAGTCAGTTTCAACTCGGTTTCGCCGTGAGCGATCGAGGTGAAACCGGCTTCGAAGGCGCTTGGCGCCAGGTACACGCCGCCTTCGAGCATCAGGTGGAAGAAACGTCCGAACAGGCCGGCATCACTGGCCATCACATCCTCGAAGGTCACGATGTCGTCGGCGCCGCTGAAGTACAGACCGAACATGCCGCCGGCCTGAGTGGTCACGAACGGAATGCCGGCGGCGTCGGCGCGCTGTTGCAGGCCATCGAGCAGACGGCTGGTGTAGTCGCTCAGCTCGGCGTGGAAGCCTGGACGACTGATCAGACGCAGGGTGGTCAGGCCTGCCGCCATTGCCAGCGGGTTACCCGACAACGTGCCGGCCTGATAAACCGGGCCCAGCGGCGCTATCTGCTCCATGATCTTGCGTTTTCCGCCGAAGCAGCCAACCGGCATGCCGCCACCGATGATCTTGCCGAAGGTGCTCAGGTCCGGCGTGACGCCGTAGTGGGCTTGGGCACCGCCGAGGGCGACGCGGAAACCGGTCATCACTTCGTCGAAAATCAGCACCACGCCGTGCTTGTCGCACAGGGTCCGCAGGCCTTCGAGGAAACCTGGTGCCGGTGGTACGCAGTTCATGTTGCCGGCCACTGGCTCGACGATGATGCAGGCCACGTCCTGGCCGACTTCGGCGAGCATGGTTTCTACCGCGTCGATGTCGTTGAACGGCAGCGTCAGGGTGTGTTTGGCGAACGCCGCCGGTACACCGGCCGAGCTTGGCACGCCTTGGGTCAGGGCGCCGGAACCGGCCTTGACCAGCAGGCTGTCGGAGTGACCGTGGTAGCAGCCTTCGAATTTGATGATGCTGTCACGGCCGGTGAAACCACGGGCCAGACGGATGGCACTCATGGTTGCTTCGGTGCCGGAGCTGACCATGCGCACCATTTCCATCGACGGCACGATCGAGCAGACCAGGTCGGCCATCTCGGTTTCCATGGCCGTCGGGGCGCCGTAGGACAGGCCGTGTTCCAGCTGCTTGCGCACAGCGTCCAGCACGTCCGGGTGACTGTGGCCGAGAATCATCGGCCCCCAGGAACCGACGTAATCCACATAACGCTTGTCGTCTTCGTCGGTGACGTAGGCGCCTTCGGCGTGTTTGAAGAACAGCGGCGTGCCACCAACACTCTTGAACGCACGAACAGGCGAGTTCACGCCTCCGGGAATGTGTTTTTGGGCATTGGCAAACAGGGTTTCGGAACGAGACATGATCGGGCTCTCAAAAATCAGGATTTGAATAATTCATTAAAGGCGCGGGCGCGGCGCGTTACTTCAGCCGTGCTCTCGGCGCCAAACAGACCCTGCACCACCGCCAGCAGATCGACCCCGTGGGCCACCAGTGGCGCAGCGTTGTCCAGAGTAATGCCGCCGATCGCACAGATCGGCAGATGCAGCTTGCTGCGGGCCTGATCGAGCAGTTCTAGGCTGCAGGCCGGTGCGCCGGGCTTGGTGTTGGAATTGAAGAAGCGGCCGAAAGCGACGTAGCTGGCGCCTTCTTTGGCGGCTTGTTCGGCAAGTTCGACTTGCGCGTGGCAGGTCGAGCCGATGATCGCCTGCCGACCGAGCAGTGCCCGCACTGGCATCAGCGGGCCATCGGTCTGGCCCAGGTGCACGCCGACGTTCAGACGCGCGGCCAGTTCGGCGTCGTCGTTGATGATCAACTGAGTCTTGTAGCGTTCGCACAGATCGCGCAGGGCCTCGGCCTCGCGCAGGCGGCGGGCCTCGTCGGTGCTTTTGTCGCGGTATTGCAGCAGGGTGACGCCGCCTTCGAGCGCCGCCTCCACGTACGAAAGAAATTTACCGGCCAGTAACTGGCTGTCGGTAATGGCGTACAGGCCACGTAGTTTCATCGGACAAGCCTCTGCGCTTTACGCATCAAATGTTACGAACAGAAATCCAGCGGCAGGCGGCGGGGCACGAACTGGCCTTTGCCCAGCTGTTCCGCATCTCGCAGGGTGCGCCAAGTGTAGTCAAGCGCGCTCTGTACGGCACTGACGAGATGCTCACCCTGGGCCAGGCGACCGGCGAGGGCGCTGGCCAGCGTGCAACCGGAACCGTGATAACTGCCGGGCAGGCGCTGGCAGGTAAAGGTTTCGCGGCGACCGTCGCGGCTGTACAGGCGATTGTGTATTTCGTGTTCGTCGCCATGGCCGCCGGTGATCAGCAGGTGTTTGACGAACGGCAGGAGTTTTTCCGCGCACTCATCGGCGGTGCCTTCGGGCAGTTCGGCGAGGATGCGGGCTTCGGGAAGGTTAGGAGTGGCGATGATCGACAGCGGCAGCAGGCGTTCGCGCATGGCGTAGCCGACTTCGTCCTTGCCCAGTCGTCCACCGCCGCCGGCGCGCAGCACCGGGTCGCAGACCACCGGCAAATGCGGGTGCGCTGAAAGCAGTTCGACCACGGTGTCGACCATTTCCAGGGAACCGAGCATGCCCAGTTTGACGGCGGCGACTTCGGAGTCGTTGAGCACGGCGTTGGCCTGGGCCAATACCCACTCGCGATCGAGAACGCGGAAGTCAGTGACGTTGACGGTGTCTTGCACAGTCAGGGCGGTGACGGCCGGAGCCGCATGACAACCCTGAGCGAGCAGGGCTTCGATATCTGCCTGCAAGCCGGCGCCACCACTAGGGTCGTGGCCGGAGAGGCAGAGGACAACGGGGCGAGAGCTGTAGATATTCATGGTGCGCGAGCTTACCACCAAACATGTTTTTCGGGTGTCGCCCCGTGAATCGTGACGCGGTCCCTGTAGCAGCCGTCGAACGCAGCCTCCGGCAGCTGCTACAGGGGAGATGTGTCTGGGCGCTCTTGTCACAACCTGACCAAACCAGCAGCTCTAACTCAATACATGGCGCTGGAACGCCCGTTCTAGAGCCTTTTTAGGAAAAATTTCAATAGTGTTCAATGGCCATCAACGGCTATGCTAGAGTGGATCCAAACCAATAACAGGTAATACCGGTTTTACGTCTACTCAAAAGGAATGGGGGGCTTCCTGACAGAACCGGACAGGCCACGCTGGGGCTTAAATGCGCTATTTGCTGATGTTGCTGTTGTGCTTGCCCCTCCTGGCGAGCGCGGTCGAATTCGACGAATTCACCCAGAGCCTTCCCCTGGGCCGAACGATGCAGGTTTATGAAGATGCGGGCGGTCAGGCGACTATCGCCGATGTCCGTGCGCAAGCGGCGGCCGGGCAGTTTAAACCCCACGATAAAGCCACCCTCAACGCCGGTTATTCGCGTTCGGCGTTCTGGCTGAAAATCGACCTGCAGTACCGCCCGACCAACCCGTCGGCACAACAGACCTGGTTGCTGGAACTGGCCTATCCGCCCCTCGATCACCTTGATCTCTACTTGGCCGATGCCGGTGGTGACTATCAATTGGTCCGACAGACCGGCGATGCGTTGCCGTTTGCCACTCGCGAGATCCGCCAGAACAACTATCTGTTCGATCTGAACTTTGCCCCTGGGCAGGCGCAAACCGTCTACCTGCGTCTGCAAAGCGAAGGGTCGGTTCAGGCGCCCGTCACCTTGTGGTCGAGCACCGCTTACCTCGAAGAGCAGCCGGTGCGGCTTTATGTGCTGGGGCTGATTTACGGTGTGTTGCTGGGGATGCTGGTCTACAACCTGTTTATCTTTCTCAGCGTGCGCGACACCAGCTACCTCTATTACATCGTCTATATCGCCTCGTTCGGCTTGTATCAGCTGTCGGTGAATGGCGCGGCCGTGGAGTATTTCTGGCCGAACAATCCGTGGTGGGCCAACGCCGCGACGCCGTTCTTCATCGGCTGTTCAGGATTGTTCGGCAGCCAGTTCGCCCGAAGCTTTTTGCGGACGGCGACCCACAGTCGCTGGCTCGACCGTTTGCTGCTGGTGTTGATTGCGTTCAGTGCGCTGGTGGTCGGGTTGTCATTGATGACCAGTTACGCCCTGGCCCTGCGTCTGGCGACGCTGCTGGCGCTGGTTTTCACCGTGGTGATTTTCGCCGCCGGGATTTTCGCCTGGTGGCGTGGCCTGCGGGTCGCGCGGTATTTCATCATTGCCTGGTCGGCGTTCCTGCTCGGAGGCATCGTCAACACCCTGATGGTGCTGGGTTATTTGCCCAACGTATTCCTCACCATGTACGCCAGCCAGATCGGCTCGGCGATCGAAGTGGCGCTGCTGTCCCTGGCCCTGGCCGATCGCATCAACGCCATGCGTGAGCAACAGGCTCAAACCCTGTTCGATGCCGGCCAGAAGCTCGAAGTGCTGAACCAGCAACTGGCTCACAGTAACAAGCTCAAGGACGAATTCCTCGCCACCCTGACCCATGAACTGCGCACGCCCATGAACGGTGTGATCGGTTCGCTGGAGTTGATGCAGACCGTCGAGATGAACCCTGAGCTGGAGCAATATCAGCAAACGGCTGCCGGTTCGGCGCGGGAGATGATGCGCATGGTCAACGGCATCCTCACCCTGACCGAATTGCAGGCCGGCAAGCTCAAGGTCTATCCGGACACGTTCAGTTTGCGCAGTGTGGTCGAGGCCTTGCGCCTGCAGTTCGATGGCAATGCGTCGAGCAAGTCGCTGGACTTCAAGGTCGAGGTTGCACCGGGGCTGCCGGATCGCTTGCACGGCGACAGCGACAAGCTGACGCAATGCCTGGAATGCCTGCTGGATAACGCAATCAAATTCACCCGGATCGGCGGGTTGGCGCTGCGGGTGACGGGCAAACCGGCAGCGCCCGATCGGCTGGCACTGTCCTTTGCAGTGATCGACACCGGCATTGGCTTTACCGATTTGGACGAGGCGATGCTGTATCAACGTTTCTTCCAGGTCGACGGCTCGATGACCCGTGAATACGGTGGTTTGGGCGTTGGCCTGGCCATTTGTCGGCAACTGGTCGAATTGCTCGGCGGACGCCTGAGCCACCGCTCGGAACCGGGTCGCGGCAGTCGCTTTCAACTGGACGTCGAGTTCGAGTTGCCAGTGGTGCAATCTGCGCCTTCGATTATCCGGCAAACCTCCCACCTGCGTTTGCCTCAGGACTGTACGGTGTTGCTGGTCGATGACAACAGCATCAATCAATTGGTGATGCGTGGCATGTTGCTCAAGCTTGGGTTCCGCGTGTGCACCGCCGACAGTGGCATCGCTGCGCTTGATCACTTGCAGCGTGAAACCGTTGATGCGGTGCTGCTCGATTGTCAGCTGCCGCCACTGGACGGTGCCTCGATCTGCGGCCGGATCCGCGCCTTGCCGGGTTGCGCCGAATTACCCGTGTTCATGATTGCCCTGAGTGCGGACCGGGCCTATTGCCCGAGCGACACCTTGGTCGACTACCTGAGCAAACCGGTGAAATTCGAAGATTTGCAGGCGGCGCTCTATCGGCGGGTGCTCTGTCCAGGGCAAGGCGAAAGCGCCGACAGTTAGGCAGATATGCCACTTTGTTCAACCTCGGGGCGGTGCTTAACTGAAAGTCCCTTGGCTGACCAAAGGAGCCCCGTCATGAACCTGCATCAGTTCGCCGAAACCCACGAAGTCACCAACCAGCCACCATCGCTGGACGGCACCAACCTCTATCGCATCGACCTGCCTTTGCAGGAGTGGTCGCGGCGTTTCGATGCCGGTTGGGCCGAGTCGCGGATCGACGCTTACGGCGCATTGGCCGGCGGGCCGCTGATGGAGGCGGGGTTTGCGGCCAATCAGAACAAACCGGTGTTCGTCAGCCATGACCGTTACGGCCATCGCATCGACGTGGTGGAGTTTCACCCGGCCTACCACGAGTTGATGCGCACGGCGGTGGAGCATGGCTTGACTGGCTTGCCCTGGACCGACCCGCAACCGGGTGCCCACGTTGCCCGTGCGTCCATGACCTATTTGCACAGTCAGGCTGAAGCCGGCAGCGGTTGCCCGCTGACCATGACCTTCGCCAGCGTCCCGGCGATGCGCCTGCAACCGGATTTGGCCGAACAATGGTTGCCGAAAATCCTCGCCACCGAATATGACCCGCGCAACGTCGCCATGGCCCACAAGGCCGGGGTCACCATTGGCATGGCCATGACCGAGAAACAGGGCGGCACCGACGTGCGGGCCAACACCACCAAGGCTTATCCGGTCGGCGCCAGGGGGCCCGGTCAGGCGTATGAACTGGTGGGCCACAAGTGGTTCTGTTCGGCGCCGATGTGCGATGCCTTCCTGACTCTGGCCCAGACCGACAAAGGCTTGACCTGTTTCCTGCTGCCACGTCATCGCCCGGACGACACGCGCAATCAGTTCTACATACAGCGGCTGAAGAACAAACTCGGCAACTGGTCCAATGCCTCAAGCGAAGTGGAGTTCCGTGGCGCCTTGGCCTGGATGGTCGGCGAAGAGGGCCGGGGTGTTCCGACCATCATCGAAATGGTCGCCATGACCCGTTTCGATTGCATGGTCGGCTCCAGCGCGCTGATGCGCCAGGCGCTGACCCAGGCCAGCCATCACTGCGCCCATCGCAAGGTCGCTGGCAAGTTGCTCAGCGAGCAGCCCTTGATGCAAAACGTGCTGGCCGACCTGGCCCTGGAAAGCGAAGCGGCGTTGGCCTTGAGTTTGCGCATGGGCCGGGCGCTGGATCATCTGGATGACGACCACGAAGCGAAATTCGCCCGGCTGGTGACGGCGGTGGGCAAGTACTGGATCTGCAAACGCGCGCCCGCGATGATTAATGAGGCGGCCGAATGCATGGGCGGCGCCGGTTATGTCGAAGAAAGCATCCTGCCGCGTCTGTACCGTGAGGCCCCGGTCAACTCGACGTGGGAAGGTTCCGGCAACGTGCAATGCCTCGATGTGTTGCGTGCGTTGTCGAAAGAACCGGGTGTGCTTGATGTGCTGTTCAGCGAGTTGGGCGACGGTCATGGCGACAAACGCCTGGCCGCGCACATCAGCCAATTGCAGGCGGCGTTCAAGGACACCGACGACATTCAATACCGCGCCCGCCAGCTTACCGAAGACATCGCCTTGGGGCTTCAGGCCAAGCTGTTGCTGGAAGCCGGTAACGCGGCGGTCAGTGATGCTTTCATCGCCAGTCGCCTGGGCTCGGCCGGTCGGGTGTATGGAACGTTGCCTCGCGGGCTGGATGTGGAAGCGATTGTGGCCCGGTCGACGCCGCAGGGCTTTTGACCACAATCGAATAAACACCACAAAACCTGTGGGAGCGGGCTTGCCCGCGATAGCGGTGCATCAGACGACATTGATGTCGACTGTTCGTACGTCATCGCGGGCAAGCCCGCTCCCACAGGGTTTATCTGTGTATCAGAATTGATGTGCAGCCAACACGCCACTGTTCCCGTGAAGCGATGATGCAGGCAAGATGAAGGTCTGCAAGTCAGAACACAGGAAGCTGATCGTGACCGAAGCGTTTATTGTCGTTCAAACCGCCGAGCAAGCCGTGGATCGGCTTGCTGCCTTGCACGAGCGTGCAACCACAGCGCTGAATCAGGCGCTCAAGCGTTATCTCAAGGATCGCGTCGAGCCGGACGCTGAACAGCGTGCTCTATTTCGATATCCCGAGTTGCGTCTGACCTACCTTTGCCAGGGTGAAGTCCCACAGACCACTCGCGCCTATGCCAAGGTTCAACTGCCGGGAACCTACAGCGTCACCGTCACCCATCCCCGCGCTTTCCGCAAATACCTGCTGGAACAACTCGTCCCGTTGATGCACGACTTCACCGTGACCGTGGAAGTCGGCGTCAGTCAGCAGAACATTCCGTATCCGTACGTGGTCGAGCAGGGTGATGAACTGGCCGGCTCCGGCGTCACGGCGGCGGTGCTGGCGCGCGTGTTCCCGAGTACGGATTTGTCGGCCGCCACCGATGGCATCGCCGATGGCTTGTACGATTGGGAAAACACCGACCCGCTGCCACTGGCCCTGTTCGACGCTGCGCGGGTGGACTTCTCCCTGCGCCGGCTGGTGCATTACACAGGCAGCGATTGGCGCCATGTGCAACCGTGGATTCTGCTGACCAACTACCACCGCTACGTCGACCAGTTCATCGTTCATGGCCTGGAGCAACTGCGCAACGATCCGCGTTTTGTGCGCATGGTGTTGCCGGGCAATGTGATCATCGAAAAAGGCATGGACCACGGCGAGGCGTCGGCGATTGCCGCGGGCGTGGTCTGGCATCGTTACCAGATGCCGGCCTATCACCTGATCGCCAGCGACGGCCATGGCGTGACCCTGGTGAACATTGGCGTCGGCCCGTCCAACGCCAAGAACATCACCGACCACCTGGCGGTGCTGCGTCCGCATTGCTGGCTGATGATCGGCCACTGTGGCGGCTTGCGTCAGTCGCAGACCATTGGTGACTACGTGCTGGCCCACGCTTACATGCGCCGCGACGGGATTCTCGACCGGGTTGTGCCGCCGAACATTCCGATTCCGGCCTTGGCCGAAGTGCAGATGGCGTTGCAGCAAGCGGCGGCCAACATCACCGGTGAGAAGGGCGACGAGCTGAAGAAGCGCCTGCGTACCGGCACCGTGTTGACCTACGACGACCGCAACTGGGAACTGCGCTGGGCGCAGGAACGTCCGCTGATCAACCTCTCCCGCGCCGTGGCGGTGGACATGGAAAGCGGCACCATTGCCGCGCAAGGTTATCGCTTGCGGGTGCCGTACGGCACGTTGCTCTGCGTATCGGACAAACCGTTGCACAGCGAAATCAAACTGCCGGGTTCGGCCAACGCCTTCTATGAACGCGCGGTCAGCCAACACTTGAAGATCGGCATCGAAGCGGTGGATCTGTTGCGCACCGAGCTCAACTCGCTGCACTCGCGCAAACTGCGCAGCTTCGACGAGCCGCCGTTCCGCTAACGGTTTGTCGTGGTCATTTGGCGGTCAGGGCACTAGCATTAGCAGCCCTGACCGTTAGATGTTCCTTTTCCCATGTCTCGTCCTCAACGTCCCGTTTCCCGTCGCCCTGGCGTGAAGCCTGCGCCATCCACTTCAGCCCCGCGCCGTGTCGCCAAAGCGCCGCCGGCCGAGCCGAAGCTGATTCTGTTCAACAAACCGTTCGATGTGCTGACGCAATTCAGCGACGGCGAAGGGCGGGCGACGCTCAAGGATTTCATCGAGATTCCGGGAATCTACCCGGCAGGGCGGCTGGACCGTGACAGCGAAGGCTTGCTGTTGCTGACCAACGACGGCCAGCTTCAGGCGCGGATTGCCGACCCGAAACACAAACTGGCCAAGACCTACTGGGTGCAAGTGGAAGGCGAACCGAGCGCTGAGCAGTTGCAGCGTTTACGCGAGGGTGTCGAATTGAACGACGGCATGACCTTGCCAGCCGAAGCGCGACAACTGGATGAGCCGCAACTGTGGCCGCGCAACCCGCCGGTGCGCTTTCGTAAAAGCGTGCCGACCAGTTGGCTGGAACTGGTGATTCGCGAAGGCCGCAACCGTCAGGTACGGCGCATGACCGCGGCGGTCGGCTTGCCGACGTTGCGTCTGGTTCGGGTCAAAATCGGCGACTGGTCGATCGAAGGGCTCGATCAGGGCCAGTGGAAGGAAGTGCCGGCGCGCTTATAGAGTGCCGGTTTCGATCATGCCGATGACCACGCTTTTGACCACGAATGCGGCCACGCCCAGCCCCAGTACGAAGAACAGAATGAACGAGCCGAAGCGCCCGGCCTTGGATTTTTTCGCCAGATCCCAGACGATGAAACCCATGAAAATGATCAGGATGCTGACCAGGCCAGTCATCATCCACTCTTCGAGTACTGCAGGATCCATTGAATATCTCCAGCGCGGGTGGGGCTAAAAAGGGCGGGAGGAGTATACGGCAAGGGAGATTGGCGGGGCATTGACCTGCGGCAGTGTGCCGCAGTCATTCGTCGTCTTGGGCAGTGATCGTTCCCACGCTCTGCGTGGGAATGCCGCCATGGACGCTCCGCGTCCGCTGTAGATCGTGACGCAGAGCGTCACAGGATGCATTCCCACGCGGAGCGTGGGAACGATCAGGTCAGAAGGGGCGTCTCAGCTGCGCAAATGAGTTAAAGGCAACTCGGTGCTGTTGAGCACCTGATTCAACACAAAACTCGACCGCACACTGGTCACCCCTTCAATACGGGTGAGATGCCCCAGCAGCAGTTTCTGATAGTGGTCCATGTCCGGCACTACCACTTTGAGCTGATAGTCCGCATCCATCCCCGTCACCAGGCTGCATTCCAGCACTTGCGGCAAGGTGCGAATGGCGGCTTCGAAGTTCTCGAAACGCTCGGGTGTATGGCGGTCCATGCCGATCAGCACATAGGCGGTCAGGCTCAGGCCGAGCATCTTGCGGTCCAGCAGGGCGACCTGGCGAGTGATGTAACCGTCGTCTTCCAGTTGCTTGACCCGCCGCGAGCAAGGTGAAGGCGACAGGCCGATGCGTTCGGCCAGCTCCTGATTGGAGATGCGCGCGTCGCGTTGTAATTCCGCCAAAATGCTCAGGTCGTATCGGTCGAGTTTGCTCATCAATCAGGCCTTTGTCATAACTATTGCGGAGGATTATCTATCCTGAGTCAAAAATTGCGCAAGTGATGTTTATTTGAGCAATCTTCGCAATCCTCTGTCGTCGCTCCGGGCCTATTCTTATCACCAGAATCACTGCTCGGACAAACAGTCCGGTGCGGCTCGCCCAATCAGGCCAGCTGCGGTCGCCACCCCCACAGGGGATGTGTCGGCCCCCGAGCTACACACTGTCCAGAAGACGGCGTGAGGTGAGCCGACGTCATAAGCGTCGAGCACGGACGAAGTTCTCAAAGGGAGGCCGACGGGTCTCCCTTTTTTATTGCCCGGAATTTATCGGCGCCCCTCAATAAATAAGTTGCGCGACTGATAACCTGTTGCAGAACCGGCCTGCGCTTTCCCAGTCTTACGTACAGGTCCTAACCCGCAGTGAGGAAAAGCATGAAGTCGCGCATCTGGCGTTTGGCCGGTGTTGGTTTGCTGTGTGTGAGTGTCACTGCGCAATCGCTTGCTGACGAGCCGCAAATCCGTGGGCCCGATGGCGGTCAACGGGGGCCGGATCATCAGGGCAATGACCAGGGCCATCGCGGTAACAACCCACCCCGGCCGCAGAACAACGAAATCATTCTTGGCGACAACAGCCGCAAGTTCGAGCTGCACGACCAGAACCAGGGCAGCGAGCGTCAGAACCTTCCGTCGCACGATCCCAATGTTCAGGGCCGCCCGCCGCAACAACCCGGTAACAATCTGCCGATTCAGGGCCGGCCCGATACTGTGCGCCAGACCCAGGAACCCCGGCGTGGCTACTATCAGGACGAGCAGCCGCGCAACTATGACAACCAGCACTGGCAGACTGGCGGGCAGGGCTCACGTCACGATGATCGCCGCTGGCCCGGTCGCCCGGATGGGCGCGGCAATGGCTGGGGCCCCGGCCCGCAGTATCGTCCGGGGTACGTGATCGACCGCTTCCCGGAGCGCAACTACCGTGTGCCGTATCGTGGCCAGGATTATTTCTATTCCGGTGGTTACTGGTATCGCCCGCAAGGCCCGCGTTACGTGGTGGTTCAGCCGCCTCGCGGAATTCGGGTCAGATACTTGCCCGATTACGCCCGTGAAGTATGGATCGGTGGTGCGCTGCTGTTCCTGGCGGCCGGCGCGTATTACGCCTACCAGGAGAGCACTCAGGATTACGTGGTGGTCGAACCGCCCGTGCAGCCGCAACCGGCCGGCAATGGCTACGACGTGGTGGCGTATCCGGCCAACGGCCAGTCGCCGGAGGAAGTCAGCCGGGATGGTTACGAATGCTATCGCTGGGCCGTGGAGCAGAGTGGTTTCGATCCACGTGCCGTCACCTACCAACCGGCTCCGTCGGTGGTGCAAGCCTACCGCCAGGCCCAAGGCAACTGCCTGAGCAGTCGCGGTTATCAGGTGAGTTACTGAACCCTGGCGGCTTTCACCACTTCCTGCGGGTCGGCGTGCACCAGCACTTCGGCTCGTGGGTAGGCGGCGTGAATTGCATCGGCGGCTTGATCGCTGATGGCGTGGGCGACTGACAGGGTCAATTCCCCCGGCAACTCCAGATGCAACTGGACGAACCAATGGTTACCGGAAATCCGTGTGCGCAGATCATGGGCACCCAGAACGCCCGGCACGCTGCAGGCCAGTTCGAGCATGTGGCGGCTGACATCCGGCGGCAGTTCTTCATCCATCAGCACTGCAAAACTTTCCCGGGCGATGTGAATGGCGCTCCAAAGGATGTAGGCGGCAATCCCCAAGCCGAACCAGGGGTCGACTTGATGCCAGCCAAACCCGGCCAGTACCAGGGCCACCAGAATGCTGCCGTTGAGCAGCAGGTCCGAGCGGTAATGCAAGGAGTCGGCGCGCACGGCGTTGGAGCCGGTTGCCTTGATCACCCGATGCTGCAATATCAGCAGGGCCACGGTTAGCGCGAGGGAGAACACAATCACCCCGATGCTGAGCCATGGCGCACTCACCGGCTCGGGATGTTTCAACCGTTCGATCGCCTGCAAGGTAATCAGCACCGCACTGCCGCCGATGAACAGTGCCTGAGCCATGCCTGCCAATGATTCGGCCTTGCCATGCCCATAACGATGATCATCATCGGCCGGGCGCAAGGCATAGTGCACAGCCAACAGGTTGAGCAGCGAAGTGATGCCGTCGAGGGCCGAGTCGGTCAGCCCGGCGAGCATGCTCACCGAGCCGCTCAGCCACCAGGCGATGGCTTTGGCGACGATCAGCGTGCACGCCACCGCCACCGAGGCGCGCGTCGCCAGCCGCAGCAGGCGGGCGTGTTCGGTACTGGTGGTCATAAGTGCGGCTTTTCCTTTTTAGTGCACCGATTACGCAGCGGGTTGCAGGCCGAACATGGCCAGTTGCTGGGTGCTGCCCTTGTGCTGGATCAGACGTGGATCGTCCAGCGGGAAGCTGCGGCCCAACTCAGTTTCGAGAATAGTCTGCAACTTGTGGTTATCGACCTTGCCGTCGGCACCGATGGCTTCCTTGAGTTTTTCCGGAGCCACCTGGGCGGTTCGGCCGGGCTCGTAGTAAATGGCGCCGGTGGCGAAGTCCACCGCAAAGGCGATCAGGCCAGGGATGATATAGAACAGCAAACCCACGGCATCCAGCGCGACGATGACCGGGTCGATCTTGCCATCGATCTGACCGCGACGATCGGGGTAGAAAATCGTGCCGCAGGCGGTCATTTGGGTCAGCAAGGTCGCGACCAGTACACCGCCAATCAAGCGAAAGGGAGCACGCATGTGAAATCTCCTGAGTTATCTGGAAACGAAGCGTCGTCTGTATGAATTAGGACCGCGACAAACGCCGTGCAGTTCGCCGTTATACTCGCCGCTCTGTTTGGGAGCCAGCATGATTTCTTTGCCGATTGATGAAGTTTTACCCGCCCTGCGTGAAGCCCTCGCTACACGCCACGAAGCCGTGCTTGAAGCACCGCCCGGCGCCGGTAAAACCACCCGTGTGCCCTTGGCCTTGCTCAATGAGTCGTGGCTGGCCGGGCAAACCATTCTGATGCTTGAACCGCGCCGATTGGCCGCGCGGGCGGCGGCGGAGCGGTTGGCCAGTGAACTGGGCGAGAAAGTCGGCGAAACCGTGGGCTACCGCATTCGTCTCGACAGCAAAGTCGGCCCCAACACCCGGATCGAAGTGGTCACCGAAGGCATCCTCACCCGGCGCTTGCAGGATGACCCGGCGCTGGAAGGCGTGGGTTTGCTGATCTTTGACGAATTCCACGAGCGCAGTCTCGACGCCGATCTGGCGTTGGCCCTGAGTCTCAATGGCCGCGAGCTGTTTCGCGACGACCAACCGCTGAAAATTCTGTTGATGTCGGCAACGCTGGAAGGTGAACGCCTGGCCGGGTTGCTGGATGATGCGCCGATTCTGCGCAGCGAAGGTCGCATGTACCCGGTGGCGATGCGCTGGGGGCGGCCGTTTCAGCCAGGTGAATTCATTGAGCCAAGAGTGGTGCAGACCATCCTCGACGCGCTGAACGATGAGACCGGCAGCCTGCTGGTGTTCCTGCCGGGGCAGGCAGAGATTCGTCGGGTGCATCAACAATTGGTCGATGCGCTGGGCGAGGGCACGCCGGTGTTGCTTTGCCCGTTGCACGGCGAACTGGATCTGGCGGCGCAGCGTGCGGCGATCGATCCGGCGCCCGCAGGCAAACGCAAAGTGGTGTTGGCCACCAACATCGCCGAGACCAGCCTGACCATCAACGGTGTGCGCGTGGTGATCGATGCCGGGCTGGCGCGGGTGCCGCGTTTCGATCCGGGCAGCGGCATGGCCCGCCTCGATACTCAGCGTATTTCCAAAGCCAGCGCCACTCAGCGCGCGGGCCGGGCAGGGCGGTTGGAACCGGGCGTGTGTTATCGGTTGTGGTCGCAGGATCAGCACGAGCAACTGGCGGCTTACGCCAGTGCGGAAATCCTCTCGGCGGATCTTGCCGGAATGGCCTTGCAACTGGGGCGTTGGGGCGTGACGCCGAGTCAATTGGTTTGGCTGGATATCCCGCCCGCAGCGGCTTATGCACAGGCTCAGGATCTGCTTGAGCGTTTGGGCGCGCTGGAGGGGGACGCGCTGACCCGTCATGGTCAGGCGATGGCTGAACTGCCGGCCCATCCGCGGATCGCTCATTTGCTGTTGCGTGGTCAGGCGCTCGGCTTGGCCGACATGGCCTGTGATGTCGCGGCACTGCTCGGTGAGCGGGATATCTTGCGTGGCGCCGGGGCGGATCTGCACAGTCGACTGGTGCTGCTGTCCGGCGAAGAACGAGCCGCTCGTGGTGCTCAGGGCGGCGTTCAACGGGCCCGGCAATTGGCGCGGCAGTATCGCGGTTATCTGCGGGGCAAAGCGACGGAGCCGGTCAGCGATCCCGAGCATCCGCGCTGGCTTGGCGCATTGCTGGCGTTGGCCTATCCCGACCGCGTTGCCCTGCAGCGGCGGGCCGGTGGCGCTGAATATCGATTGGCCAACGGTCGCGCAGCGCTGTTCGCCGAAGCCGACAGTTTGATGAAACAACCGTGGCTGGTGATCGCCGATCTGGGCAGTCGCCAGGGCCAGCGTGAAGAACGCATTTATCTGGCGGCTGATTTCGATCCGACGCTGTTCGATTCGGTGTTGGCCGAGCAAGTGCGCGTGGTCGATCAATTGGATTGGGATGAGCGCGAAGGCGTGTTGCGGGCTGAGCGTCAGCGCAAGGTTGGCGAATTGATTCTTAGCCGTGAGCCGCTGACCGGGCTCGATGAAAGCGCTCGCAGTCAGGCACTGGTGAATCTGGTGCGGCGCAAAGGTCTGGAGCTGTTGCCGTGGACCCCGGAACTCCGTCAGTGGCAGGCACGAGTTGCGTTATTGCGGCAGTTGGACCTTGGCAGCAAGGGTGAGAGTGAGTGGCCGGATGTCAGCGACACCGCTCTGCTCAAAAGTCTCGAACACTGGTTGATGCCGTATCTGGGCAAAGTCTCGCGGCTCAGTCACTTCGCCAATCTGGACCTGTCGAGCATCATCCATAACCTGTTGCCCTGGCCACTGCCGCAACGGCTGGACGAGCTGGCGCCACATCATTTGAGCGTGCCGTCAGGTTCATCGATTCGTCTGGATTACAGTGAGCAGCCGCCAATTCTGGCGGTGCGTTTGCAAGAGTTGTTCGGCTTGGCCGAGACGCCGCACATTGCCGGTGGCCGGCAAGTGGTGAAACTGCATTTGCTGTCTCCGGCGCGGCGACCGGTGCAGGTGACGCAGGACCTGGCGAACTTCTGGCGCAGTACGTATGCCGAGGTGAAGAAGGATTTGAAGGGGCGGTATCCGAAGCACTATTGGCCGGATGATCCGCTGGTGGCCGAGGCGACGGCGCGGATCAAACCGCGTAAAAGCTGAAGGTCAAAAGATCGCAGGCTGCGATCTTTCACTAACGCCGCAAATCTAAGGCGCGGCCGGCAACAGAAACCGCGCAATCACTGGCATGTGATCGGAAATGCGCAACGTATCGTCCTGCCTCACCCTCGCCTCAACCCGTTTGAGGTGCGGGCTGTAAAACAGGTAATCGACGGTCCGGTCCGGGCCGTTCAAGCCTGGGTCATTCGGGTAATGAGTCAGCCATTGCGCCCGGTCGATACCGCTGGCTTCGTTGTTGGTGGGGATCATCGGGTATCTGTCCCACAGCACATGCAGCGCGCTGTCGGCGGAGTAGGGCGTGCGTTGCTCGGTGGGCAGGCGTCGATACTGGCCCAGCGGCAACAGGTTGAAGTCGCCACCGATCAGCCACGGCGTGCCGCGGCTTTCATACTTGTCGAGGACCTTGGCCACGGCCGTCACCTGGCGTTGCAAGGTTTCGTCGAGCGGGGTGGTGGCACGTTCCAGGTGGGTGTTGAACACGGCCATTTGGCCGCCGTTGCTCAATGGCAGGTGAGTGACCAGCAAGGCGTTTTTCGGCTTGAACTGACGGCTGATGAAATTGGCCGATGCGACCGGTAATTGCAGGCGTTCGGCGTGTTCGATCTGGTAGCGGCTCAGGGTTGCCAATTGCCGGCCGACGCTGCCGAAGATGTGCGGTTCTGGCACGAAGTCGGCTTTCCAGTCGAAGGCCTGAGCGCTGCACGGATACAGGTCGGTGACTCGATCCTGAAGCAATTTGAACTGCTTCTGGTAGTCGCTGGCTTTGGCGCCGTCATCGAGTTCCTGCAACAGCACGATGTCCGGTTTCTCGTCGCGAATCACCCGTGCCACTTCGTCGAGGCTGAAGGCCATGTCTTCAGGTGTAGGGCGCTCGTCGTTTCCTGCGGCCAGGTCGTTCCAGAATACGTAGCGCTTGCCTGCCAGATACTGGACGTTCCAAGTCATCACCTTCAGCGCCTGGCCGGGCACCAGCGTCGGCGCCTGGGCGTTGCAACTGACCGGCAGCACTTCCTTGGCTTCGGGGCGCCAGGTCAGGCTGTAGAGCATCAATGCAATCAGGCCAATGGCAATCAGCACGCACAGCAGGGTGTAGCGCAGTAGACGGGTCATGGCTCGGCTTATAGCGTTACAAAATTGACCCCGAGCATAACCGAGAGCAGCGCCCAAGCCCAAGGGTAGAGCGCTTAGAGCGCCCCGTCGGCTTTCTCGGGCGCATCGGCGATCAGCATGAACAAACGGAACACCACCACGCTGGTGAACAGTTGCAGAAAGCTGTGGGCGCTGTCGATCAGCAGCGAGATCACCGGGTTCTGCGGGTCAGGGTAAACCGCCAGTGTCGCCCCCTTCAGCACCCACAGCGGGGCCATCACGCACAGAATGCACACCAGAATGCGCAGGAAATTCCCGCGGGTCAGGCGCAGGCTTTCCTTCATCGCCGCCAGCGGTGCCAGGCCGCGCAGCACCAGCAGGTATTCGCCGAACGCCAGCGTCACCATCAACCAGATGCCCGGCAGGAAGTACAGCGACAGGCCGATCAGGATCAGCAGGGTATTGAGGGCGGTCAGCACGGCGAAACGCGGCCACAGGGTCGCGGAGGTCGCCAGCAAGTCGCGGGTGCGCGGCGATTCGCCACGGCTGCGGGCATCGAGAAACAGGATCAGCGCGGCGGTGTAAAGCGGATACACCAGCAGGCCGACCAATACACTGATGCCGGGGAAACTGTCCGGCTCGGTGGAGTGGTCGACCACTTGTTGCAGCAGCGCCTCGACAATCACCAGCGGCAGGCACAGCTGCACGATCTGGCGCAGATTGCGCTTGAAGAAATACAGAGAGTCACGCAGTACATCGAACGGATTCATCAGTCGGTATCGCAGGTTGAAAGCAGTGCCTCACTTTAACCGATGAACCCCTTTGGGGCGCAAACGTAAACGTTCGGTAAAGGTCATTGAAACATCCTGTATCAGCCCCATTACTGGTGAGCACCTTATCCACCGTGGATGAGGGCGACGATTTTCCCGGCAATCTATGAGGTCGCCATGAACAGCGAAGAACAAACCCTGATCGATGGACTGTTTTCCCGGCTGCAACAGGCCGAAACGGATTCAGCCCCGCGCGACGCCCAGGCCGAAGCGCGGATCAAGGAACACCTGACTCGCCAGCCAGCGGCGGGCTATTTCATGACCCAGGCGATTCTGGTGCAAGAGGCAGCCATCAAAAGCCTCGACGAACAGAACAAGCAACTCACCCAACAAGTCCAGCAATTGCAAGCTGAACTGCAATCGGCCAAGGCTCAGACGGCCGCTCCGGCGCCGAGCAGCGGTGGCTTTTTGTCGAGCATCTTCGGTGGTGGCTCCCGTGATCCGCAGCCTGCGCCGGCTCAAAGCGCAGCCCCGTCGAATGGGGGCTGGCGTGAACCGGGGCGGCCGTCGTTCAACTCGCAGCCGCCACAGCAAAACTTCGGTGCCGCACCGCAGCAGAACTATGCACCGCAACAACAAGCTCCGGCGGCCGGCAGCAGTTTCCTTGGTGGTGCGTTGAAAACGGCAGCGGGTGTGGCCGGTGGTGTGATGCTGGCGCAAGGCATCAGCAGCCTGTTTCAGCACAATCAGCAGCCGGAAGTGGTTGAAGTCATCAAGGAAGAACCGGCTCAGGTCAACGACCAGAGCGACAGCGGCAATGGCTGGGGCGACGATCAGCGCGTGGCTGACAACTCCAGCGATCAAGGCGGATTCGCCGACGCCGACTATAGCGATGACAGTTCATCGTTCTTCGGTGGCGACGACGATTCCTTCATCTGATACACCATTCGTCTGGGGCGCGATGGCGCCCCGGGCCGATTATTCGCGGAACAATCCTTCGGGCTGGCATACTGGGCCACTTTTCGGGCCCTGGTGCCTGATCCTGCCCGCGCTTCGGCACGCTAATGAGGATGTACGGTGAAAAAAATCGCAGTGTTCGCCGATGTCCAGAACCTCTATTACACCGTGCGTCAGGCTTATGGTTGTCACTTCAACTACGCCGCGCTGTGGGCTGACGTCAGTAAGGAAGGACAGATCGTCGAGGCCTATGCCTATGCGATCGATCGTGGCGACAGCAAACAACAGCAGTTTCAGCAGATCCTGCGCAATCTCGGTTTCATCGTGAAGCTCAAGCCCTACATCCAGCGCAGCGACGGTTCGGCCAAAGGCGACTGGGACGTGGGCATCACCCTCGACATCATGGACGCCGCTGACCATGTCGACGAAGTGGTGCTGGCCTCCGGTGACGGTGATTTCGACATGCTGCTGGAGCGCATCATCAGCAAGCACGGCGTGCAAGCGGTCGCCTATGGCGTGCCCGGTCTCACCGCCAATTCGCTGATCCGCGCCGCCAGCCGTTATGTGCCGATCGAAGGCGCGTTGCTGCTCAAGAATTGATTTTTATGGAGTTGAAACAGGTTTGGAACGCATAGCAGTCATCGACTTTGAAACCACCGGACTCTCCCCGAGCAGCAGCTGCCGGGCCACGGAAATTGCCGTGGTGATTCTTGAACAGGGGCGCATCGTCGAGCGTTACCAAAGCTTGATGAACGCTGGCGTGCGGGTGCCGGCCTTTATCGAGCAACTCACCGGCATCAGCAACGCCATGCTGCGCACCGCGCCCTCGGCCGAGCAAGTGATGAACGAGGTCAACGAATTTGTTGGCATCACGCCGCTGCTGGCGCACAACGCGGCGTTCGACCAGAAGTTCTGGGACTACGAGCTCGGGCGAATCAAACGCACACGCTTGCAGAACTTTGCCTGCTCGCTGTTACTCGCCCGCCGCCTGATGCCCGCCGCGCCGGACCACAAACTCGGCACCCTCACCACTTTCGCCCAACTACCCCACACCGGCAAGGCTCACCGGGCCATGGCCGATGCCGAAATGGCGGCCAACCTGACGGCGCACCTGGCTGAAGAGTTGCGGCGCAAGCATGGGCTGCGGGAGTTGTCCCATGATCTGCTCGTCAGTTTGCAGAAAGTGCCGGCGGCGAAGATTAATGAGCATTTGAAGCGGCATCGTGGGTTCTGACAGAAACACCGTCGATCTCCTGTGGGAGCGAGCCTGTTCGCGAAGGCGGAGTGTCAGTCGACATCAATGTTGAATGGTAAATCGCTTCGCGAGCAGGCTCGCTCCCACAGGGGCTGTGTCTGACGTTGTTCTTGTGTTTAACCACGCCTCAAATTCGATGATTACTCCTACCAAATATTAGGAATTTGTTCGTCTTGCCCCGTACCTGCAGCATCGATAACCTCTGGGACGTCGCTGCCAATTCAGCGACCGGGTCTGCAAGCCCGCCGACAGTTTGTTATGAGACCACCGGCGCACCTATAATCGCGTCGCTTTAATGAGCGACCATCGATTTATGGTAGCTGTGTGCGGGAGACCTTCGGGTCTACCGGGGTGGTCTCCTACTCGGTCTTGCAGACCCGCGCATAGCTGCCACCCATCATCTGCAAGTGATGCTGGCAGCTCCGACTTTCTCAGGAGATTCGCCATGATCAAAGTTTCCCCCAATTCCCCAGAAGACTCTGCGCAATCAGTTGCGAGCGAAGCTCACTTCATCCCCAAAACATTCATCCGCCATCACATCCAGCTACGAGCACTTTTGCTGCATGCAGAACCATGGTTCTGTGCCCGCGATATCGGTCGGTTAATGGGTGTGGATATAAACGGGAGACAAGCACTCAAGCTTGATGCCGATCAGCGGCGGATGATGTGTTTATCTGAAAACGACGACTCGCAAGAGACATTGATGCTGAGTGAGTCGGGCGTTTATGCAATGTTGGTGTATCACTACTGTCCGGAAAATCGGCATTTGCGGCGTTGGTTGACCCACCAGGTGGTGCCGATGCTGCGGGAGGATGCTGGATCTGTTTCGACTCAAACGCCGCATTTGCGATTGATGGAGTGGACGGGGGGAACGTTAAGACTGCTGCATTGGCGGAAAGAGCCTTGGGTTCGTCTGCGAGATATGCCGAGTTTGTTGTCTGCGGGATATAACGGCGTCTGACAAATCGCTTCGCGGGCAAGCCCGCGCCCACAGGGATGGTGTTATTCCTGTGGGGCGGGTTATTGGTCAGGCTCACTGGGCCATGGCCGACGCTTGCAGAAAGTGCCGGCGTCGAAGATCAATGAGCATCTCAAGCGGTATCGCGGGTTCTGAAACGCACCCCAAAACCTGTGGGAGCGGGCTTGCCCGCGATGAGGCCATCACATTCAACATCTTTGTTGACCGACAGTCCGCTATCGCGGGCAAGCCCGCTCCCACAGGGGCCGTGCCACATCACGATTTTCCGTTCCCTTCCAACTGCCCTAACGGCACCCGCTTCTCGATGGCGCTCGACAGCACGATCGAGGTCTTGCTGAATCCGAACGTGGCGATCCGGTTGATCAGCTCTTCCAGCTCCGGCATCGAACCCACGGCCGCTTGCATGATCACGCACGGGTCGCCGGTGACGCGATGGCATTCAGTGAGTTGTGGGATTTTGATCAGTTCGTCGTAGGTTTTCTGATTGCCGTGCTGGTTCAGGCGCAGTTCGATGACGCACTGGATCGGCAGGCCTAGTTTGGCCATGTCGACTTTCGCCTGGTAGCCGGTGATCACCCCGCAGGCCTCAAGTTTGGCCACGCGCTCGGCCACCGCCGGAGCGGACAGGTTTACCTTGCGCGCCAGTTCGGCGTAGGACGCACGACCGTTTTCCAACAGGGCGCTGAGGAGCATGCGGTCGTATTTGTCCATCATGGCATTCCTGAAAAAAGACTGACTTTCGAAAGCACGGTTTATAGCGTCGAACTCCGTGCTTTGAAAAGTGTACCGGCGCTATAAACAGGTTTTGTAACTTATTTTCCGCCGTTGGCCTTTCTAGAATAGCTGCTCTCTTTGTCTTGTTCTCGAGCTGCCCATGCCTGGCATACGCCGTTTTTCCTTACCGCTGATTGCTGCTTTTTTCGCGCTGTACGTGATTTGGGGGTCGACCTACCTGGTGATTCGAATCGGCGTGCAGTACTGGCCGCCGTTGTTGCTCGCCGGTATCCGCTTCGTGATTGCCGGGACGTTGATGTACGCGTTCCTGCGCTGGCGCGGGGCACCGGCACCGACGTGGGCGCAATGGAAAGCGGCGGGGATCATCGGGATTTTGCTGCTGACGTGCGGTAACGGGGCGGTGAGCGTCGCCGAGCATACGGGCGTGGCCTCTGGCGTTGCCGCGTTGGCGGTGGCAACGGTGCCGCTGTTTACCTTGCTTTGCGGATATTTCTGGGGGGCGCGTAATACCCGTCTCGAATGGGCCGGGATTGTGCTCGGGCTGATCGGTATCGCCATGCTCAACCTTGGTTCCAATCTGCAATCGAGCCCGTTGGGTGCGGCGTTGCTGGTGTTCGCGGCCGCGTCCTGGGCTTTCGGTTCGGTGTGGAGCAAACACTTGCCGTTGCCACAGGGCGCGATGGCCAGTGCCGTGGAAATGCTGGTGGGCGGCGTGGTGTTGTTGATCGGCAGCGCGGTGAGTGGTGAGCATCTGGAGGCCATGCCGCCGATCGAAGGTTGGGCAGCATTGGCCTATTTGACGTTCTTCGGTTCGATCATTGCCTTCAACGCTTACATGTATCTGTTGAAACACGTGCGTCCGGCAGCGGCCACCAGTTATGCCTACGTCAACCCGGCGGTGGCGGTGTTGCTGGGGATCGTATTTGTCGGCGAGACCATTGGTATTGAAGAAGCGCTGGCCATGACAGTGATCATCAGCGCCGTGGTGTTGATCGGGTTGCCGCAGTGGCGCCGTGGTGCGGATCGGCCTGCCGTAGTGGTGCCGACAGAATCCCGAGCGAATTAGGGTAAACTGCGCGCCATTGCATCTTGTTTTGCACACTTGTATTGAACAACCCGCGCTGAATTTTCCTACGGTACTCCCATGACTTTCGCCACCCTTGGCCTGATCGAACCCTTGCTGCGCGCTCTCGAGACGCTCGGCTACCAGACCCCTACGCCGGTGCAGACACAAGCGATTCCGGCGGTACTGGCCGGTCGCGACCTGATGGCCGCAGCCCAGACCGGCACCGGCAAAACCGCCGGTTTCGCCTTGCCGCTGCTGCAGTTGCTGGCCATGGAAGGGCCGAAAGTCAGCGCCAACTCCGTGCGCGCATTGATCCTGGTGCCGACCCGCGAACTGGCCGAGCAGGTTCACGAAGCCGTGCGCCAGTACGCCGAGAACCTGCCGTTGAGCACGTATGCGGTGTACGGCGGTGTCAGCATCAACCCGCAAATGATGAAGCTGCGCAAAGGCGTCGACCTGTTGGTGGCGACTCCGGGCCGCTTGCTCGACCTGTTCCGCCAGAACGCGCTCAAGTTCAACCAGTTGCAAACCCTGGTGCTGGACGAAGCCGATCGCATGCTCGATCTGGGTTTTTCCGAAGAGCTGGGGAACATTTACAAAGCGCTACCGAAGAAACGTCAGACGCTGTTGTTCTCCGCGACCTTCTCCGACGCCATCCGCACGCTGGCCGGGCAAATGCTCAACGACCCGCTGAGTATCGAAGTCAGCCCGCGCAACGTCGCTGCCAACACCGTCAAGCAATGGGTGGTGACGGTGGACAAGAAGCGCAAGTCGGAGCTGTTTGTTCACTTGATGCGCAAGGGCAAGTGGAAGCAGGTGCTGGTGTTCGCCAAGACCCGTAACGGCGTAGACGCGTTGGTGGAAAAGCTCCAGGGCCTGGGCATCAATGCCGACGGCATCCACGGCGACAAACCTCAGGCAACCCGTCAGCGGGCGCTGGATCGTTTCAAGGCCAGCGAAGTGCAGATCCTTGTAGCCACCGACGTGGCAGCGCGTGGTCTGGATATCGAAGATTTGCCATTGGTGGTCAACTTCGACCTGCCGATCGTGGCAGAGGACTACATCCATCGCATCGGTCGCACCGGCCGTGCGGGCGCAACCGGGCAGGCTATTTCGCTGGTGTGTGCTGATGAAGTGAATCAGCTGTCAGCCATCGAGATGCTGACCCGTCAGACGTTGACTCGTCAGATGGAGCAGGATTTCGAGCCTGAACACCGCGTGCCGGATACCGATGCCAGCGGTCAGGTGATCAAGAAACCGAAAAAACCGAAGAAGCCGAAAACTTCCAGTGGCGGCAAGCGTAACCTGGGTAAATGGGTCGAGAGCGGTGATGCTTCGGCGCCGGAGCCTTCGATCAAGCCTGTGCGTAAAGTACCGGTGTTTAACACTGGGCCGCGTAAGCGTAAGCCTTGATCCTCTGAGGATCGTTCCCTCGCTCTGCGCGGGAACGCCTCAATGGACGCTCTGCGTCCGCTTCGGTAGGGACGCGGAGCGTCCCGGGCTGCATTCCCACGCAGAGCGTGGGAACGATCAGTGTCGGTGCTTCAACCACTCCACCATCCCCAACCCAGCCGCACGCCCACTGGCGAAGCACGCGGTCAGCAGATAGCCGCCGGTCGGCGCTTCCCAATCGAGCATTTCACCCGCACAGAACACGCCGGGCAGTTGCTTGAGCATCAAACGTTCGTCCATCGACTCGAACATCACGCCCCCCGCGCTGCTGATGGCTTCGTCCAATGGCCGGGTTTTCACCAGCGTCAGCGGCAATGCCTTGATCGCCTTGGCCAGCAATGCCGGATCGGTAAAACAGTCGGCCGGTGTCAGCTCTCGCAACAACGCCGCTTTCACGCCATCAAGGCCAAGCTGACTGTGCAGGTGTTTGGACATGGAGCGTGAACCGCGCGGTTTGCTCAGCGCAGACTGGATTTTATCCACAGGCTTGCCTGGCAACAGGTCGAGGTGAACGGTTGCCGAGCCATGTTGATTGATCGCTTCGCGGATCGGTGCCGACAGGGCGTAGATCAAACTGCCTTCAATCCCCGTGGCAGTGATCACACATTCCCCGAGTCGTGGCACGTCGTCATTGAGGCCAATGGCGATGTTTTTCAGCGGGGCGCCTGCGAATTTGCTGACCATCAATTCGCTCCAGGCCTGCACCTCGAAGCCGCAATTGCTCGGTTGCAACGGCGCCAGTCCTACACCGCGCTGTTCCAGCGGCAGCATCCAGGCACCGTCCGAGCCGAGGCGCGACCAACTGCCGCCGCCGAGGGCCAACAGGGTCGCGTCGGGTTGAACGGTTTTTTCGCCTTCGGGGCTGTCGACGCGCAAGTCACCGTTGTGATCCCAACCGAGCCAGCGATGGCGGGTGTGGATAACGACGCCGGCTTCGCGCAGGCGTTTGAGCCAGGCGCGCAACAGGGGCGCAGCTTTCATGTCGGTAGGAAACACCCGGCCGGAGCTGCCGACAAAGGTTTCGATACCCAGGTCATGAATCCATTGGCACAACGCTTCAGCACCGAAGGACCGTAACAGCGGCGCAATCTGCGGTGCCCGTTCGGCATAGCGTGAGAGAAACGCCGGGTAGGCTTCGGAGTGGGTGATGTTCATGCCGCCGACCCCGGCGAGGAGGAATTTCCGCCCCACTGAAGGCATGCCGTCGTACAGGTCGACTTTGATCCCGGCCTGACTCAGCACTTCAGCCGCCATCAAACCGGCGGGGCCGCCGCCGATGATGGCGACGTGAGGGGGAAGGGAAGTGGAGGGCTGGGTCATGGCGAGAGCTGCGGCGTGGCGGAATAGGGGGCGCATTCTACCAGCCCTGCTCCTTGTGGGAGGATTCGAGGGCTGGTTAAAAAACAACCACCGCTCTGTAGCCTACACCCCGCATGGCCTGCAGACCCTTTCACTCAGGTTATCCACAGGCGGTTCCACAGGCATTGTGGGTAAAGACCCATAGATCAATGACAACCTGATGACTGCCAGACCCGTTGGGCGCTGTGATGGAGGATGCCATGTCGGCGTGCCAGGGCCTTGCGGTCCTTGCTGTAGCCGCCACCGATCACGCCGACCACCGGAATATCCCGGCCCAGGCAGTGACGCATCACGCTTTCATCGCGAGCGGCGACGCCTTCGTCTGTCAGCTTCAGATAACCCAGGGCGTCATCCTTATGCACATCGACACCGGCGTCGTACAGCACCAGGTCCGGTTGGTAGAGCGGCAGCAAATAGTTGAGTGCGTCGTCCACCACCTTCAGGTAATCGGCATCGCCCATGCCCATCGGCAACGGAATATCCCAATCACTTTCGGCTTTGCGTGCAGGAAAATTCTTTTCGCAGTGCAGGGAAACGGTCACTGCCTCCGGAGTGTTGTGCAGAATCCGTGCAGTCCCGTCACCTTGATGCACATCGCAGTCGAAGATCAGCACCCGATTCACCCGGCCACTTTCCAGCAGGTAATGGCTGATCACCGCCAGGTCATTGAAGATGCAGAACCCGGCGGGATGATCGTAATGCGCATGATGAGTGCCGCCAGCCAAGTGACAGGCCAAACCATGTTCCAGTGCCTGTTCGGCCGCCAGCAGCGAACCGCCGACCGCTCGCACCGTGCGCCGGGCCAGCGCTTCGCTCCAGGGCAGGCCGAGGCGTCGCTGGTCTTCGCGGGACAATTCGCCGCCCATGTAGCGTTCGATATACGCAGGGTCATGGGCGAGGGCGAGAATCTCCGCTGGGCAGAGGTCCGGGCGCAGCAGGTCGGTGTCGCGGGCCAGGCCACTGTCCACCAAGTGATCGCGCAGCAGGCGAAACTTGTCCATGGGGAAGCGGTGATCCGCCGGGAACTCGGGACTGTAGTCTTCGTGGTAGATCAATGGCAGGGGCATGGCTGATTTATACAGGAAGGCATGTAGGAATGAGTGAAGGATCCTACCAGCGATGTAGACTTGCGGGATGGGAAAGGGGGACGAGATGGAGCCGATACTGGAACTCGAAAGCGCACGACTGTTGTTGCGGCAGTGGCGTGATGAGGATTTACCGGCGTTTGCGGTGATGTGCGCAGATCCACAGGTGATGCGTTATTTTCCGGCGCCCTTGAGTCGGCTGGAAAGTGCCTCGCTGATCGGGCGGGTTCGCGGGCACTTTGCCGAGCATGGTTTTGGCCTCTGGGCGCTGGAGCGCAAGGACACCGGGGCGTTCATCGGGTTTACCGGGCTGGGTGTGGTCGGCTTCGACGCGCCCTTCACCCCGGCCGTTGAAATCGGCTGGCGCCTGGCGCGTGAGCACTGGGGGCTGGGTTATGCCAGCGAGGCGGCGTGGACCGCTCTGCGCTGCGGGTTCGACCGATTGGCGCTGCAAGAGGTCGTCGCATTCACCACCAAGACCAATCTGCCATCCGAGAAAGTCATGCAAGCGATCGGCATGCACCATGCCCCCGCCGATGACTTCGAGCACCCGCGGCTTGCAGCCGATCATCCGCTGCGCCCGCATGTGTTGTACCGCATCACCCGTGAGCAATGGCTGCAAACCTTGCATGGATAAGCAGGCGCGGACGTTTACAATGACCCTCATGTTGAACCGGGCCATAAACTGAATCGACCGCCGCAGCCAAGACTGCGCGGCATTGCGTTGTGTGAGGAGAGTCTGAATGAGCCAAGTGTTGGAAGATCTGGTAGACCTGCTGACCCTGGAACCGATTGAAGAAAACCTGTTCCGTGGCCGCAGCCAGGACCTGGGGTTTCGTCAGTTGTTCGGCGGCCAGGTACTCGGCCAGTCCCTGTCGGCGGCCAGTCAGACAGTTGAGCCGGCGCGCCATGTGCATTCGATGCACGGTTATTTCCTGCGCCCGGGCGATGCCAAATTGCCGGTGGTGTATCAGGTCGATCGGGTGCGTGATGGCGGCAGTTTCAGCACGCGCCGGGTGACGGCGATCCAGAAGGGCAATCCGATTTTCACCTGCAGCGCCTCGTTCCAGTACGACGAAGAAGGCTTCCAGCACCAGACGCAGATGCCGCAAGTGGTCGGCCCGGAAAACTTGCCGTCGGAGCTGGAGCTCACCCAGCAGCGCGCGCACCTGATCCCTGAGCACATGCGCGAAAAATTGCTGTGCCCGAAACCGATCGAAGTCCGACCGGTGACCGAAAAAGACCCCTACAACCCGCAGCCTGCCGATCCCATCAAATACGTATGGTTCCGCGCCGACGGTGCCTTGGCTGACACCCCGGCATTGCACAAATACCTGCTGGCCTACGCGTCGGACTTCGGTCTGCTGACCACCTCGATGCTGCCCCATGGCAAATCGGTCTGGCAGAAAGACATGCAGGTCGCCAGCCTTGATCACGCCTTGTGGTTCCACGCCGACCTGCGTGCCGATGACTGGTTGCTGTATGCCATGGACAGCCCGTGGGCCGGCAACTCGCGCGGATTCTCCCGCGGCAGCGTGTTCAACCGTGCCGGACAATTGGTGGCCTCGGTCACCCAGGAAGGCCTGATTCGTCATCGCAAGGATTGGGCATGAGCCTGGCCGAGGTGCGGCACTGGGTGTTCGACATGGACGGCACCCTGACGGTGGCCGTGCATGACTTCGCAGCGATTCGCGTGGCGTTGGCGATTCCCGCCGAAGACGACATCCTCACCCACCTCGCGGCGCTGCCGGCCGATGAAGCCGCGGCCAAACACGCATGGCTGCTGGAGCACGAGCGGGATCTGGCGTTGGGTTCGAAACCGGCGCCGGGCGCGGTGGAACTCGTGCGTGAATTGGCCGGGCGCGGTTATCGTCTGGGCATTCTCACGCGCAATGCTCGTGAGCTGGCCCATGTCACGCTGGAGGCGATTGGCCTGGCCGACTGCTTCGCGGTGGAGGATGTACTGGGCCGGGATGAAGCACCGCCCAAGCCGCATCCTGGTGGTTTACTGAAATTGGCCGAAGCCTGGAAGGTTCCTGCGAGCGAAATGGTGATGGTTGGTGATTACCGCTTCGATCTGGATTGCGGGCGGGCGGCGGGGACGCGGACGGTGCTGGTGAATCTGCCGGATAATCCGTGGCCGGAATTGGCCGATTGGCATGCGCGCGATTGCGTGGAGTTGCGACAGCTGCTTTCGGCTTGAGAGATGGGGCGTCTGATCAGACGCCACAAAACTCACTGACCAAACAACGCCTTCTGCCCCTCGGGCGAGGTAAACATCCCGTCTTCATTGTGCCCGACCCCAGGCACTTCAATGAGCTGCTGGCTCAACCCTTGAGGATGGCGTCGCTTCAGATAATTGAAATAGTTGCGCCCGCGAATCAATCGAGAAGCACCCTGGGCTTTAGCCTCACAACTTTTATCCAGCGCCGGATGATTCGGGTCGGTGTCCTGCTGGCCGAGTAAATAAACGATGTCACGTTTGACATAGTTCTCTTCGAGTTGCGCAGGTGTTTGCCCATCGGCATAAGCGGGTAGGCCCGCCAGTCCATACTTCCAGCGATTGAAATTCGGGCATCCCGCATGACTGAACGCTACTGGCCGTTGCTCATTGAAGTAGGCGTACGACGAAGGGTTGGCGATCACATAGCGCACTTTTATGCCCTCCGTATCGAGGGCTGGCTGAGGGTGACCCAGCAAGGCATAACGCTGAACCACCTGAGCGCCGCCGGAGTGACCGGCGATGACGATTTGCTTCACGTCCGGAAACTGTCGCCGATCACCCAGTCGAGCGATGATTTCGTCGAGGGCCGCATAGGAGCTCATCGTAAACGGCGCGATGGATAAGCCGCCGGCCATCCAGTCATTGCCTTGCCAGCGTAAAACGCTGTCAGACACCGGATGGCTCGCAATGTCGGTTTCGTTGAGAAACTGCGGGGCGAGCACCAACGTGTTTGCGCTTTGCCCGGCCTGCTCGGCTGCGCGCTCGGCGCTTTGGCGGTAGGTTTCAGCATTGCGTAATCGACCATGGACGATGATCAGCACGCGTTCGATTTTCGCCGGTGTCGGGCCGATGCTCACCGCGATTTCACCGGCGCTCAGCAGCAAGCGCCCGGAACTGATTGCCTTGACGCCCTGCTCGGCAGCCTGGGTGCTTGCGCAGGTGATTAACAGAGCCAGCAGCCATTTACGCATCACAGATTCTTCGCGGCAAAGGTGTCGCACTGGCCGACTTGGCCCTGTGCGAACCCGGCCTTGAACCAGCGCACTCGCTGGGCCGAAGTGCCATGGGTGAAGGAGTCCGGCACCACGCGGCCCTGACCTTGCTGTTGCAAGCGGTCGTCGCCGATGGCGTTGGCGGCGTTCAAGGCTTCTTCGATGTCACCGGGTTCCAGCCAGTTCAGACGTTTCTGCGCATTGTTGGCCCAGACACCGGCCAGGCAATCGGCTTGCAGTTCCTGGCGCACCAGCAAACCATTGTCGCCTTCCATCTGCCGGCCCTGTTGGCGAGCGGTCTGAATCTTCGCTGAAACGCCGAGCAAGGTCTGCACGTGGTGTCCGACTTCGTGAGCGATCACGTAGGCCTGGGCGAAGTCGCCCGCGGCGGAAAAGCGTTGGGACATCTCCTGAAAGAAACTCGTATCGAGGTAGACCTTCTGGTCAGCCGGGCAATAGAAGGGACCGGTTGCTGAAGTCGCCAGGCCGCAGGCCGAGTTGACGCGGTTGTTGAACAGCACCAGGGTCGGGTCTTTATATTGCCGATCAGCCTGCTGGAAAATCTGGCGCCAAGTGTCTTCGGTATCGCCGAGGATCGAGCGCACGAACTCGGCCCCTTCATCATTGGCCGGGGGCGCCTTGCGGGTTTGGTTGGGGGCCGGGGCTGACTGTTCGCTCATTTGCCCGGTCAGTTGGCCGAGGATCTGCATCGGGTCCTGGCCGGTGATCCAGCCAATCCCGACGATCAACAGGATCGCCGTCAGGCTCAGGCCCTTGCCTCCACCGAAACGCATCCCACCGCCCCCACCACCGACATCATCGCCACGGGCATCGACCACGTTGTCGCTACGTCGGCCTTTTTTCCAAAGCATGGGGGATCCTCTTTTTTACCTGATGAAGGCGCATGGTGATGAGTGTTGCCGGTGAGTAGGTATGGCGCCAGTCCGGTCGTCTGACAGCCCTTGGCGACAGGGGTTCTCCTAAGTGGCGACATTAGCGGTTTCATGGACGGACGGGCACTGCAGAGCGGTCAAGACAACTGCCGGACAGGTTCCAGATTTTGCTTCCTTCGAGTTGTCTTTTAGAATCAGCCAAATTTCGTTTGGAATCTCCCATGGCAGGCAGTCAGATCGAACGTGTTTTCAGCGTGCTGGAAAGCCTCACCGGTGAACCCCAAGGCCTACCGATGCAGACGCTGGCCGAGCAACTGGACATTCCCAAGAGCGCGACCCACCGTTTACTCGCCGAACTGATTCGTTTGGGGTATGTGCGGCAGAACCCGGAAAACCTGCGTTATCACTTATCGACCAAACTGGTTGCCATGGGCTTTCGTTACTTGTCCGGCAGTGGTGCGGATATTGTGCAGCCGGTGCTGGATCGGCTGGCCCGGGAGACCGGCGAGCTGGTGCGTCTGGGGGTGATCGAAGGCGAGCGCCAGACCTGGATCGCCAAATCCCAGGGAGCCCGTTCCGGCCTGCGTTACGACCCGGACATGGGGCGCGATGCGCCGCTGTTCTATACCGCTTCCGGGCATGCGTGGCTGGCTTGCATGAGCGATGCCGAAGCGTTGTCGCTGGTTGAGCGCCAGGCGGTCGAGAAGCCCGAGGGCCTGGGGCCCAATGCGCCACGCTCCAACATCGAACTGCTGGAGCGGCTGCGCCTGGCGCGCGAGCAGGGCTATGCCTGGGTCGAGGAAAGTTCGGCGGTAGGCACGTCGGCGATTGCTGCCGTTATCCGTCATCCATTACAGGGGCGAGTGATCGGCGTGCTCAGCATTGCCGGACCGAGCGCGCGGATGCCGGGGGCGCGACTGCATGAACTGGCACCGACGTTGTTGGCGTTTGCCCAAGAGCTTTCGGCGGCGAGTCAGGCGTCGGAACTCTTTAGCTGATAGCGCTTGCACCCATCGATTTGGAAGTCGATTAAAAAACCGTGCGCTGTTCGCACACTTTCAGGCGTTACGACTACAAGAATCTGGAACCGGGTTCTAAATTATTGGAATTGTCCCGCCAGAAGAGAACCTCGCCTTGACGTCGCCTATCAGCACCCCACTCTCCGGCGTCAATCATCCTTTCAAAGGCATCCTGCTGGTGGTGGTCGCGACCTTTCTGTTTTCCAGCCATGACGCCTTGTCGAAATACCTCAGCGGGTTCTATCCGATCGTCATGGTGGTCTGGGCTCGCTATGTGATTCACACCTTGTTGATGGCCGGGATTTTTCTGCCGCAATCCGGGTTGCGCGTCCTGCGCACCAAGCGCCCATTGCTGCAGTTGATGCGGGCGTTGTGCTTATTGGGAACCAGCCTGCTGTTTACCGGTGCGCTGTTGTTCATTCCGTTGGCCGAAGCCACGGCGGTGAATTTTCTTGCACCGGTATTGGTGACTGCATTGTCGGTGCCACTGCTCGGTGAGCAGGTGACGCGCGGCCAATGGCTGGCGGTGATTTGCGGATTTATCGGTGTGTTGATCATCGTCCATCCCGGCGGCGAGCTGTTCACGCCTGCGGTGCTGCTGCCGTTCTGCTCGGCGCTGTTTTTCTGCTTCTATCAGCTGCTCACCCGCAAGCTCAGCGAAATCGACAGCCCGACCACCAGTAACTTTTTCGCCGGGCTCTGTAATACGTTGGTGATGAGTGCGCTGGTGCCGTTCTTCTGGCAGGTCCCAAGCCTGGGCCATGGGTTTTTGATGGTGGCGCTGGGGGCGTGTGGGATGACGGCGCATCTGTTTCTGACTCAGGCCTTCCGTCACGCAGCGCCCGCGTTGTTGGCGCCGTTCGGCTATTGCCAGATCGTGTTTGCTGGCTTGCTGGGCTGGTGGCTGTTTTCACACACACCGACCCTGACCACGGTGATCGGTATCGCGGTGATTTGCTGCAGCGGGTTGGCGGCGGCGTGGCAACAGAGTCGTCGGTAGGAAGGTACTAAGGCAGGCCTGGAATCAGGCCTGCCTTAGTAGGGTTTTTTACTCGGTGACGGTAGGAATCTTGCGTGGTGCCATGAAGTACATCCAGGTCAGCGCGATGAAGTACATCGCCGGAATCATGGTGAACAGCACGGTGTAGTTGTTGTTGGTGATCGTCAGTATGTGGCCGACCAACTGGGTCATGAACATCCCGCCAATTGCCGCGCACATCCCGCCGAAGCCGAACACCGTACTCATCATGTGCTTGGGCGTGTAGTCCATCACCAGGCTCCAGATGTTCGCGGTCCAGGCCTGGTGAGCACCAATGGCCAGGGAGATGGCAAACACCGCGAGCCACAGGCTGCTCGAGCCGGCGGCCATGACCACGCCGATGATGCAGCAGGCGAACAGGAACATGGACATCAGTCGTGCCTTGATCGGGTTGACCCCGCGACCAATCAGGAACGAGGACAGAATCCCGCCACCGACACTGCCGAAGTCAGCCGTGAGGTAGATGATGATCAGCGGGATACCCATTTGGGTCACGTTGATTCCCAGGTTGTATTGCTGATTGAGAAATGGCGGCAGCCAGTACAGGTAGAACCAGAACACCGGCGCGGTGATTGAGTAGGCCAGGGCGAAGGCCCAGGTGCCACGCATGCGCAGGATTCGTGAGAACGGTACGCGGGATTGTTCCGGCTCGACTTCCTTCTGGATGTAGTCCAGTTCCGATTGCTTAACGCTTGGGTGATCTTCCGGGTTGAAGTACTTCAGGCCCCAGAACAGCAACCAGATGCCGCCCAGAGCCGCCATGCACAGGAACGCGGCTTGCCAGCCCCAGGCGTGGAGGATCAGTGGCAACAGCATTGGCGTGAACATCGCGCCGACGTTGGTCCCGGCGTTGAAGATGCCGGTGGCCACGGCACGCTCGCCGGCGGGGAACCACAACCGCGTGGTTTTCACGCAGGCCGGGTAATTCGCTGCTTCAGTCAAGCCGAGAATGAACCGACAGACCATGAAGCCCACCGCCGAAGTGGCCAGGCCATGAGCGCCGGTAGCCAGGCTCCAGAGCAGCACCGCGCAGAAGAACACGCGTTTAACGCCGACCCGGTCGATCAACCGGCCCTGCAGCACGAAGCCGATGGCGTAGCCGACCTGAAACCAGAAGTTGATGTTGGCGTAGTCCATCGCCGTCCAGCTCATTTCCTTGGCCAGGATCGGCTGCATGACGCCCAGGGCGGCGCGGTCGATGTAGTTCAGAGTGGTGGCGAAAAACACCAGCGCCAGCATCCCCCAACGGGTTTTGCCGACTGCCATGGCGCCGCGGATTTTGTCGCCGATACCGCCAGTGGCGACGCCCATGGCCGGAGCCACGCGAGAGCTTTGAGAAGGAATCATGTGTATGTGCCATCCGTTCAATGACTGACAAGCGAGGCTTGTCGGGACTTCAAGGGCGCGTGATCAATCGACGGCGACAGGCGCGGGTGTGATTGATCGGCTGAGGTGTTTTCGTCGGGCTGACGACAACGTGTTATTCAGCGAGCGGCACGGTTCGGCCGAGAGAGCGCAAGGTTCGGATGGATGCCAGGTACGGCGGGAGGGCGATGGAGCAAGCAAACAAGGCGTTGAATGAGCGCATGAGCGTGTACCCGTTTTTTGAAATTTTTATGTGGTGTTCAGGGTCTTTGGTAACCGAGTCCATGGGGTTTGGCCGGACTCAATGTGTAGTCGATGTTGCGCAGTGGACGAAAAATCGTCAATTCGCCAACCGCCATTGTGTTCGATAATCGCCCGCAAAACTAACCGGGTAGTACACTTTGAATTGCTGTGTGGATTCGTCAAGCCAATAATTTGCCCAACAAGAATGTCCCCACCATCGGGAGTCGACACATGCAGCGTTCCATTGCCACCGTTTCCTTGAGCGGCACCCTGCCGGAAAAACTCGAAGCCATTGCCGCCGCCGGTTTTGACGGGGTGGAGATTTTCGAAAACGACCTGCTTTACTACGACGGCAGCCCGCGCGAAATCAAACAGATGTGCGCCGATCTGGGGATCGCCATCACGCTGTTTCAACCCTTTCGGGATTTCGAAGGTTGCCGCCGCGATCGCCTGCCACGCAATCTGGAGCGGGCCGAGCGCAAGTTCGATTTGATGCTGGAACTGGGCACTGATCTGGTGTTGGTCTGCAGCAACGCCTCGGCCGATTCCATCGGTGATGAGCAGATTCTGGTTGATGATTTGCACCGGCTCGCAGAGCGGGCCAGCCTTCGTGGCCTGCGGATCGGCTATGAAGCGCTGGCCTGGGGGCGGCATGTGAACACCTGGCAACAAGTGTGGAACATCGTTCGCCAGGCCGATCATCCGAGCCTCGGCGTGTTGCTGGACAGTTTTCATACGCTGTCGCTCAAGGGCGACCCGAGCGCCATCGCCGAGATTCCCGGCGACAAGATCTTCTTCGTGCAAATGGCCGATGCGCCGATCCTGGCCATGGACGTGCTGGAGTGGAGCCGGCATTTCCGCTGCTTCCCAGGCCAGGGCGAATTCGATCTACCGGGCTTCCTCGCGCCCATCATCAAGAGTGGCTACACCGGGCCACTGTCGCTGGAGATCTTCAACGATGGCTTCCGCGCCGCACCGCCACGGGCCAATGCTGCCGACGGTTTGCGTTCGTTGCTGTATCTGGAAGAGAAAACCCGCCAACGTCTGGAACAGGAAGCCACGCCCCCGACCAATCGCGACATTTTGTTCGACACCCCAAACGCGAGCGAATACAACGGCATCGAGTTTCTTGAATTCGCAGTGGACGAAAGCCTCGGTGCCAAGCTGTCCCATTGGCTGGAGCGGCTGGGTTTCGTCAAGGCCGGGCAACACCGTTCCAAGAGCGTCAGCCTGTTGCGTCAGGGCGATATCAATCTGATCCTCAACTCCGAGCCTTACTCTTTCGCCCACAGTTTTTTCGAGGCGCACGGCCCGTCGCTGTGCGCCACCGCCGTGCGGGTGAAGGACAGCGCCAGTGCGCTGGCCCGTGCCATTGCGTACAAAGGCCAGCCCTATCGCGGACTGGTAGGCCCCAATGAGCTTGAGCTGGCAGCGGTGCGTGCGCCGGATGGCAGTCTGATTTACCTGGTGGACAAGGACGCCGACGTCTACGGCACCGATTTCAACCTGCAACCGACGGTCGTGGCCAGCGGTGGCCTCAAACGCATCGACCATATGGCGATGGCGCTGCCGGCCGACAGCCTTGATAGCTGGGTGCTGTTCTATAAAAGCCTGCTGGATTTCGAAGCCGACGATGAAGTGGTGTTGCCCGACCCGTATGGTTTGGTGAAGAGCCGTGCATTGCGCAGCCGTTGCAGTTCGATCCGCCTGCCGCTGAACATTTCCGAGAACCGCAACACCGCCATCTCACACGCGCTGTCGAGTTATCGCGGTTCTGGCGTGCATCACATTGCTTTCGATTGCGACGACATCTTTGCCGAAGTCAGCCGCGCCAAGGAGGCAGGCGTGCCGCTGCTGGATATCCCGCTCAACTATTACGATGACCTCGCCGCGCGGTTCGATTTCGATGATGAGTTCCTCAGTGAACTGGCCTATTTCAACGTGCTCTACGACCGCGATGCTCAGGGCGGCGAGCTGTTTCATGTGTACACCGAGCCGTTCGAAGGGCGGTTCTTCTTTGAAATCATCCAGCGCAAAAACGGCTACGCGGGTTACGGCGCGGCCAACGTGGCAGTGCGACTGGCGGCCATGGCCAAATCGCGAAGTGGTGGCGTACGTCAGGTAAAGTTGTAGGAAAATCGTAAACACGGGTACAAAACTGCTGCCTCGCGACTTCCTTCACTGTGCGCGGCAGCCCATAATCGCCAGCTTGTGCAGTGATGGCCGTGAGCCCGCAATGACAATAATTTCAGAACTCTCCGCAGCGCCCGAAAAGCCAATTGCCGAGCCTCGCAAGAGTCGCAAGAACAACCCGGAAAAGACCCGCGAGAACATCCTTCAAGAGGCCATTGTCGAGTTCGTTCAGCAGGGGCTTTCCGGTGCGCGCGTCGACGCGATCGCCGAGCGCATCCACACCTCCAAACGCATGATCTATTACTACTTCGGCAGTAAGGAACAGCTCTACGTCGAGGTGCTGGAGAAACTCTACGGGGATATTCGCAGCACCGAAAACCGATTGCACCTGACCGAACTGGCGCCGGTGGAAGCGATTCGTCGCCTAGTGGAGTTCACCTTCGATCACCATGATCGCAACGTCGATTTCGTGCGTATCGTCAGCATCGAGAACATTCATAACGCCGAGTATGTGAAGCGCTCCGATGCGATCAAGGCGATGAACAACACCATCCTCGATTCACTGGACGAGATCTTGCGGCGCGGGGCTGCAGAGGGTGTATTCCGCAGCGGTCTCGATCCGCTGGATGTGCATCTGCTGATCAGCTCGTTTTGCTTCTATCGCGTGTCGAACCGTCATACCTTGAGTGAGATCTTTCAGATCGACTTGCCGGACGAAAGCATCAAGCAGCGTCATCGGGGGATGATCTGCGAGTCGGTTTTGCGGTATTTGCAGGCCTGACGTCTTCGCGGGCAAGTCGGATCGCCGCACCGCTCGCTCCTGCAGATCACGCGACCTGTGTAGGAGCGAGCGGTGCGGCGATCCGACTTGCCCGCGAAGACTTTTCAACCATTCATGCTCTGAAAATGCGCCAGCATCCGCTGGGCATCCGGCACCACGCCGCTGAACAGCTCAAACGCCTTCACCGCCTGGAACACCGCCATGTTGCCGCCATCCAGGGTTCGGCAGCCCNACTTTTCAACCATTCATGCTCTGAAAATGCGCCAGCATCCGCTGGGCATCCGGCACCACGCCGCTGAACAGCTCAAACGCCTTCACCGCCTGGAACACCGCCATGTTGCCGCCATCCAGGGTTCGGCAGCCCAGCGCGCGAGCGTTGCGCAGCAGTTCGGTTTCCAGCGGGAAGTAAACGATCTCCGCAACCCACAACTGCGCCCGAAGCAGCTCCACCGGCACCGGTGTGCCCGGCAATTTTTTCATACCCATCGGCGTGGTATTTACCAGGCCGTCAGCCTGACCCAGCGTGCCTGGCAAATCATGCCCGGCCACGGCGCGACCGAAACCAAAATGCTGATTGAGGTTGTTCGCCAGCGACTGAGCGCGACCTTGATCCACATCGAAAATGCTCAGCAGCTGTACGCCTTCGCTCAATAGCGCGTGGGCCACTGCCGCGCCTGCGCCACCGGCGCCCATTTGCACCACGCGCTCAAGGGCAACGCCCGGCAGGCCACGGCGAAAGCCTTCGGCAAAACCCAGGCAATCGGTGTTGTGGCCGATGCGTTTACCGTCCTTGAGCACCACCGTATTCACTGCGCCAATACCGCGGGCTTCCGGCGACAACTCGTCAAGTAACGGGATGACCGTCTGCTTGCACGGGAAGGTGATGTTCAGCCCGGTGAAATTCATCCGTTCGGCGGCCATCAGCAGGTCGGGCAGGGCGCTGCTGTCGAGTTTCAATTGATCCAGATCGATCAACCGATACAGGTAACGCAAACCCTGCGCATCGCCTTCATGCTCGTGCAGCGCGGGGGTGCGGGAAGCCTGAATGCCGGCACCGATCAGCCCGGCCAATACCACGGTGTTCTGTGTCATGACGCTTAACCTTCCAAACGTTGGCTGAAATGCTCCAGCGCCAAACGATAGCCGTGGCTGCCGAAACCGCACATGACCGCCGTGGCGATGGACGAAACAAAGGAGTGATGCCGGAAGGGTTCGCGGGCATGGACGTTGGACAAATGCACTTCGATCACTGGCAGTTCGCTGGCAACCAGAGCATCGCGGATGGCCACCGAGGTGTGAGTCCAGGCGGCCGGGTTGATGACGATCCCGGCGCAACGGCCACGGGCGGCGTGAATCCAGTCGAGCAGTTCGCCTTCATGGTTGGTCTGGCGAAATTCCACTGTCAGGCCGAACTCTTCGGCAGCGCGACCGCACAGCGCGGAAATGTCCGCCAGGGTTTCGTGGCCATAAGTCGCCGGTTCACGGGTGCCCAGCAGGTTCAGGTTCGGGCCGTTGAGCACCAGAACGATAGGGGACATCGAGTCTCTCCACATATTATTTTTGGCATTGGCCGAGGGTTTCAGCCTGTGGGGGAGAAATTGTACTAACTGGTTAACAAGGTCAATTGAAGAGGGCGGAAGGGCCGGATTATTTGTGCGGTAATCGGACAAATCAGCGCGGCAGCTGCTCAACCAGAAAATCGATAAACGCTCTTAACCGCAACGGCACATGGCGACTTTGCGGGTACAGCAGCGTGAAAGGGCGGGAGCGTCCGCCATAGGGTTTGAGCACTTCCACCAGCGAACCGTCCGCCAGTTCCTTTTCGACGATGAAGCGATAGGTTTGAAAGATCCCGGCGCCGCTTTTTGCCAGCGTCACGCCGCCCAATACGTCATCGGAACAGCAATAGTTGCCCTCGGCGAGAATCTCCAACGGCACGCCGTTGTCATTGAACAGCCAGGCAATCCGCCGTCCGCTGCTGGGCAGTTCGTACTGAATGCATTCGTGCTGAGCCAAGTCATCCAGGGTCTTCGGGGTGCCGGCGCGCTTCAGGTAATCAGGGCTGGCAATCATCACCAGCGCGGCGTCTTCCAATGGCCGTGCGATCAGCCCGGAGTCGGGAATGGCCCGCACACGGATCGCCATGTCATAGCCTTCGCCGACGAAATCGATATTGCGATTACTGATGTGCGCCTCGACCTTCACGGCCGGAAAGCGAGCCCGAAACGCAGGCAGCAACGGCAGGATTCGATGATGGGCATAGGTCGTGGGAATACTGATGCGCAAGGTGCCGGAAGGTTCTTGCTGCTGCCCCATTACCTCGCGCTGGGCCTCGACCAATTGTGCGAGCGCCTCGCGACACTCCTCGAAATAACGCCGGCCACTGTCAGTCAGCTTGACGCTGCGGGTGGTACGCGCAAACAACCGCACACCCAAACGTTCTTCCATGCGCGACACCGAGCGGCTGACGGCGGCCGGGGTCACGCCTGCCACCAGGGCGGCTGCGGTAAAACTGCCGGCTTCGGCGGCCAGGCAAAACAGTTCGATGCTGCCCAGCTGGAGATCGTCGAAATGTCGCTGCATGATTGATTACACCGGGAATCAAATGAAGTGTCAGAGTCTGTACTTATCAAATAAGAGCGCATAAATACAGGGCGTTTCAATCGCCCACAAAAAAGCCGTCCTGTGGACGGCTGATTTGTAGGTGGAGGCTGCAATCAACGACGGGTCAACAACACCCCGGATTCCATGTGATGGGTCCACGGAAACTGGTCGAACATCGCGCATTGAGTGATGCGGTGAGTGTCGTGCAGTTGGGCGATGTTGGCCGCGAGGGTTTCCGGGTTGCAGGAAATGTAGAGGATGTTGTCGAATCGCCGGGTCAGTTCGCAAGTGTCCGGGTCCATGCCGGCGCGGGGCGGATCGACGAACACGCTACCGAACTCGTAGCTCTTGAGGTCGATGCCATGCAGGCGCCGGAACGGGCGAACTTCGTTCAGGGCTTCGGTCAGCTCTTCGGCAGACAGACGCACCAGCGTGACGTTATCCACCGCGTTTTCGCTCAGGTTGCTGAGTGCCGCGTTGACCGAAGTCTTGCTGATTTCGGTGGCCAGCACTTTGCGCACGCGGGTAGCGAGCGGCAGGGTGAAGTTGCCGTTGCCGCAATACAGCTCCAGAAGATCATCCTGGCGATCACCGAGAGCGTCATACGCCCAGTTGAGCATCTTCTGGTTCACCGTGCCGTTGGGCTGGGTGAACGCGCCTTCCGGCTGGCGATAGCTGAAGGTGCGGCCGCCCACTTCGAGCTTCTCGACCACGTAATCGTGACCGATCACTTCGCGTTTGCCCTTCGAGCGACCGATGATGCTGACGTTCAGGTCGGCTGCCAGTTTCGATGCGGCCGTGTGCCAGTGTTCGTCCAGCGGGCGGTGATAGCACAGGGTGATCATTGCATCGCCAGCCAGGGTGGTCAGGAACTCCACCTGAAACAGCTTGTGGCTCAGGGCCGCACTCGCTTGCCAGGCTGCCTTGAGCTGCGGCATCAACTGGTTGATGCGCAGGCTGGCAATCGGGAATTCTTCGATCAGGATCGGCGTGCGTTTGTCTTCCTGGGAAAACATCGCGTAATGGCGCTCGCCGGCTTCGCGCCACAGACGGAATTCGGCACGCAGGCGGAAGTTTTTCAGCGGCGAGTCAAACACCGCAGGTTCCGGTGCATCGAACGGGGCCAGCAGATCACGCAGGCGCGTGACCTTTTCTTCGAGCTGAACGGCGTAAGCCTGGGAATCAAAAGTCATGCGTTGAACCAACCCAACTTGATCACGAACAGAATCGACAGAATCACCAGCGCCGAATTCAACTCACGGCCGCGACCGGACAACAGTTTGATGGCTGTCCAGGAGATGAAACCGAAGGCGATGCCGTTGGCGATGGAATAAGTGAATGGCATGGCCAGGGCGGTGACCACGACCGGTGCGGCGACGGTGATGTCGTCCCAGTCTATTTCCGCAAGGCCCGATGTCATCAGTACGGCGACGAACAGCAACGCAGGCGCGGTGGCGAAGGCTGGAACGCTGGCCGCCAATGGCGAGAAGAACAGCGCCAGCAGGAACAGAATCGCAACCACGATGGCAGTCAGGCCGGTGCGGCCACCGGCACTCACGCCAGCTGCGGATTCGATGTAGCTGGTGGTGGTCGAGGTACCCAGCAAGGAACCGGCCATGGCCGCGGTGCTGTCGGCGATCAGGGCGCGGCCCATTTTCGGCATGTGGCCGTCCTTGCCCATCAGGCCGGCGCGCTTGGCGACGCCGATCAGGGTGCCGGAGTTGTCGAACAGGTCGACGAACAGGAAGGCGAAGATCACGCTGACCAGACCGATGTCCAGTGCGCCTTTGATGTCCAGTTGCAGGAAGGTCGGGGCCAGGGACGGCGGCATCGACATCACGCCACCGAACGGGGTGAAGCCCAGCAGGATCGAAACGATGGTCACTGCCAGAATACCGATCAGGACTGCACCGCGCACTTTCAGGGCTTCAAGCGCCACGATCAGGGCAAAACCGAGGGTCGCGAGAATCGGCGCCGGTTGCTTCAAGTCGCCGAGGCCGACCATGGTCGCCGGGTTGCTGACCACGATGCCGGCGTTGTGCAGAGCGATCAGTGCCAGGAACAGGCCGATACCGGCAGCAATCGCCGAGCGTAGTGCCAGCGGAATGCTGTTGATGATCCATTCGCGGATGCGGAAGATCGACAGCAGGAAAAACATCACCGCCGAGATGAACACCGCGCCCAGCGCCACTTGCCAGGTGTGGCCCATGTGCAGGACCACGGTGTAAGTGAAGAAGGCGTTCAAGCCCATGCCCGGTGCGAGGGCGATCGGGTAGTTGGCGATCAGGCCCATGGTCGCCGAGCCGATGGCGGCTGCCAGGCAGGTGGCGACAAACACCGCGCCCTTGTCCATGCCGGTCTCGCCGAGGATGCTCGGGTTGACGAACAGAATGTAGGCCATGGCCAAAAAGGTCGTGACGCCCGCCAGAATCTCGGTCCGCACGTTGGTGTTGTGTGCCTTGAGTTGAAACAGCCTTTCCAGCATGTCTGCTCCCCGTGGCGCGCCCGGCGCCGTGAATGTATCGACCTCAACAGCAAAGCACAGACCGCTACAGGCGCCTGGGTATTTTCTGTGGGTCGGAAAAAGCCGCGCATCATACCAGCAGCGTGGGGCTATGGCTGCTTATGGCTGCGATCGTCGTCGATGTTTTGCATAAAAGGGAACTGCGCCATACTGCGCGCTGTTTTTTGGGGGAGGGAGGGGGTGGATATGTATTGCATTAATAAGCGTGTGGTTGCGGCATTTGGGTTGCTGCTCACCTGTTTCATCGGAGCGCAAACAGCCTCTGCGGCCATGGCGCCACCGTTGAGTCAGGTAAAAGTACTCAAGGTCGAATCGCCAGGCTGTGGCTTTGAAAATATCGCGGACGGCCAGGCGCAAACCCGTTGCGACCACAAGGGCCCGAACATCAAGGTCTACGTGCTGGAAGTCGGTTACGGCCGTGAAGCCCATGTCGCACTGGACGGTTTCAAACTGGACGGCACCCGAACCCCTGTCTGTGCTTTTGATACCGGCAACCTGACCGAGTGCTCCGCCGGGAAAAAAACTGTCGGCTATCTGTACATCTTCAACCTGGCGGGCAAGCAGGACGGCACCTTCACGTTCAGCAATACCTCGATCAACGCACCCGGCAACACGATGTCGACGCAGCTTTACATCAAGTAACGGCTGGCCTCGAACAAGGGTCAGGAAAGCTGACTACGCTTTAAAGATCATCCTGTGGACCGCGCCCATGACCTTTAGAGCCCTGATTACCCTCGCCGAGGGCATCGACGATCTGCAAACCGTGACCCTGATCGATGTGCTGCGCCGCGCCAAGGTGGAAGTGGTGGTGGCCAGCATCGAGGCACGGCGCATGCTCACCTGCGCCCGCGGCACTCGTCTCACGGCCGATGCGATGTTGGTGGACTTGCTGGCCCAACCCTTCGACCTGATCGTTCTGCCAGGCGGTGCCGTGGGGGCGCAGCATTTGGCGGCCCACCAACCCTTGCAACAATTGATCAAGGACCAGGCCGCCGCCGGGCGTCTGTTTGCCGGTATTGCCGAATCTCCGGCGTTGGCGCTGCAAACCTTTGGCGTTTTGCGTCAGCGGCGCATGACTTGCTTGCCCACTGTCAGCAATCAACTGTCGGGCTGTAACTTCATCGATCAGCCGGTGGTGGTCGATGGCAATTGCATCACCGCCCAGGGTTCAGGCGCCGCGTTGGCGTTTGCGCTGACGCTGGTGGAGCAACTCTGCGGCAAAGCCACACGGTCGACAGTGGCGGGAGAGTTGGTGGTTTAGAGAGCGCCCTGGGCAGACTGCCTCATACCCTGACCTCTTCCACCGGCACATGCATGCGGTCACGGTTGGCCAGGGTCGGGAACAGTTTGATCCAGGCCCCGGTCACCATCAGCGTGCCGATGCCGCCCATCACCACTGCCGGCACCGTGCCGAACCAGTGGGCCGTCAGGCCGGACTCGAACTCGCCGAGCTGATTCGAAGCGCCGATGAACAAGCCATTCACAGCGCTGACCCTGCCGCGCATTTCGTCGGGGGTTTCCAGTTGCACGAATGAGGCGCGGATCACCATGCTGATCATGTCCGCTGCACCCAATACCACCAGCACGGCGAGAGAAAACCAGAACGAAGTCGACAGGCCGAAAGCGATGGTCGCCACGCCGAATACACCCACGGCCGTGAACATTACCCGCCCGACGTTTCGCTCTACGGCAAATCGCGCCAGAAACAGTGACATCAGCAGCGCACCGACTGCAGGAGCCGAACGCAGCAGGCCCAGACCCCACGGGCCGGTCAGCAGAATATCTTTGGCGAACACCGGCAGCAGCGCGGTCGCGCCACCCAGCAGGACGGCAAACAGGTCCAGGGAAATCGCCCCGAGAATGTCCGGGCGACTGCGAATGAAGCGGATGCCCGCCAGCAGCGAATCCAGGGTGGCCTTGCCCTTGTTCAGCGGTGTCTGCCGGGCCGGCAGGTTGAGCATCAGCGCACAAGCGATGAGATAAAGGATCACCGTCGGGCCATACACCCAGACGCTACCGAAGGCATAGAGCAAACCGCCCAGCGCCGGGGCGACGATGGTCGCCGATTGTTGGGCCGACTGTGCGGCGGCAACCGCGCGGGGGAACAACGCGCTTGGCACGATGCTCGGCAGCAAGGCCTGGGTCGTCGGCATTTCGAAGGAGCGGGCGGCGCCGAGCAGGAACGCGAGGATGAAGATCATCTCCCGAGTGACATGGTCGGTCGCGCTGCCGATGGCCAGCGACAGGGCAATCAGCGCTTGCAGGGACTGACAGATCGCCGCGACCTTGCGCCGGTCATAGCGGTCCGCGACATGCCCGGTGTGCAGCATGAACAATACCCGCGGAGCAAACTCCACCAAACCTACCAAGCCCAGATCGAGCACGTTGCCGGTCAGTTGATACAGATTCCAGCCGATTGCCACCGTGAGCATCTGAAAACCGCTGGCGGTAAACACCCGAGCCAGCCAGAACGCGATAAACGGGCGGTGATGACGTAACAGCAGGGGCGCTTGGCTGGGCATCTGAGGGCAGGTCTGGGCGGAGGGGAAGGGCGAGATTATCACCACCTGTAACGAGAAGTTGCAGATTGGAAAGATTTAGTTAGCTAGACACCGATCTACGCAGCCTTTAAATCCCTCGCTACTGGGAATGTATTGCAGCTCATGACCAAACCCATGAGGCAACCTGTCACGCGGCAAAAGACCACACCGTCCATCGGCAAAAATGCGACTACTCTTTCAACGTTGCTTGATCCAGATCAAGACCCTTCGCGGAACTGATCCGGCGGCCAGATGGCCAGACTCCCTACGTTTGTGATGATGGTACAAAAAAGAACGAATTCGAATTCGCCACACTCCATATCCGTGGGGGCAGTGGGTGTAGGCCGCAAGCCTTCAGCCGGTATTACCTGACAGAGGAAGACTTATGTTCGGTTTGGAGGCACTTGATCTCGCCCGGATTCAGTTCGCATTCACCATTTCGTTCCACATCCTGTTCCCGGCCATTACCATTGGCCTGGCGAGTTACCTGGCGGTGCTCGAAGGCCTGTGGCTGAAGACGCACAACGACACTTACCGCGATCTGTACCATTTCTGGTCGAAGATCTTTGCCGTCAACTTCGGCATGGGTGTGGTTTCCGGTTTGGTCATGGCCTATCAGTTCGGCACCAACTGGAGCCGTTTCTCGGACTTCGCCGGTTCGGTGACCGGGCCATTGCTGACCTATGAAGTGCTCACTGCCTTCTTCCTGGAGGCCGGTTTCCTTGGCGTCATGCTGTTCGGCTGGAATAAGGTCGGGCGCAAGCTGCACTTTTTCTCGACGGTCATGGTAGCCATCGGCACCCTTATTTCGACCTTCTGGATTCTGGCCTCCAACAGCTGGATGCAGACCCCGCAAGGTTACGAAATCGTCAATGGCCAAGTCATTCCGGTGGACTGGCTGGCGATTATTTTCAACCCGTCGTTCCCCTACCGGCTGTTGCACATGTCCACGGCGGCGTTCGTTGCGACTGCCTTCTTCGTCGGTTCGTCGGCGGCCTGGCACTTGCTGCGCGGCAAGGACAACCCGGCGATCCGCACCATGCTCTCGATGGCGATGTGGATGGCGCTGATCGTTGCCCCGATTCAGGCAGTTATCGGTGACTTCCATGGTCTCAACACACTCAAGCATCAGCCGGCGAAAATCGCTGCGATCGAAGGTCACTGGGAAAACCACGGTGATGAAGCCACCCCGCTGATCCTGTTCGGCTGGCCGGACATGAAAGAAGAGAGGACCAAATTCGCGGTCGAGATTCCGTACCTGGGCAGCCTCATCCTGACCCACTCCCTGGATAAACAGGTGCCGGCGCTCAAGGAGTTCCCGCCTGAAGACCGGCCGAATTCGACCATCGTTTTCTGGTCGTTCCGGGTCATGGTTGGTCTGGGCATGCTGATGATCTTCACCGGTTTGTGGAGCCTGTGGCTGCGCAAAAGCGACAAGATGTATACCTCGCGGCCATTCCTGTACCTGGCGTTGTGGATGGGCCCGTCCGGCCTGATCGCAATCCTCGCCGGCTGGTTCACCACTGAAATCGGTCGTCAACCGTGGGTGGTCTACGGCTTGATGCGCACGGCAGACGCGTCCTCCGGGCACAGCTTCGTGCAGATGAGCATCACCTTGATCATGTTCGTTGTGGTGTATTTCGCGCTGTTCGGCGCCGGTCTTGGTTACATGATGCGTCTGGTGCGCAAAGGGCCGAAGATCGACGAAGGCAAGGAAACCAACGAAGGTGGTCCTGGCCAGAAACGCACACCGGCTCGTCCGCTGTCTGCAGCCGATGACGATGGCACCGAAGCTGATAACAGCCCCAGCCTGACCAAGGAGATTTGAATCATGGGTATTGATCTTCCGCTGATCTGGGCCGTGATCATCATCTTCGGCATCATGATGTATGTGGTCATGGACGGTTTCGACCTGGGGATCGGGATTCTTTTCCCGTTCATCAAGGGCAAGAGCGATCGTGACGTCATGATGAACACCGTCGCCCCGGTCTGGGACGGCAACGAAACATGGCTGGTATTGGGCGGTGCGGCATTGTTCGGCGCTTTCCCGCTGGCCTATTCGGTGGTGCTCTCGGCGCTGTACCTGCCGCTGATTTTTATGCTGATCGGGCTGATTTTTCGCGGTGTGGCCTTTGAGTTCCGCTTCAAGGCCAAGGACGACAAGCGTCACCTCTGGGACAAGGCATTCATCGGTGGCTCGATCGCCGCAACGTTCTTCCAGGGCGTGGCATTGGGGGCGTTCATCGATGGGCTACCGGTGGTCAATCGTCAGTTTGCCGGTGGTTCACTCGACTGGCTGACGCCGTTCACAATGTTCTGTGGCGCGGCGCTGGTGGTGGCCTATGCGTTGCTCGGTTGCACCTGGCTGATCATGAAAACCGAAGGCAAATTGCAGGAGCAGATGCATGACCTGGCGCGGCCATTGGCCTTCGTATTGCTGGCGGTGATAGGCATCGTCAGCATCTGGACGCCGTTGGCCCACGCCGAGATCGCAGCACGCTGGTTTACCCTGCCGAACCTGTTCTGGTTCTTGCCAGTGCCGATTCTGGTGCTGGTGACCCTGTTCGGTCTGATTCGCGCGGTGGCGCGCAATGCGCACTACACGCCATTCCTGTTGACCCTGGTGCTGATCTTCCTCGGCTACAGCGGTCTGGGGATCAGCCTGTGGCCGAACATCGTACCGCCGTCGATCTCGATCTGGGACGCTGCCGCACCGCCGCAAAGCCAGGGCTTCATGCTGGTGGGCACGCTGTTCATCATCCCGTTCATCCTGGGTTACACCTTCTGGAGCTACTACGTATTCCGCGGCAAGGTCACCCACGAAGACGGTTACCACTAGCCGACTACGGCGCAGGATTACCGGCGCCGTTGCAGAGGAGATCACGATGATGGCTGGCAAACCTGATTTGCAGGAAATTGAAGCAGCCGAGAAAAAGCCGCTCTGGCAGCGACTCGGCTGGCTGGCGATGATCTGGACCGGCAGCGTCTTGGCACTGTTCATTGTGGCCTCGTTGATGCGCATGTTCATGAATGCCGCCGGTTTGAGCACCCACTGAAATTCCCATCCCGTTGCCTTGCGGCACGGATTTATAACCCTCCTGGTGGAGGGGTTTTTTTCGCTTTTATTTACGTGCTTTGAGAATGACGAACTTGGGGGTGGCCGCGACTTGCTCAACGCCGCGGAACAACCGCGCCAGCTTGCTGTGATAGCCCAGGTGACGATTGCCGACGATGTACAGCGCGCCGCCCACCACCAACGATTCACGCGCTTGCTGGAACATCCGCCAGGCCAGGAAATCGCCGACCACTTGTTGTTGATGAAATGGCGGATTGCACAACACCACGTCCAGAGATTGCGGTTCCTGCTCAGCCAAACCATCGCCGGCCCGCACGATCACGTCACGATCACCCAGCGCCGCGCGCCAGTTTTCAGCGGCCGATTGCACGGCCATGAATGACTCATCCACCAGCGTGTAGTGCGCCTCAGGATTTTGCAGGGCACTGGCAATCGCCAACACGCCGTTGCCACATCCGAGATCCGCCACCCGCGCTGCGCCGAGGTTCTTCGGTAAGTGCGGCAAAAACGCTCGCGTGCCGATATCCAGCCCCTCGCGGCAGAACACATTGGCGTGATTGAGCAGTTCGATCGCAGGCGTGTCGAGTCGATAGCGGGTCGGGTAAGGGGAGATAGCAGGGGCTTTGGCTTCGGCTGTGGCGATCAGCAGCCGAGCCTTCTTCACGGCCAGCGAGGCTTGCACCGGACCGATGTAACGCTCCAGCAGATCGCCCGCAGCGCGTGGCAAATGCTTCACCATCGCGGCCGCAATCACTTGAGCGCCGGGAGCCAGTTGACCCTGTAACCTGATCAGTTGCTCTTCCAGCAAAGCCAGGGTTTTCGGTACCCGGATCAATACCCGGTCAAACGGGCCGACGAACGCTTCGCTGGCCGGCACCCTCGGCACCGCATCAAACGCCTGACCGTTGCGTATCAGGTTTTTTTCCAGCCCCTGAAAGGCCAGAAACGAATCGCCGCTACTGGTCACCCGAACCTTGCCCACCAGGCTGGCGGCCAAAGCACCGAAGCTGTCGTTGAGCACCAGCACACGAGTATCGGCTGCCGGTTGTTGCTCGGCCAGATGAGTCAGCAGGTATTCGTCTGCGGCATCAAATGCTTGCAACGGTTCGTTCTGCTGTTCTGGCTGGCGGATCAGATCGAGTTGAGCGAAGGGGGTTTCGAGCAGAGGCATGAGGCGGGGGCTCTGGGTAGTCAACGGAGGATAATCAAGGAGTGGCCCGCCGCTCAGGGGCTTGTAGCGGGCGAACCATCCGAATGGACTGCGTCATGGAGTTTCACATGGCATCACTCAGGATGGATCGCAAATGGTACGTTTTTTTCGCTTGGATTACTCGCGGGGATTACCGGATTCAAACAGATTCAGATGGCGCCCACTCTCGCGGCTTTGATGACCGCCGCAATCTTGTTGTTTACACCGAATTTTCGGATGGCGCCGCGAATATGGAACTGTACCGTGCTTTCACTCAAATTGAGGATGATCGCGATCTCGCCTGCTGTCTTGCCGTCGGCTGAATATTTCAATACCTCGACTTCTCGGGATGATAAATTCACGGTCCCCGGTTTTGAAGGCGCAGGCAGCTCTTTGGCGACAAGCCCATGCAGGTGACGGCTGATGAACATCGCGTAGCCCAGATTCTGATACAGATCGTGCGTAGTAATCGGGCAGTGGCTTCTCGCCAGGCTCAACATGCTGCAAAGACCGTTCTGATCATGAACGGATTGGGACCAGCCATAGCGCAAACCTTGTTTTTCTTGTGCTTGCCACAGCATAGGTGTCTTGGAGAAGACCTCCTTCTGCCAAACAATCGGTAATTCGGAATGATTGCAATGGGCTAGTATCGGGTCGACTTCACTGAAGTGCTCTTGCTCATACTTCGTGTTCCATTCTGCGGGGTAATTATTCAGCTGGATCCTGTTGTGGGATATCCCCCTTGTTTGAGATGTTATTGAAAAGGCACAGAAATTAAAGCCAAGGTTTTTAACGAGATTGAGGGCAATCTCGTACGCGGTCTCTATTGTCTGAGCGTAAGAAAGCTGCGTTAACTGTGATTCCTTCCACACTTTCATTGGGTAACTCCATTCGGACTTACTTGAATTGGTGCTAATTGGATCCAAGATCCTGCACGTTTCGCAGTGTAGGAGAATTCATACGTGCGTGCTCGAATTTTTCGTTCTTTAAGAGGCAGGCGACTGCATAACCGGTTCTTAGGTTTGTTACTCTAAAAGAAACAGGATCAAACGACTGTTGGTATATGTTGATTACATTATTAGTGAGCGTGTACGAAAGCCATTACAAATCACCGGTGTTTACGCAGCCCGCTTTGCGGGACACTGGGCGTCATATGTCGAAGGGAGCGAGCCATGACTGCCAGTGCAGAAAAATTCACGCGCCAAATGCTGCTTGAAGTTCGGCCGTTGACTCCGAATCTGTTCACTCTGCGGACCACCAGGGATCCAGGCTTTCGTTTTCGCGCAGGACAATTCGCCCGACTAGGCGTGACCAAGGCAGATGGCAGCACGGTGTGGCGAGCTTATTCCATGGTCTCGTCACCCTATGACGAGTTTCTGGAGTTCTTCTCTATTGTTGTGCCGGGAGGGGAGTTCACCAGTGAACTGAGTCGACTGGAAGTCGGCGATACGCTGCTGGTTGATCGCCAAGCCTTTGGTTATCTGACGCTGGATCGCTTCGTCGATGGCCGTGACCTCTGGTTGTTATCCACAGGCACGGGGCTGGCGCCGTTTCTGTCGATCCTGCAGGACTTCGAGGTTTGGGAGAGATTTGAACGAATCATCCTGGTTTACAGCGTGCGCGAAGCGCGGGAGCTGGCGTATCAGGAGCTGATTGCGGGGCTGGCGCAGCGTGATTATCTGGCCGAGTACGCGCACAAGCTGCAATTCATCGCCACCGTTACCCGCGAGCAGCATTCGGGTGCCTTGAATGGGCGGATCACGACACTCATGGAAAGTGGCGAGCTGGAGCGGACAGCCGGTGTAGCGCTGACAGCCGAGCATTCGCGGGTAATGCTCTGCGGTAATCCACAGATGATCGATGACACGCGCAAATTGCTCAAGCAACGGGACATGCACTTGAGCCTCAGTCGACGTCCCGGCCAAGTGGCGGTGGAAAACTACTGGTAAACAAACGGCGCCCCGAAGGCGCCGTTTGTGCCGGGTGATCAGTCATCAGGGCTGATTGTTCTGGGCCTTGAGCAGATCGCGAATCTCCTCCAGCAGCTCTTCTTCCTTGGTCGGCACCGGCGGCAGGGTTGGCGCCACGGCCTCTTCGCGTTTCAGGCGGTTGATGGCCTTGACGCCCATGAAAATGGCGAAGGCGACGATGATGAAGTCGATCAGGCTCTGGATGAACTTACCGTAGGCCAGCATCACCGCCGGGACTTCACCATTGCCAGCCTTGAGCGTAACGGCCAGGTCACTGAAGTCCACACCACCGATCAGCAAGCCAATGGGTGGCATCACCACGTCGCCGACAAACGACGAAACGATTTTGCCGAAGGCCGCGCCGATGATAATACCCACGGCCATGTCGACCACATTACCTTTGACCGCGAAGGCCTTGAACTCACTTATCACGCCCATAGGTTATTTCCTTGTTACAGATGAGGTTGGTGAACGCAGTGTAAGTCAGCAAAACGGCTCATGCTCGAAACACCGTCTTACAATGCTCGCTCTTATCGACACATCTTCCGGCAATTAGTTTACAAAGTGCCACCAGTCGCGCGCGATTACCCGCTCTAGACCGGGCTTTCCAGAACCTTTTCTCTATCGCCTCGGTGCGGGATTTCTATTTATGTTTTGGTCTTTGGGTCACTAGCCTCTGTAGGGCGCACCTGGATGCGCCTTATAAAATCAGAGGAAACTTCCATGACAACTCCCCTCGGCCTCGGGGCTTTTCCCCACCGTCGTACGTTTGGCGTTCTGACCGCCAGCCTGCTGTCCTTCTCCGTCAATGCTGCGACCTTGACCCGCGATAACGGGGCCGCCGTCGGCGACAACCAGAACTCGCAAACTGCTGGTGCGACGGGGCCGGTGCTGCTGCAAGACGTGCAACTGATCCAGAAACTCCAGCGTTTTGACCGTGAACGCATTCCCGAACGCGTGGTGCATGCCCGTGGCACGGGCGCCCATGGCACGTTCACCGTGACCGACGACCTCAGCGACCTGACCAAGGCCAAGGTATTTGCCAGCGGCCAAAGTACGCCGGTATTTGTGCGTTTCTCCGCTGTGGTCCATGGCAACCATTCCCCGGAAACCTTGCGTGATCCGCGGGGGTTCGCCACCAAGTTCTACACTGCAGACGGCAACTGGGACCTGGTCGGCAACAATTTCCCGACCTTTTTCATCCGTGACGCGATCAAGTTTCCAGACATGGTCCACGCCTTCAAGCCGGATCCGCGTACCAACCTCGACGACGATTCCCGTCGTTTCGACTTTTTCTCCCATGTTCCGGAAGCCACTCGTACCTTGACCGAGTTGTATTCCAACTCCGGCACGCCGGCCAGTTATCGGGAAATGGACGGCAATAGTGTGCATGCCTACAAGTTGGTTAATGCCAAAGGCGATGTGCACTATGTAAAGTTTCACTGGAAAAGTTTGCAGGGGATAAAAAACCTCGACCCTAAAGAAGTGACGGGTGTTCAAGGCCAAGACTACAGTCATATGACTAACGACTTGGTGTCACATATTAACAAGGGTGACTTCCCGAAATGGGACTTGTACATCCAGGTTCTAAATCCTCAAGACTTGTCCAAGTTTGATTTCGATCCATTGGACGCGACCAAGATCTGGCCCGGTGTGCCTGAACGGAAAGTTGGACAAATGGTGTTGAACCGTAATCCGGCGAATGTTTTCCAGGAAACCGAACAAGTGGCCATGGCCCCGGCCAATTTAGTGCCGGGTATCGAACCTTCGGAAGATCGCTTACTGCAAGGTCGAGTGTTCTCGTATGCCGATACCCAACTGTATCGTCTGGGGGCCAACGCTCTGCAGTTGCCGATCAATGCACCCAAAATCGCCGTGAACAACGGCAACCAGGATGGCGCAATGAACATCGGCGCCAGCAGCACAGGCGTGAATTACCAGCCAAGTCGCCTGCTGGCCCGTGAAGAACCGCAAACCGCGCGTTACAGCCAGTCGGCCCTGTCGGGCAGCACGCAGCAGGCGAAGATTCAGCGTGAGCAGAACTTCAAGCAAGCTGGCGATCTGTATCGCTCGTTCAACCCGAAGGAACGTCAGGACCTGATCGACAGCTTCGGTGGCTCGCTGGCCACCACCGATGACGAGAGCAAGCACATCATCCTGTCCTTTCTTTACAAGGCCGACCCGGAATACGGGACCGGGGTGGCCAAAGTAGCCAAGGGTGATCTGGCTCGGGTCAAGGCGCTGGCGGCCAAACTGGTCGACTGATCCATCTGCCTGAAGCGGGACCTCATGCGAGGTCCCGTCTGATCAAGGAGTTGCGCCATGCGTTTTTATCTGTCTGTGTTTCTGGCGTGCGTGTCGTTCAGCGTGTTCGCCGGGCCTGATGCGCCAGTCTCGAAGGACCCCGCGCAGTTGAGAGCCCAAATACAGGATTACTACTTCGATGCCGCTCGACGCGGTGATGTGCCCATGCTCGAGACCTTCATCGAGGCCGGCTATTCCCTCGATACCCGCGACAACAAGGGTTACACCGCGCTGATTCTGGCCGCCTATCACGGCCAGAGCGCTGCCGTGGAGCGTTTGCTCGCTGCCGGGGCGGATGCCTGCGCTCAGGATCAACGCGGTAATACGGCGTTGATGGGCGCGATTTTCAAAGGCGAAGTGCAGATCGCCAGGACCTTGCTGACCGCCCAGTGCAGTCCCGACCAACGTAACGGCGCGGGACAGACTGCCGCGATGTATGCCGGCTTGTTCAAGCGCGTCGAGTTGCTGGACGCACTCAAGGCCAAAGGGGCAGACATGAATGCCGAAGATCCGCTGGGCAATAGTGCCGCGCGTCTGGCCAGCGGTGAAATCCGTACGGCGGCGCCGCGCTGATCCGCGCGAGCTGAGCTATCATCGCGGTTTTTGCCGGGAGTTCAGATGGCCAAGGCCAAGCGCATGTACGGCTGCACCGAGTGTGGCTCAACCTTCCCCAAGTGGGCCGGCCAGTGCGGCGAATGCGGGGCCTGGAACACGCTGACTGAAACCATGGTCGAGAGCGGCGGCGCCGCAGCCCCCAGTGGTCGCACCGGTTGGACCGGCCAGCAGGCGCAGATCAAGACCCTGGCCGAAGTCAGCGTTGAAGAGATTCCGCGTTTCTCCACGGCGTCCAGCGAGCTGGATCGCGTTCTGGGCGGCGGCCTGGTGGATGGCTCGGTGGTGTTGATCGGTGGTGATCCCGGCATCGGCAAGTCGACCATTTTGTTGCAAACCTTGTGCAACCTCGCCAAGAGCATGCCGGCGCTGTATGTCACCGGCGAAGAGTCCCAGCAGCAAGTGGCCATGCGCGCCCGGCGGCTGGGCTTGCCTCAGGATCAGCTGCGGGTGATGACCGAAACCTGCATCGAAACCATCATCGCCACGGCCAGGCAGGAAAAACCCAAGGTGATGGTGATCGACTCGATTCAGACGATTTTCACCGAGCAGCTGCAATCGGCACCGGGTGGCGTCTCCCAGGTTCGGGAAAGCGCGGCGTTGCTGGTGCGTTACGCGAAACAAAGCGGCACGGCGATTTTCCTCGTGGGCCATGTCACCAAAGAAGGCGCACTGGCCGGCCCTCGAGTGCTGGAACACATGGTCGACACCGTTCTGTATTTCGAAGGCGAATCCGATGGCCGCCTGCGTCTGCTGCGGGCGGTAAAAAACCGTTTCGGTGCGGTGAATGAATTGGGCGTGTTCGGTATGACCGACAAGGGCTTGAAAGAAGTCTCCAATCCCTCGGCGATTTTTCTGACTCGCGCTCAGGAAGAAGTCCCGGGCAGCGTGGTCATGGCCACGTGGGAAGGCACCCGGCCGATGCTGGTGGAAGTGCAGGCGTTGGTGGACGACAGCCATATGGCCAATCCACGCCGGGTAACACTCGGTCTGGATCAGAATCGCTTGGCCATGTTGTTGGCGGTGTTGCATCGCCATGGCGGCATCCCGACTCACGATCAGGATGTGTTCCTCAACGTGGTCGGTGGGGTGAAGGTGCTGGAAACCGCTTCTGACCTGGCGCTGATGGCGGCGGTCATGTCCAGTTTGCGCAACCGGCCACTGCCCCATGATCTGCTGGTGTTCGGCGAAGTCGGCTTGTCGGGTGAAGTGCGCCCGGTGCCGAGTGGCCAGGAACGCTTGAAAGAGGCGGCGAAGCACGGCTTCAAGCGCGCTATCGTGCCCAAGGGCAATGCGCCGAAAGAGGCGCCGCCGGGGTTGCAGATTATTGCGGTGACGCGTCTCGAACAGGCGCTTGACGCTTTGTTCGAATAGCTGGTAACCCGAACGAAAACCCTGTGGGATTGGCCTTCAGATTTCGATCAGGGCGCCCAATTCGCGCTCCAGTTCCTCGGGATCGCCCAGGTTGAACTCGATCAATCGCCGCAGCCGTTCAATCGATTCCAGGCTGATGTGTTTGCAGACAAACCCGAGTTGACCATGGTCATCGTGGGTCAACATCACATCCATCTTGATCTCGACGTCTTCGTTAAGATGAATATCAACCAGGAAATGCCAGTCTGGATTACCCAGCCACGGCTCGGGCTTCTCGATAAGCAGCCCCTTGAGTGACAGGTCAATCAGCTTCACCGGCCAGATGAATTCCCCCTGGCTCAGCTCGGTTCGGGCATCGAACGCAATACGTTTGAAGCGGCGGCGATCAGCAGGGTGGTCACTCATGGCGCAATCCTCTGAATGTCCGCTGACTATAGACCCGCATTGTTAAAGCCTGCCAGCAAAGACAGGCTCTGGATCAATGTCGGGGTATGGCCTTTGCCGTCAGTAGCGCTAAACTCCGGATGGCTGTCTTTCTTGTCCACTCTGGCTGGAATCATAAAATGAAAAATAATAATAGCCTGCTACGCCACTTACCCTGGCTGCTGCTGGCAATCCTGGGAGCGTGCGCCCTGGGCGTAGTGGCATTGCGCCGAGGCGAGGCGATCAACGCCTTGTGGATTGTGGTCGCCGCCGTGGCCATTTATCTGGTCGCGTACCGCTACTACAGCCTGTTCATCGCTAATAATGTGATGCAACTCGATCCGCGTCGGGCTACCCCAGCCGTGCTCAACAATGACGGTCTGGACTACGTGCCGACCAACAAACACATCCTTTTCGGACACCACTTTGCGGCCATCGCTGGCGCAGGGCCTCTGGTCGGCCCGGTCTTGGCGGCGCAGATGGGCTACCTGCCCGGTACGCTGTGGCTG
>NZ_JAKWJK010000012.1:0-3719 GCF_031570575.1 Pseudomonas sp. JL3
GGATCAGGTGGTTCCAATGCTCTATGGTCGTCAAGAAATTCGGTAGCCAGCTCGTTTGCCTTACGGCTCACGCTCCAGCGAATGGGTATGCGATAGTTTGTGTGTTTGTTTCTCGAACTTTCGGTTCGTTTCGTCTTCACACACCGCAATCTGGTGCCTCTTCAGGTCAGCAAATTGCTTGGGTGTTATATGGTCAAGCCTCACGGGCAATTAGTATTGGTTAGCTCAACGCCTCACAGCGCTTACACACCCAACCTATCAACGTCGTAGTCTTCGACGGCCCTTCAGGGGACTCAAGGTCCCAGTGAGATCTCATCTTGAGGCTAGTTTCCCGCTTAGATGCTTTCAGCGGTTATCTATTCCGAACATAGCTACCCGGCAATGCCACTGGCGTGACAACCGGAACACCAGAGGTTCGTCCACTCCGGTCCTCTCGTACTAGGAGCAGCCCCTCTCAAATCTCAAACGTCCACGGCAGATAGGGACCGAACTGTCTCACGACGTTCTAAACCCAGCTCGCGTACCACTTTAAATGGCGAACAGCCATACCCTTGGGACCGGCTTCAGCCCCAGGATGTGATGAGCCGACATCGAGGTGCCAAACACCGCCGTCGATATGAACTCTTGGGCGGTATCAGCCTGTTATCCCCGGAGTACCTTTTATCCGTTGAGCGATGGCCCTTCCATACAGAACCACCGGATCACTAAGACCTACTTTCGTACCTGCTCGACGTGTCTGTCTCGCAGTCAAGCGCGCTTTTGCCTTTATACTCTACGACCGATTTCCGACCGGTCTGAGCGCACCTTCGTACTCCTCCGTTACTCTTTAGGAGGAGACCGCCCCAGTCAAACTACCCACCATACACTGTCCTCGATCCGGATAACGGACCTGAGTTAGAACCTCAAAGTTGCCAGGGTGGTATTTCAAGGTTGGCTCCACGCGAACTGGCGTCCACGCTTCAAAGCCTCCCACCTATCCTACACAAGCAAATTCAAAGTCCAGTGCAAAGCTATAGTAAAGGTTCACGGGGTCTTTCCGTCTAGCCGCGGATACACTGCATCTTCACAGCGATTTCAATTTCACTGAGTCTCGGGTGGAGACAGCGCCGCCATCGTTACGCCATTCGTGCAGGTCGGAACTTACCCGACAAGGAATTTCGCTACCTTAGGACCGTTATAGTTACGGCCGCCGTTTACCGGGGCTTCGATCAAGAGCTTCGCGTTAGCTAACCCCATCAATTAACCTTCCGGCACCGGGCAGGCGTCACACCCTATACGTCCACTTTCGTGTTTGCAGAGTGCTGTGTTTTTAATAAACAGTCGCAGCGGCCTGGTATCTTCGACCGGCGTGGGCTTACGCAGTAAATGCTTCACCCTCACCGGCGCACCTTCTCCCGAAGTTACGGTGCCATTTTGCCTAGTTCCTTCACCCGAGTTCTCTCAAGCGCCTTGGTATTCTCTACCCAACCACCTGTGTCGGTTTGGGGTACGGTTCCTGGTTACCTGAAGCTTAGAAGCTTTTCTTGGAAGCATGGCATCAACCACTTCGTGTTCTAAAAGAACACTCGTCATCAGCTCTCGGCCTTAAGATCCCGGATTTACCTAAGATCTCAGCCTACCACCTTAAACTTGGACAACCAACGCCAAGCTGGCCTAGCCTTCTCCGTCCCTCCATCGCAATAACCAGAAGTACAGGAATATTAACCTGTTTTCCATCGACTACGCTTTTCAGCCTCGCCTTAGGGACCGACTAACCCTGCGTCGATTAACGTTGCGCAGGAAACCTTGGTCTTTCGGCGTGGGTGTTTTTCACACCCATTGTCGTTACTCATGTCAGCATTCGCACTTCTGATACCTCCAGCAAGCTTCTCAACTCACCTTCACAGGCTTACAGAACGCTCCTCTACCGCATCACCTAAGTGATACCCGTAGCTTCGGTGTATGGTTTGAGCCCCGTTACATCTTCCGCGCAGGCCGACTCGACTAGTGAGCTATTACGCTTTCTTTAAAGGGTGGCTGCTTCTAAGCCAACCTCCTAGCTGTCTAAGCCTTCCCACATCGTTTCCCACTTAACCATAACTTTGGGACCTTAGCTGACGGTCTGGGTTGTTTCCCTTTTCACGACGGACGTTAGCACCCGCCGTGTGTCTCCCATGCTCGGCACTTGTAGGTATTCGGAGTTTGCATCGGTTTGGTAAGTCGGGATGACCCCCTAGCCGAAACAGTGCTCTACCCCCTACAGTGATACATGAGGCGCTACCTAAATAGCTTTCGAGGAGAACCAGCTATCTCCGAGCTTGATTAGCCTTTCACTCCGATCCACAGGTCATCCGCTAACTTTTCAACGGTAGTCGGTTCGGTCCTCCAGTTAGTGTTACCCAACCTTCAACCTGCCCATGGATAGATCGCCCGGTTTCGGGTCTATTCCCAGCGACTAGACGCCCTATTAAGACTCGCTTTCGCTACGCCTCCCCTATTCGGTTAAGCTCGCCACTGAAAATAAGTCGCTGACCCATTATACAAAAGGTACGCAGTCACCCAACAAAGTGGGCTCCCACTGCTTGTACGCATACGGTTTCAGGATCTATTTCACTCCCCTCTCCGGGGTTCTTTTCGCCTTTCCCTCACGGTACTAGTTCACTATCGGTCAGTCAGTAGTATTTAGCCTTGGAGGATGGTCCCCCCATATTCAGACAAAGTTTCTCGTGCTCCGTCCTACTCGATTTCATGACCAAGAGATTTTCGCGTACAGGGCTATCACCCACTATGGCCGCACTTTCCAGAGCGTTCCGCTAATCTCAAAGCCACTTAAGGGCTAGTCCCCGTTCGCTCGCCACTACTAAGGGAATCTCGGTTGATTTCTTTTCCTCAGGGTACTTAGATGTTTCAGTTCCCCTGGTTCGCTTCTTAAGCCTATGTATTCAGCTTAAGATACCTAACTTATGTTAGGTGGGTTCCCCCATTCAGACATCTCCGGATCAAAGTCTGTTTGCCGACTCCCCGAAGCTTTTCGCAGGCTACCACGTCTTTCATCGCCTCTGACTGCCAAGGCATCCACCGTATGCGCTTCTTCACTTGACCATATAACCCCAAGCAATCTGGTTATACTGTGAAGACGACATTCGCCGAAAATTCGCGATTAAACTCACAAATTTTACCTTAGCCTGATCACCACCAGTGAAAGTGGCCATCAGTCTATCTTTCTATCACATACCCAAATTTTTAAAGAACGATCTAATCAAANGAAGACGACATTCGCCGAAAATTCGCGATTAAACTCACAAATTTTACCTTAGCCTGATCACCACCAGTGAAAGTGGCCATCAGTCTATCTTTCTATCACATACCCAAATTTTTAAAGAACGATCTAATCAAAAGACTAGAAATCAATATTCACACCGGAATATTCATTTCTAAACTCTCAAACGTTTCGAAGCAGTTAATGGTGGAGCCAAACGGGATCGAACCGTTGACCTCCTGCGTGCNNNGTATTTCTACAGGCGTTTCCCACACAAAATTGGTGGGTCTGGGCAGATTCGAACTGCCGACCTCACCCTTATCAGGGGTGCGCTCTAACCAACTGAGCTACAGACCCAATTTCGGGCTGCTTCTTATCGTCTTCTTCAATGAATCAAGCAATTCGTGTGGGAACTTATGGAGCAGCTGATGTCGTCGATTAAGGAGGTGATCCAGCCGCAGGTTCCCCTACGGCTACCTTG